>NZ_BAAILN010000151.1:53981-96561 GCF_054589155.1 Burkholderia sp. 3C
CGGCGGCCGGCCCCGATGCCGCCGCGCCCGCGTTTCCGGTAACGATCACGCATCAATGGGGCACGACGACCGTCGCGCGCCAGCCCTTGCGCGTGGTCGCGCTCGGCTGGAACGAGGCGGACGTGGTGCTCGCGCTCGGCGTCACGCCGGTCGCGATCCAGGATTGGCAGCAGCTCGGCCTCAAGCCGGGCCAGGTCAACCCGTGGTCGCAATCACTGGTGCATGGCCCCGCGCCGGTGATCCTGCCGCGCGGCGACCTCGATTTCCGGCGGATCGCCGCACTGCACCCGGACCTGATCCTCGACGTCAACGGCCGCGACAACAGCTCGCAGGCGAACTACCAGTTGCTGTCGCGGATCGCGCCGACGGTGGCCTCGCCGCCCGGCCTGACGAACAACAACCTGCCGTGGCAGCGCCAGGTGACGATCGACGCGCTGGCGCTCGGCAAGGTCGAAGCGGGCAAGGTGCTGATCGCCGCCACCACCGCGAAAATCCAGGCCGTGAAGGCCGCGCATCCGGCGTTCGCGGGCAAGACGTTCACGATCAACTGGGGCGTGCAGAACGGTTGGCACTCCTATGTCGAAGGCGATGTGCGGCCGCAGTTGCTGGAGGATATCGGCCTGACGCTGTCGCCGGCCGTCAAGCGCCTGCCGGCCCGCAACTATTTCGCAGACCTGCCGATCGAGCGCACCGGCGCGATCGACGCGGACCTCGTGCTGCTGGTGGCGTTCGCGCGCCCGGCCGCGTCGATCGTCGGCGAGCCGGCCGTGCGGGCGCTCGACGCGTTCCGCCAGCACCGCGTGGTGCTGCTCGACAACCGGCGCGACGCCGAACTGCGCGCGGCCTTCGCCACCGGCTCGCCGGCCAGCATCGACTATTCGCTCGGCCACCTCGTGCCGCGCATCGATCGCGCGCTCGCGGGTGCGGGTGACGGAGCCACGCCGTGAACGCGGCCGAAACCGACGCACTCGCCCCGCCCGTGACGGCCGCCAACGACGACGGCCTCCAGGCGCGCGGCCTGAGCCTGCGCTATCCGGGCGGCACCTCGATCGCCGAGAACCTCGACGTGACGATCGCACCGCACCGCTTCACGGCGATCGTCGGGCCGAACGGTTGCGGCAAATCCACCTTGCTGAAGGCCTTGAGCCGCCTGCTGCGCCCGGCGCAGGGCAGCGTATCGCTCGACGGGCGCGACGTGCGCGATTACGCGTCGAAGCCGTTCGCGCGGCGGGTGGGTTTCCTGCCGCAATCGTCGCAGGCGCCGGACGGCGTGACGGTGGCCGAACTGGTCGGGCGCGGGCGCTACCCGCATCAATCGGCGTTCGGCTGGCAATCGGCCGAGGATCGCGCCGCGATTGCCGAAGCGATGGCCGCCACGGACGTGGCCGAGCTGGCCAATCGTCGGGTGTCCGAACTGTCGGGCGGGCAGCGGCAGCGTGTGTGGATCGCGATGTCGCTGGCGCAGCAGACCGACATCCTGCTGCTCGACGAGCCCACCACGTTTCTCGATCTCGCGCACCGCATCGAGGTGCTCGAACTGTGTCACCAGTTGAATGCGCGGCACGGCACGACGATCGTCGCGGTGCTGCACGACCTCAACGAGGCGTGCCGTTACGCGGACGACATGATCGTGATGCGCGGCGGCCACCTCGTCGCGCGTGGCGATCCGTGCGAGATCGTGACGCCGGCGGTGATCCGCGCGGCGTTCGGGCTGGATACGCAGGTGATCGCCGATCCGGTCACGGGCACGCCGCTGGTGCTGCCGCTGCTGGCCGGCAAGCGCCGCGCCGCATCAACCGTCGGCCAGCCCGCCAGCCGCTGAATCCGGGCCGGCGCCGTCGCGCGCGGGGTGCTGCTCAACCCCCGCCCCTGGCGCATCGAGCGCCGCCAGCGCCTCCCCCAACTGCTCCGCGAACGCTCGCGCCACCGGCCCGAGCGGCTCGCTGTCGAGCGCCGCGATCGCCACGCAAAACGCCAGCTCCGGCCGGAACGGCCGCATCACGAGCCCGTTGCCGGCGCAGGTGCTGGCGATCAGGCGGCTCACGATGGTCACGCCGATGCCGCGCTCGGCCATCGCGCAGGCCACGCTGACCGAATGCACCTCGGCCGCGATCGCCTGGCTGATGCGGGCATTGCGAAACGACGCATCCACTTCGTGGCGCATCGAACTCTGCCGCCACAACAGCACCATCGGCACGCCGTCCAGATCGCGCGGGCCGATTTCCGCCAGCGCCGCCAGCGGATGACCGGCCGGCATCACGCACACCGCCTCGCTCACGAACTCGCGCACCATCGTCAGGCCCGGCTGCGGATCGGGCAGGCGCACGATCGCCAGGTCCACCTCGCGGCTGCGCAACGCCTGCTCGGACGCCTGATAAGTGCCCGAAAACACTTCGAGCACGGCGTCGTCATAGGTTTCGTAGAAGCGCCCGAGCACCGAGGGCAGCAGCGATTGCGCAAGCGTGTTCGGCACCATCACGCGCACCAGCTTGCGGCGCGTGCCGGCCAGCCGCAGTTGCTGCGCATGCCGCTCCAGGCAGCGCGCGGCTTCGAGAATCGCCTCGGCGTCGCCCACCAGCGCGTCGGCCTCGCGCGTGGGCGCGAGCCGCCCCTGTTCGCGCTGGAACAGGGTCAGGCCGAGGTCTTCTTCCAGTTGGGCCAGCAAGCGGCTGACCGCCGACTGCGACAGGCCCAGCCGCTGCGCGGCGGCCGTCGTGGTGTGCAGCGCGGCCACCGCCGCGAACGCTTCGAGCTGTTTCAGGTTCATCGCAGTTTATGCATAGACGTATGCCGATCGCGCATAGGCTTGCGACCGCCATATTGACGTCGAATCATCGCATCCAACGACCGGCACCGGACAGGCGCCGGCCATCGCATTCTCAACATTCGAGGTTCGACACGCAATGATGGCCTTCATCATCCGCCGCATCGTCCAGAGCGCCGGCGTCCTGTGGTTGACGTCGCTGCTGGTGTTCTGCGGCGTCTACGCAATCGGCGACCCGGTCGCGATCCTGATCCCGGCCGACGCCAGCCCCGCCGAGATCGCCCAGGCGGTGCGCGCGCTGGGGCTGGATCAGCCGCTCTGGCAGCAATACCTGCATTTCGTGGTGCATGCGCTGCATGGCGACCTGGGGCGCTCGTTCGTGTTCGACGAGCCGTCGATTCGTCTGATCTTCGAACGGCTGCCGGCCACGCTGGAGCTGGGCTTCGTCGCGCTGGTGCTGGCGCTCGGCATCGGCCTGCCGCTCGGCCTGCTGGCCGGGCTGCGCGCCGGCTCGCGGTTCGACCGGATGGTGATGTCCGGTTCGATCCTCGGCTTCAGCCTGCCGAACTTCTGGCAGGGGATCATGCTGGTGCTGATCTTTTCGGTCACGCTCGGCTGGCTGCCGTCGGCCGGGCGCGGCGCGCTCGGCGACTGGCTCGGCATCCATACGAGCCTCGCCACGCGCGACGGGCTGCTGCACCTGCTGCTGCCGGCGCTGAATCTCTCGCTGTTCAAGATGTCGCTGGTCACGCGGCTCACGCGGGCCGGCGTGCGCGAAACGCTGCCGCTCGATTACGTGAAGTTCGCGCGCGCCAAGGGCTTGCCCGAGCGCCGCGTGATCGGCGTGCACGTGCTGAAGAACATCCTGATTCCGATCGTCACGGTGGTGGGCATGGAGTTCGGCTCGCTGATCGCGTTCGCGACGGTAACCGAGACGATCTTCGCGTGGCCGGGCGTGGGCAAGCTGATCATCGACAGCATCACGCGGCTCGATCGCCCGGTGATCGTGGCCTATCTGCTGATCGTCGTGACGATGTTCACGCTGCTGAACCTGCTGGTGGACATCGTCCAGTCGCTGCTGGACCCGCGCGTGCGGCTGGAGGCGGCATGATCGGCCTGCTCGCCCGTTCCCTGCGCACGCGCCTCGCGTTGCGCACCGCGCTGCCCAGGCTGCCGCGGCTCGATCCGCACACCACGGCCGGCCGCGTGGTGCGCAGCCTGGCGGCCTCGCCCGGCATTGCCGCCGCCAGCGCGGTGCTGATCGTGCTGATCGCCGTGGCGCTGCTCGCGCCGTGGATCGCGCCGCAAAACCCCTACGACCTCGCCCAGTTGAGCGTCAGCGACGCGCGGCTGCCGCCGTTCGCGCGCGGCGCCAGCGGCCACCTTTACCTGCTCGGCAGCGACGCGCTTGGCCGCGACATGCTGGCCGCGATGCTGTACGGGCTGCGCATCAGCCTCGGCGTCGGCCTGCTGGCCGGCGCGGTGGCGATGACGCTCGGCACCACGCTGGGCCTGTGCGCCGCCTACTTCGGCCGCACCGTCGACGCGCTCGTGATGCGCACCGTCGATCTGCTGCTGGGCTTTCCGACCATCCTGGTCGCGCTGATGGTGCTGGCCGTGCTCGGTCAGGGCGTGGACAAGGTGGTGCTGGCGCTGGTCACGGTGCAATGGGCCTATTTCGCCCGCACGGTGCGCGCGGTGGCCGCCGTCGAGCGCCGCAAGGAATACATGGAGGCCGCGCGCTGCCTGGGCCTCGGCCATCGCCGCGTGCTGTTCGGGCATCTGCTGCCGAACTGCCTGCCGCCCGTGATCGTGATCGGGCTGGTGCAGGTGGCCTCGGCGATCTCGGCCGAGGCCACCCTGAGCTTTCTCGGCATCGGCCTGCCGGTCACGCGGCCGTCGCTCGGCCTGCTGATCGCGAACGGCTTCCAGCAACTGCTGGCCGGCAACTACTGGATCAGCGTGCTGCCCGGCCTGCTGCTGCTCACGCTGGTGTTCAGCATGAACGTGGTCGGCGACAGCGTGCGCGAAGCGCTCAACCCGCGTTTGCAGAAATAGGATCGACATGACGACGCCCACGCTTTCCGTGCAGCACTTGCGCACGCATTTCTTCACCGGCGACGGCATCGCGCGCGCGGTCGACGACGTCAGCTTCGACGTCGCGCCGGGCGAGGTGGTCGGCCTGGTCGGCGAATCCGGCTCCGGCAAGTCGATCACCGGCTTCTCGGTGCTCGGCCTGGTGGACGCGCCGGGCCGCATCGTCGGCGGCCAGGTGCTGTTCAACGGCCGCGACCTGACCACGCTCGCGCCCGATGCGCTGCGCCGCCTGCGCGGCAACCGGATCGCGATGATATTCCAGGATCCGATGATGACCTTGAACCCGGTGCTGCGCATCGATACGCAGATGATCGAATCGGTGCGCGCCCATGCCAGCGTGTCGAAGTCGGCCGCGCGCGAGCGGGCGCGCGATGCGCTCGCCAAGGTCGGCATCGCCGCGCCCGACGAACGGCTCGCCGCCTATCCGCATCAGTTGTCGGGCGGCATGCGCCAGCGCGTGGCGATCGCCATCGCGCTGCTGCACGAGCCGGATCTGATCATCGCCGACGAACCCACCACCGCGCTCGACGTGACGATCCAGGCGCAGATCCTCGCGCAGATGCAGGCGCTGTGCGAGCGCACGCGCACGGCGATGGTGTGGGTCAGCCACGATCTGGCGGTGGTCGCGGGGCTCGCGCAGCGCGTCTGCGTGATGTACGCGGGCCGCATCGTCGAATCGGGCAGCGTGGACGCGATCCTCGACCGCCCGCGCCATCCCTACACGATCGGCCTGATCGAATCGCTGCCCGAGCATGCGCCGCGCGGCGCGCCGCTGAAACCGATTCCCGGCATCGCGCCGAACCTGCTGGCGCTGCCGGCCGGCTGCGCGTTCGCGCCGCGCTGCACGCGCGCCAGCGCGCAGTGCCGCAGCACCGAGCCGCCCGTGGCGGCCGACCACGATCACACCTGGCGCTGCTTCCACCCGCGCAACGGAGACACTCAATGAGCCCCCTTCCCGAAACCGCCCCGCTGCTGGAGGCGCGGCAACTGTCGCGGCGCTTCGCGCGGCGGCCCCATTATGCCGAGCGGATCGCCGGCTGGCTCGGCGCGAAGCCGGCCGCGCCGGTGGTGCATGCCGTCGACGGCGTGGATCTGACGATCCGGCGCGGCGAGGTGCTCGGCCTGGTCGGCGAATCGGGCTGCGGAAAATCCACGCTCGGCCGGATGCTGGCCGGTGTGGTGCCGCCGTCCGACGGCACGATTCGCGTGTTCGATGCGGCGGCGGGCGCGGCAACCGCAGCCGCAACCCAATCCGGCGCGCAACGGCTCGCCACCCAGTTGATCTTTCAGGACCCGCTGTCGTCGCTGAATCCGCGCAAGCGGGTGCGCGACATCATCGGCGAGGCGCCGCGGGTGCATGGCCTGGTCGATCGCGCCGGCTACGACGCGTTCGTGGTGGACGTGATGCAGCGCGTCGGGCTGAACCCCGATTTCCGCGATCGCTTCCCGCATCAGTTCTCGGGCGGCCAGCGGCAACGCATCGGCATCGGCCGCGCGCTGGCCGTGAACCCCGATTTCCTGATCTGCGACGAATCGATCGCCGCGCTCGACGTGTCGATCCAGGCGCAGATCATCAACCTGTTCATGCGGCTGCGGCGCGACCTCGGCCTTACCTACCTGTTCATCAGCCACGACCTGGGCGTGGTCGAGCACCTGAGCGACCGCGTGGCGATCATGTACCTCGGGCGCGTGGTGGAAACCGCCCCCACCGAGGCGTTGTTCGCGCGGCCGCAGCATCCGTACACGATCGCGCTGCTCGGCCAGGTGCCGCGGCTCGCGAACCGCCGGCATCGCTTCGAATCGATTCGCGGCGAGCTGCCCTCGCCGCTCGCGCCGCCGTCCGGCTGCCACTTCCATCCGCGCTGCCCGCACGCGAACGCGCGCTGCCGCAGCGAGCGGCCGCTGCTGCGCGAAACCGCCAGCGGGCACTGGAGCGCCTGTCATCTCGTGGAGGCGGCATGATGCGGCTCCGTTTCCCGGCGAATGTGCGGCGCGGGTTGCCGGCGCGGCTGACGCTCGCCGCCTGGCTGGCCGCCGCGCTGGCGGGCGCGGCTCCCGCGCAGGCCGCCGATGCGGCGGGTGCCGCAAATGCCGCTCACCGCGACATCACGATGGCGCTGGCCTCCGAGCCGGCCTCGCTCGATCCGCTGTTCTCGCGCACGCAGAACAACATGCAGACGGCCGAGAACCTGTTCGAGCGCCTGATCTCGCAGGACGAAAACCTGCAGGTGCGGCCCGGCCTCGCGCAATCGTGGCGCAACCTCGATCCGACCACCTGGGAATTCCATCTGCGCCCCGGCGTGCGCTTCTCGGACGGCTCGCCGCTGACGGCCGACGACGTGGCCTGGTCGTTGCAACGCGCGCGCCACGTGCCGAACAGCCCCGCGCCGTTCTCGGGCGCGGTGGCCGAGATCGCGCGCATCGACGTGATCGATGCGCTGACCTTGCGGATCGTGACGAAAACACCGTCACCGGCTTTCGTCGAGCAGGTCGGGCTGGTGTATATCGCGTCGCGACACGCCGCGGCCGGCCACGCCAGCAGCGATTACCGCAACCCGGCCGTGGCGGTGGGCACCGGCCCGTACCGGTTGGTGCGCTGGATCCCGGGCGACCGGTTGGTGCTCGAACGCAACCCGTATTACTGGGGCAAGCGCCCCGCGTTCGACCACGCGACGCTGCGCTTCGTGGCCAACGACGCGGCGCGGCTCTCGGCGCTGATGTCCGGCTCGGTCGATCTGATCGACAACGTGCCGCCGGTCACGCTCGATCGCCTGCGCCACACGCGCGACGTGACGCTGTTCTCGGGGCCGTCGGCGCGGCTGATCTATCTGGCGCTCGACGGCTCGCGCCCGGTGTCGCCGTTCGTGCATGTGGCGGCGAACCCGGCCGGCGGCGCGCAGGCGGGCGCGAACCCGCTGCGCGACGTGCGGGTGCGCGAGGCGATCTCGAAGATGATCGATCGCGAGGCGATCGCGCGCTACCTGCTCAACGGCGCGGCGCTGCCGGCCGCGCAGATCGCGCCGCCCGGCCTCGGCGGCCACGACCCGCGCCTGACGCCCGATGCCTTTGACCCGGCCGGCGCGCGCCGCCTGCTGGCCGAGGCCGGCTATCCGCAGGGCTTCCGGCTCACGCTGCACGCATCGAACGACCGTTTCGCCAGCGACGGCGACCTGGGCCAGGTGCTCGGCCAGATGCTGGCGCGCGGCGGCATCCGCATCGACGACGTGGTCACGCAGCCGTACAACGTGTACGCCGGGGCGGCCGCGAAGCGGGCCTACAGCGCGTTCGTGTTCAGCTTCGGCAACAGCACCAGCGATTCGGCGATCGCGCTGACCAACGTGATCGCCACCCATTCAACGGCGGCCGGCACCGGCGCGTTCAACCGCACGCGTTATTCGAACCCGCGCGTGGACGCGCTGCTGCAACAGGCCTCGCAAACCTTCGACACCACCGCGCGCCGCCAATTGCTGGCCGACGCGGCCGATGTCGCCTTCCGCGATTACGCGATCGTGCCGCTCTATTTCCCCGTCGATTACTGGGCGGCGCGCGGCGGCGTGATCTTTCATCCGAACCAGGCCGAACGCACTTCCCTGCTCTACGTAGAGACCCGACCATGACGTTTTTCGCTTCGCCGACCGCCGCTTTCCCCGATGCCGCCGCCTCGCCGGCGGCCGGGCTGGCCGACCTGATGGTGCCGATGCGCGACGGCGTGCGCCTCGCCACCGACGTGTACCTGCCGCCCGGCTACCGGGTGGGCATCGACGCGCCGTTGCCGGCCATCCTCGAACGCACGCCGTACGGCAAGACCGACCTGTCGCGCTCGGAGATCCACCACGGCGCGCCGCCGATGAACCGCGCCGACGTGGCGCGCTATTTCGCGGCGCGCGGCTATGCGGTGGTGATGCAGGATTGCCGGGGCCGCTACGGCTCCGAAGGCGCGTTCGAGAAATACATCGCGGAAGGCCCCGACGGCTTCGACACGATGGCCTGGATCGCCGCGCAGCCGTGGTCCGACGGGCGGGTCGGCACGATGGGCCTGTCGTACGCGGCGCACACGCAACTGGCCGCCGCCTGCCTGAACCCGCCCGCGCTGGCCTGCATGGTGCTCGATTCGGGCGGCTTCGCGAACGGCTACCACTGCGGCATCCGCCAGGGCGGTGCGTTCGAGCTGAAGCAGGCCACCTGGGCGTTCAACCGCGCGCGCAACAGCCCGGCCGCCGAGGCCGATCCGCTGGTGGCTGCGGCGCTTGCCGGGCACGACCTGCGCGACTGGTTCGCGCGCATGCCCTGGCGGCCCGGCCATTCGCCGCTGGCCAGCGTGCCCGACTACGAGCATTACCTGTTCGAGCAATGGACGCGCGACGCCTACGACGACTACTGGCGCCAGCCCGGCATCTGCGCCGAGCATTTCTACGGCGCGATGCGGCGCGTGCCGGCAATCTGGATGTCGAGCTGGTACGACGCCTACGTGCAGAGCACGCTGGCGAATTTCGCGGCGCTGTCGGACGTGCCCGAGGCGCCCGCGTATCTGATCATGGGGCCGTGGCTGCACGGCGACCGCAACGTGCGCTACAGCGGCGACGTCGATTTCGGCGAGCATGCGGCGATCGAAGGCGAGCTGGCCGAGGATTGGCTCGCGATGCGCGCACGCTGGTTCGACCGCTGGCTCAAGCCGGCGGACGCGCCGCGCGCCATCGAGCCGGTGGCCCGCATCTTCGTGATGGGCGGCGGCAGCGGCCGCCGCAACGCCGACGGCCGCATGTCGCACGGCGGGCGCTGGATCGGTGCGCCGTCATGGCCGCTGCCCGGCACGCAAGCGGTGCCGTTTCACCTGCGCGCCGACGGCTCGCTCACCCGCGATCCGGCCGCGGCCGACGACGCGCAAACCTCGATCGCCTACGCGTTCGACCCCGCGCGCCCGGTGCCCACCATCGGCGGCGCGCTGACCTCGGGCGCGCCGGTGTTCGAGGGCGGCGCATTCGACCAGCGCGAGCTGCCCGGCTTCTTCGGCGTGCAGGCGCCGGGCCGGCCGCTCGCCGCACGGCCCGACGTGCTGGTGTTCCAGACGCCCCCGCTCGAACACGACGTGGCGGTGGCCGGCCCGATCCGCGTGCGGCTGTGGGTATCGAGCGACGCGCCCGACACCGATTTCACGGCCAAGCTGATCGACGTGTGCCCGCCCAACGCCGATTACCCGGACGGCTATGCGATGAACCTGACCGACGGCATCTTCCGCTGCCGCTTCCATGCGTCGTGGGAAGCGCCCGAACTGCTCGAAGCGGGCCGTGTGTACGAGATCGCGATCGAGCCGTTCGCCACCGCGAACCGTTTCGCGCGCGGCCATCGCATCCGCATCGACATCTCCAGCAGCAACTTCCCGCACTTCGACGTGAACCCGAACAGCGGCGAAGCGCCCGCGCTGGCCCGCGCGCCGCGCGTGGCCGTCAACCGCGTGTGGCTCGGTGCGGGCACCCCGTCGCAACTCGTGCTGCCGATCGTGGACACCGCGCAACTCGACGCGCTCGCGCTGCCGCCGCACACCGCCTGAACCGGCCCGGGCTGCCGGGCCTTCCCGCCTGATTCGCCACCCCACGCCGCGCACGACGCGGCGCCATGGGGCGGATCGGCTCGTCTTTAGTTCGCAGTACAGAGTAGTTAACAACGTCAACCGTAGTGCTTGAAACAGGGGAAAACATCATGAAAACAGCATCGTTGCGGGCCATCCGCATCGCGGCCGGCGGCCTCGGGCTCGGCCTGGCGGCCGGCGCGGCGCAGGCGCAATCGAGCGTCACGCTGTACGGCATCGTGGACGGCGGCTTCACGTACACGAGCAACCAGGGCGGCCACGCCAACTACCAGGCCACGGCCGGCAGCGAGCAAGGCTCGCGCTGGGGCTTTCTCGGCAGCGAGGATCTGGGCGGCGGCAACCGCGCGATCTTCCGGCTGGAGAACGGTTTCAACCTGCAGACCGGCGTGGCCAGCGCGAACGGCCGCATGTTCGGGCGGCAGGCCTGGGTGGGGATCGCCACGGCGCGCTACGGCACGATCACGCTGGGCCGCCAGTACAACGCGTCGCAGGATTCGCTCGAACCGCTGCAGATGGCCACCGATATGGTGCAGTACGCCACCCACCCGTTCGACACCGACGACATCAACAACTCGTTCCGCACCGACAATTCGATCAAGTACGTCACGCCGACGATTTACGGGCTGCAGGTCAACACCATGTACGCGCTGTCGGGCAACGCGGCCTCGTTCGCGACCAACCGCTCGTACAGCGTGGGCGCGACCTGGACGGGCGGCCCGTGGCGGCTCGGCGCGGCCTACGTGGTGCTCGACCATCCGGCCACCGACACCACCGGCGCGATTCCGTCCGACAACTACTTCACGTTCCTGAAGGGCATCACGAACCAGCGCATCTGGGGCGTGGGCGGGCTGTACGAGATGGGGCGCGCGACGCTCGGGCTGATGTACACCAATACCCGCTTCGAACTGACGCCGGCCAGCCAGCACCAGACCTACCAGAACGCCGAGGCCAGCCTGCGCTATGCGATTACACCGGCGCTGCATGCGGCCGTGGGCGAGACGTATACGAACGTGTCGACCAACGGCGCGGTGGGTTCGTGGCACTACTGGCAGACCAACACGGCGCTCCAGTATTTCCTGTCGAAACGCACCGACATCTACATCGACCTGCTCTACCAGCACGCCAGCAACGCGGTGGCGCAGATCGAAGGCACCAGCGGCGCATCGAGCGGCGCGTCGCAGTTCCTGGCCGTGACGGGCATTCGGCACAAGTTCTGACGCGGGGCCGCTTGCGCCGAAAGACGCGCCCGGCGTAACGGTGGTGCGGCTGGCCCGCGAGATCGCGCGGCCCTGAAACGGAAACCGGCGCCGCCCCCATGCGGGCGCGGCGCCGATTCCGAGCCGCCCAACCGCTTACTGATCGAGCGCCCGTTCGAGCGCCTTCTTCTCGGCCTGCCGTTCCGGCGACGCGTTGTAGCGCGCGGCGCGCGCCAGCAGCATCCGGCGTTCGTCATACACGCAACCGGCCGCGTAATGCGTCTTGTCCACCGTGAACGCGCGCAGGGCGCGGTCGTCGATGTCCTTGCGGACGATCGCATCCGTGCCCATCTTCAGCTCGATTTCCATCCCGTTGCCCGGTACGAGCGCGAGCACGTCGTTATACGGATGCGCCGACGGCACGATCAGCAGCACCGTGCTGCGGCTGTTCAGCACCACCGTGCTGCTCTTGACGCCGAGCGTCGTGAGCGGCGGCGTGACGGTCCACGCCGGCCCCGGCGCAAGATCCTGCGCCTTGGCTTCGCGCAGCTTCACGCGGTGCTGATCGACGCGGTCGTTGAATTCGGCCAGTTCGTCGTAGGAGGCGCGGCATTGCACGATCTTGTCGAGCAGCGCGCGGGAATCGAGCGAGGCCGAGGGAACGGCTGAGGCGGCATGGCTGGCCGGCATCGCCAGCAGCATCGACAGCGCAGTCGCGGCGCCCGCGAGGCGGAATCGGAACGCGCCGCTCATGATTTCACCACGCAGTCGGTCAGCGCGAGGTAGTGCGTGCCGGAGGTGGCTTGCAGCACGCAGATCGCCTTGAAGCGCTTGCCGACCGGCAGCGCCTTCATTTGCGCGTCGGTGGCGTCGTCGAATGCGCCGAGGCGCGCGACGGCTTCCGTGGGCTTGGCCGGATCGCCGGCCACGAAGATATTGCCGCCGTCGAGGCCTTCCGCGTGTTCGACGACCACGCCGTCGAAGCGCACGTGCTTGCCGTCGCCGAATTCCGGCAGGTCGTCGACCTCGTAGTCGGCCTGTGCGTAGCGCGCATACAGGTCCTGCAGGCGCGCATCGTGGATGTCCAGCCCGGCGGCCTGGGCGGCGCTGGCCGCCAGCATGCACGACGCGGCCAGCACGGCCCCCGCCGAGGCTCGCCCGATTCGATTTCGCAACATGGTTGTTCTCTCAGTGTGATGTCGTTATGCGCGCCACGCGGTTCGTCATGAACGAGCCGGGCGGCGCGACACGCAATGTATCAGAAAGAAAGCGAAATCGAACGGACAACGAACTGAATTGAAAGCGATGCGCTACCGGCCCGGCGCGGCGCTCAACCGGGCGTAATCGGCGGCCGACATGCCGCGCGCATGCTTGAGGAACGCCGCGAGTTGCCAGATGTCCTGATCGCTGAACGTCTTGCCGAACGCCGGCATGGCCGTCATGCGCACGCCGTTGCGGATGGTCCAGAACATCAGCGGTGGCGTGTTGCGGCGCTTCGCGTCGAGCAACAACGGCGCGCCGGGCAGGATGCCGCGCGCGATCGGCCCGGGCGGTTCGCCCGGCGCGCCGTGGCAGGCCACGCAGGTGGCCGCGTAGCGCCGCGCGCCGGCCGCGATGTTGGCGTCGCTCATCAGGTCGGGCGGCGCGACGATGCCCCGCGCGTGCCGATGCAGCGAGTTCTCGTAGGTGGTGTGCAGCGCCCAGGCCACGATCGGATCGTGCGGCGGGATCGCGGAGACGTCGTACCAACCGGAATAGATCACCCCGAGCGCGCCGGCCGCGGCGGTGGCCGCAACGGCGGCCAGCGTCAGGCCGACAGCCTTGAACGGGAAGCGGGAACGCCGGGAAAGCGGTGAATGCGCCATGCCGTGCCGCCGGGTCAATGCGATTGCGGCGCTGCCGCGCCCGCGCTCGCACCGATGACGTTGGCATCGGCCCGGCTCGCGACCGCCAGCGGCGTGGCCGCGCCAAGTGACGCCGCATCGGACGCCGCCAGCTTCGCCTCGGCGGCCTGGATGTCGGCCGGGAAATCGAGCGTCTCGCCGAGTGGATCGAAGCCCGCCTGTTCGACGCGCACGAGGTCGGCGCGCACCTGGGCGCGCGTCAATTGCGCATGGCTCGCTTGGGAATACAGGCCGGCGCAGGCGGCCAGCAGCATGACGGCGGCCTTGGCCGCCCGGATCGGGAATCGCATCGGAAGCTCCTTGTCCGCCCACGAAGGGCGAGCCGGCCGAGCGCATCATGCGCTGTCGTGTCGATGGCCCACGCGGCCGATAAGGCATTCTCACCGTGTCATGACCCCGTCACGCTGACGTGTTCATTACCGTTTTGTCATTTTTCTGCCGACAAGGCGTGCTTGCGCCGCGTGTGCAGCGATTTACGCCGCGATCGCTGCCCCCACCTCGCGCCGCATGTCGGCGAACGCATAGCTCGCGCGGTCGCGCGGGTAATCGATCGGCACCTCCACGATCCGCTCGACGCGCCCCGGGTTGGCCGACAGCACGACGATCCGCTGGCTCAGGTACAGCGCCTCCTCGATATCGTGCGTGACCAGCACCATCGTCACGCGCTGCCGCTGCCAGATCTCCAGCAGCGCGTCCTGGAGCCGCGCGCGCGTCAGCGCATCGAGCGCGCTGAGCGGCTCGTCAAGCAGCAGCACATCGGGCGCGGTCACCAGCGCGCGGGCGATCGCACCGCGCTGCGCCATGCCGCCCGACAGCTCGCCCGGCCACGCGTCGCGGCTGCCGTCCAGGCCCACCAGTTCGAGATGGGCGCGCACGCGCTCACGCTTGGTGGCGTCGTCGATGTCGACATTCTTCAGCGCCAGCGCCACGTTCTGCTCCAGCGTGAGCCACGGCAGCAACCGGTGATCCTGGAACACGATGCCGCGCGACAGGCTTGGCCCGCGCACCTCGGCCGCGCCGAGCCGCAAGCTGCCGTCGTAATCGTCGTCGAGGCCGGCCAGCACGCGCAGCAGCGTCGATTTCCCGCAACCGCTCGGGCCGACCACGCTGACGAATTCGCCGGGCGCGACGTCGAGTTCGATGCCGTCGAGCACGGTGCGGGTGCGGCCCTGCGACGTGAAGCGCTTGGTCAGGCCGCGAACATGCAGCGGATGATGGGCGGGCTCGCCCGCCTCGGGTGGCCGCGCGTCGCGGCCGAGGGTGGCAACCGGCATGGCTGGGTGCTCCGTTCGGGTTGATTTATTGCGCGCCGGGCGACGCGGACGCCTTCCAGCGCAGCGCATGACGCTGCACCGCGTACATGCCGCGATCGATCAGGAAGCCCACCACGCCGATCGTCACCATGCACACCAGCAACTGGTCGGTCATCAGCAGCGATTGCGCGCGGAAGATCAGAAAGCCGATGCCCTGCTGCCCGGCCAGCCCCTCGGCCACCACCACCATCGCCCACGCGAGGCCCGCGCTGTAGCGCAGGCTGACCATGATGGTCGGCAGCGCCGACGGAATCAGGATGTAGCGCAGCATCTGCAGGCGCGTCAGCGTCAGCACGCGGCCCAGTTCGATATGGCGCGCGTCGGCGTTGCGGATGCCCTGCAGCGTGTTGAGGAACACCGGGAAGAACACCGTCTTGGCGATCACCAGGGTCTTGGCCGGCGCGCCCACGCCGAGCCACAGCACGATCAGCGGAAACCACGCGATGCCGGGGATATGCCGGATCGTGTCGAGCGTCGGCCCGAAGAAGCGTTCGACGGGCCGGACCAGCCCGGCCGTGAAGCCGAGCGCGATCGCGGCCGCCGCGCCATACACGAACGATTGCAGCACCAGCGAGACGCTGACGCCGAAATCGTGCAGATACGAATCGCGCACCAGCATGTCCCAGAACGAGGTGGCGGTGCGCCACGGCGTGGGCAGGAACACGGCCGGAATCCAGTGGCGGGTGCTCGCGATGCTCCACAAGCCGACGATCAGCACCGGCAGGATCCACGGCCAGGCCAGCCAGCCGAGGCGCGCCAGCGTGAAGCGGTCGCGGCCGGGTTGGGTGCGGGGTTCGGATTGCCGGGCGGCGGGCGTGCTGGCGTCGTCCGGCGCGTCGTGCTGATTGTGCTGATCGTGCTTGCCGTGATGGTCACTGGTCGCCCGAGGCGCATCGCGCCGCACCGGCCCGCCCAGCCCCGCGCGCGCCTGCTGCCGCGTCGCTGCATTTGCCATCGTGTTCTCCGTGTGGCGAGCCGGCTCGCTCACTGGTAGATCGAGTATTGGCCGCCCGCGAAGAAGCGGTCGTCGACCAGCGCGTCGATCTGCGGGTCGCTCAGATGGCGTTCGGTCAGGATGTCGTCGCCGTGCTCCACGTACCAGGCCTGGAAGCGCTTGATGGTCGAGCGCACGTTCTTCGCATCCGGCTCGCCGGCCATGAAGAAGAACTCGGACGGATCGGTGATCTGGAAGCGCGCGATATCCACCGGCACGCGCGTTTCGCGCGCGACGATCTGCGCGGCGTCGTCGGGATGCGCGAGCGCCCAGCTGCGGGCCTGCTGCATCGCGCTCAGGAACGCGCGAATCGCCTGCGGGTATTGATCGGCGAACGAGCGCATCGCGAAGTACGACACGCGGCCCGCGCCGTCCACGTATTCGCCGTGATCGGGCGAGCGGCCCACCACCTTGACCTGATGCGCCAGATACAGCGCGGCGGCGTTCGAGGTGCCGAGGTGCATGGCCGTGGCGTCGATCGCCCCACTCAGCAGCGCCGCCGTGACCACCGTGGTCGAGTCGATCGACTGGTAGCGGATGCGGCCGTGCGAGGTGCGGCTGTCGAGCGGCAGGCCGGCCTTGGTCAGGGCCTCGAATGGCGCCGTCCAATAGCAGCTCACGCGGCTGCTGGCGAACTTCTTGCCGTCGAGATCCTTGATGCCGTTGATCTTGTCGTTGTCCGCGCGCGCGAGGATCGGCGTGCGGAACTTGTCCGACGGCTGCGATTCCCACACGATCACCGCGTCCAGCCCGTTGGCGCGGTGCACCACGGCCGGATAGATCATCCGCTGCGCCACGGCGATGCCGCCGCCATTCAATTGCGCCGCTTCCGCGCCGATCATCTGCGCGGTGCCGGGCGCCACCAGCGTGACCTGCTTGACGCCGATCTTCGCGTATTCGGCCTTCAGGAAGCCCTTGTCCTGCGCGATCGCGGTGATCGGGTCGAGTTGCAGCGTGATCGAGGTCAGCGCCGCTTTCGGCTCGGCCGGGCCGGATGCCGCGAACGCGGTCACGGCCGCCGCCGCGCCGAGCGTGGCCGTAGCGGCCAGCGCGAGCGGCGTGCGGCGCGACAGCACGCGTTTGAGGAAGGTGGTGGCGCGGAGAGCGGAGGATGGGCGGTGCATGGCGAGTCCCCGGGGAACGATGATAGGGAGGATTCCGAATGGTTCGGAAAAGCCGAATGCTAGAAGCGCCGCGAATCGGCTGTCAAAGCACCATTTCAGCTATTTACATCCGGGGGCAACGCTAAGCTTAGTGCCGCTCGTTGGTTGGGGTAGCGGGGCCTGGGTGACTAGAATCGGACGGCTCCGTGCAGGGTGTTTCGCGTGCCGTTCAGGCGCTCCATACGACGTCATCGCGTCGATTCGCGACGCTCGCGCGAGGCATTTCCACTTCATCTTGCGAACCCGGGACAATGCAGCATCGACATGACGACGAACACGGCAACGCACATCGCACGCATCGCGCCGCGCGCTGGTTGCCGATGGCTGGCGTGGCGCTCGCGCTGCTGGCCGGCACGCTGACGCTGCATGCCGATTCCGCGCCCTCGCCCGGCTTCGGCGGCGAGGCGTTCTCCGATGCGTATGGCCCGCTGCCGGCGCGGCCCGGCGATATCGCGGAAGCGCTGCGGCTCAGTTCGACGGCGCTGTGCCATTAATCAATGCCGGAAACCTTGCCGGCGAATCGATAACGTGAATGACAAAATCGACGGTTTCGGCATCATTCATAATTCGTTTTCGATTTTGAATTACGTCGCGTCCTGCGATACCAGGACAGTCAATTAAAACGAAAAGACTCTCGGTTGATAATTCCATTTCACTTAATATACTAAACTCTCAACTCAAACCTTGAGAGGGGTGAAAAATGACCACACCGATTAACGCTCTGACGACGCAAGCCGGCAACAACCCGGGCCCGCACTACCAACGGCCGTGGGATTTCATTACCACCGATACGAATACCGGCGTGGGCGGCGAATATATCTACATCGGCTATCAAACCGGCGACAGCAATCCGGTCACGTCGCTGAATTTCGTGGCCTACGACCAGGCGCAGTCCAATCCGCCGTCGGGCTGGGAATGGAACCCGCAGGATCTGAAGGCCGGCGCGGGCGGGAAATTCATCTACATGACGTGGAAGACCAACGAGCCGAACAAAAAGCCGATTACCGCGATCACGCTGCTCGTGATCGATAGCGCGTCGCCGCCGGCGATCGAGGGTTATACGTCGATTCATCAGGATCTGAATCAGGGGGCGGGCGGCCCGTATATCTGGCCGTATTACAGCACGATCGTGCCGATGCAGGCGAAGGCCGAAGCGGTGATCCGCAAGGCTTGAGCGGCCGGCTTTCCCGGTGCGGCAAGCCGAAACCCGAGCTTGCCGCACTCGAAACAAGCCGATCGCCATGTTCCCCCCTTGCGAACCACAACCACGCCGCCCCAAATAAAATTCGATTGCCCGGCGAACTTGTGTCGGCGCCCTTCAATGCCAAACGTTTTCGCGCGATCAATTCCCGCTGCGCACAATAAAAATAATGGCAGCAATGGAAGATCCATTGGCAGCCATTCATTAAAATAAATAGGCGCCATGCGATTATCTTTCGCCATCACAAAATGACGTTGTCATGAAAATTGCTTGTGACACGCCTTTTTGGCGGTGTAGGCTTGCGCCATCGCGCGGTATGCGAATGGAGTAACACGGCAGTCATGTTCGGGTGTTTCAATTCACGGGGCCATACGAATTGAAAATCCCCGCTGCGCGAGGTAACACGGATGCCTTCATCCACGCAGCAAACCGGCCTTTATAAAAGCAATCCGACGTTGCCATTCAAGGGTTAACGCGGAAAATTCCCACAGAGGTAGGCAATGACCACGGCACACTCCGCTTCGGGCCTGATTCCCGATCACCCCTCCCAGATCGTCGGCCAGCCGCTCGACCAGCTCGACGCCGACAAGGCCGCGCTGACCGCGCTGCTGCAGGCCGCGGTGAACGTCGAACTGTTCACCATCCCGCTCTACATGTGCGCGATGAAGTCGATCCAGGGCACGCACGCGATCAACTCGAAGGGCATCGATTACTACCAGGGCCGCGTCTGGCCGGGCCGCTCGATCGGCCAGATTCCGGCCGGCCCCGACACCGATACCGCCGTCGCCAACCAGAAGGCCTACAACCTGGTGTTCTCGGTCTTCATCGACGAGATGCTGCACCTGCAGATGGCCGCGAACCTCTCTGCCGCGCTCGGCGTCAAGCCGAACTTCAACAGCGCCGCGCTGCAGGACGCCGAATACAACTGGACCTGCTACGGCCCGGACAAGACGGTCATCCCGCACATCCTCGATCTGACCGACATCAACGAAGGCGTGCCGGGCCGCAAGCTGAACGTGGACCTGGCCGCGCTGACGGCCGACCAGGTCACGCTGTTCGAGATCATCGAGCAGAACCACGACACGGCGCTCGAGAAGATCAACCCCGACGCGCATGGCAAGTACTTCCCGACCGTGCCGTTCGCGAACTGGACGGCGCAGAAGACCGAAACCGACCTGCCGCTGTTCGGCACGATCGGCTGGATGTACTACTGCCTGCTCCAGTACACGACGATCCGCTACACCGACAACGTCACGCTGTTCGAGAAGATGCTGGTGCGCACCGAAGGCTCGGATCAGCCGATCGGCCAGCGCGACCTGTTCAACAACACCGCGTCGACCTCGCACCCGATGGCCGAATACCCGGGCGTCACGCCGATGCTGACCACCACCCAGCCGGCCCAGGCGCACCTGCAGGCGATCGGCATGATGTGGGCGATCTGCGACCAGGGCGAAGGCGGCATCGACTGGCCGACGGTCAACACGTTCGTGGCGATGGTGCAGGACACGGCGCGCCTGAACAACGCGTCGAACCTGCTGACGCTCAAGAGCGTGCTGCCGCGCTTCCAGCCGAGCAAGGAAGCGCTCGAACAGGATTACCCGAGCTATACGGATACCGGCGCGCAAGCCCCGCAAAGCGACGACGCCACGGCCCGCGCCGACAACGGCGGCTTCGACCACCACGAGCGTTTCGAGCAGATCGCCGCCTACGTGCAGCACCTCGAAACCTGGACGCACTGGCATGCCAGCGGCCACGAGTGGACGGCCGCGTTGCTGACCACGCCGAGCTGGAGCGAGGCCGGGGCGAACCCGAGCATCCCGAAGCCGGCGGATGTGGCCGCCGCGCTGAACGATCTCAAGCTCGGCACGCCGCGCGCCGAACTCGACAACGTGGTGAAGGGGGCGCTGGCCGGCATCACCACCGTGTTGAGCGATTCGTGGGAGGACGCGGCGGTGGCGTTCCCGTTCCCGTCGATGGTGGGCTCGGGCGACCGCATGGCGCTGTACTGGGCCGTGTACGGCGAAGCGCCGACGCTGCGCGCGCCGAACGCGCCGCAACCGGCCGGCCACTCGGACACGATGCACGCCTGCCAGTCGCTGTCGCTCGACGCCACCGGCGGCGATTGCGCCGCGCATGCCGTGTATCACAGCTGCAAGGGCTCGAACCTGTGCGCGACGCAAGGCGGTTGCGGTTTCGTGCAGCTGGTCACGGGCGGCGGCAACTGCTCGCAATCGTCGAGCACGCAATCCGCCGCGAAGATCGGTGGCGGTTGCGGCGCGCCGACGCTGTACAGCGCGCCGGCCGACAATCTCTGCAAGAGCTTCGGCGGTTGCGCGGTGCCGATCTCGGCCTCGCAGCTCTATCCGACCAGCGGCACGATGAAGCTGTACGACTGCGACGCCGAAGGCAAGATGGTGCCGCTGACGACGCCGGACGGCACGTCGTTCGAAACGCTCTCGTTCGAGAAGGGCGATTCGGTGTACGACATTGCCTGGGGCGCGCTGGAGAAGGTCTGGGCGCATCGCCAGAAGCCGGCCCCGGCCAAGCCGACGGCCACCACGCTGCGCATCGCGCTGCCGCCGTCGACCTGATCGGAGCACCACGCATGACCTTGACCGTCGATGCTGACGGCGCCGGCCCGGGGGCATGGCCCCCGGGCGCTGGCGTGGCCCCGGCCTTCGCGCCGGGGCCGGGATCGAAACGCGCCCCGCGCCTGGGCCTGCCCGACCTGGGCTTCGGGGTCGGCCTGCGGCCGCAGCACCTGCCGGCGATCCTCGCCGATGGCGCGCGCGTGGGCTGGTTCGAGATCATTTCGGAGAACTATTTCGAGGATGCCGGCCATCAGCGCGCGATGCTCGACCGGATCGCCGCCGAGGTGCCGATCGTCATGCATGGGGTGTCGCTGTCGATCGGTTCGGATACGCCGCTCGACCTCGGCTACCTGACCCGACTGCGCCGCCTGATGGACGACGTGCGCGCGGTGTGGGTGTCCGATCACCTGTGCTGGACCGGCCTCGGTTCGCACAACTCGCACGACCTGCTGCCGATGCCGCTGACCGACGCGTCGCTCGATCACGTGAGCGCGCGCGTGGATGCCGTGCAGCAATGGCTGGGCCGCCCGCTCGTGCTGGAGAACCCGTCGAGCTACGTGCAGTTCCGCGCGTCCACGATGCCCGAATGCGATTTCCTCGCGCGGCTGGCGCGGCGCACCGGCTGCGGGCTGCTGCTCGACGTCAACAACGTGTATGTCAGCGCGGTCAATCATCGCTTCGACCCGGTGGCCTACCTGTACGCGCTGCCGCACGACCAGATCGTGCAGATCCATCTGGCCGGCCATATCCGGCACGGCGACACGCTGATCGATACGCACGATCAGCCGGTGCCCGCGCCGGTGTGGGAGTTGTACGCGCTGGCGCAGCGGCTGACGGGCGGCGTCTCCACGCTGCTCGAATGGGACGCCAACCTGCCCGACTACGACACGCTGCTGGCGGAACTCGACAAGGCGCGCCGCGTGGCGGCCGGCGAGCGCCTGAGCGAGGCCGACCTGCCCGCCGGGCACGCGGCGCTGCCCGATGCGGCGCTCTCCACGCCGTTGCATTTCCCCGCGCCGGAGCTGATCGATGGATGACGCGATGTCGATGGCGGCGATCCAGCGCTGGATGCAGATGGCCACCACCCACCCGGGCGGCCTCGATGCCGGGCTGGCGCAGGCCGCGCAGCACGAGGGCGCGGGCATCGCGGCCGTGATCGCGGTGCCGGGCGGCGTCGATCCGCAGGCGCGGCTCGCGGTGTACGCGGACGGTTACTGGCTGCGCCTGATCGGCTGTCTCGAAGCGGAATATCCGGCGCTGTTGCGCCTGCTCGGCCCGACGCTGTTCCGCTTCTTCGCGCGGGCGTATCTGCATCGGCATCCGTCGCGTTCGCCCACACTGCATGCGCTCGGCGCGGCGTTTCCGGCGTTCCTGCTCGGCTCGCAGCGGCGCACGGGCGGGGGCGCGGCGCGGCGCGCGTCGCAGTCGTTTCCGCTCGATCTGGCGCGGCTCGAACGCGCGATTGCCGAATCGGGCCGCGCGGCCGGAATCGACAACCCCGTGCGCGGCGCGGGCGCGGCGACGATGGACGTGCTGCCGTTGCTGACCGGCGCGTCGTGCACGGTCGCCCTGCCCGCCACGACGCGGCTGCTGACGCTGCGCCACGCGGCCGACGGCATCCGCCCCTGGCTGCGCGGCCAGCGCCCGGACGAGCCGCCCGCGCGGCAGGCGAACCATGTCGCGATCCGCCGCCACCGGTTCCGCGTGTCGATGGAGCCGCTGGCCGACTGGCAGTTCTTCGCGCTGCGGCGCGTGGCGCGGCGGCCCGGCACGCTGGCCGATTGCGCGCGCGCCGCGGCGCGCCGTACCGGCCTGAGCGAGAGCGAGCTGCATGCGCGGCTCGCGCTGTGGCTGCCCACGGCGCAGGCGGCCAGCCTCGTCATGCTGACCTGAGCGCTTGAAGGCGGCTTGAAGGCGGCTCGAGGGTGGCTTGAGGGCGGCGAGCCGGGCGGAATTGCCGGTTCGCTTGGGTCTCGCCGCATCGTCGGCAAATACGACGCGATGGTGTCGCATCTCGCCAATTTCATGTCGCCGCGCTTCGCACACGGCCATGCCGGTTCGCATTTCCGGCAAACGCCATCGCACGCCACTCGCAAACTGGCGCCAGTTGAACACTGGATTGCACTCAACGATGGCGACTATTTCGCGGACATCGAACCTCAACGCGAACCACGATCCCCATGCGGACACCACGCCGCATGCCGACCCCGCGCCCGCCGCGCCGGGCACACCCACCGCACGGGCAGGCGGCCCGCTGGCGGATCTGTCGGCCACCGGTGCCGACCGGAACGGCGCGCCACGCAGGATCACGGCCCGCCCGGTGCTGTCCACGTCTGCAAGCGACGCCGGGGAGCCTGCTTCGACCCGCCGCGCCGCGTCTCCACCACCCAGCCCGCACCTGCGCACGATGGTGGCGGCCCGCTCGCACGGGCTCGCGACGGCACCGGCTGCGTCCGCGCCGTCGCGCCGCCCGCACTTCGACGAGATGAAATACGACGGCTCGCGCGCCGCCGCGCGCTGGCCGATGGTGGCGCAGTGCCTGCAGTGGGCGCGGCAGGCCGGCTTCAGCCTCCATCCGACGCGGGAGACGTCCTGCACCATCCGCAACGCCGCGCCGTACTACGACGCGCGCAGCGGCACCGTCAAATACGAGCGCGAGCCGCAGCGCGGCGTGGGCACGATCCTGCTCAACACGCAGATGATGGAGAACACGACGCTGGCCGCGCTGACCATCATCCACGAGGTCACGCACGCCCAGCGCGGCCCGCGCGAACACGCGGCCGACCCGGCGTCGTACTGCCACGAGCGCCTGACCGACGAGGGCGAAGCGGTGTTCCAGACGCTGCGTTTCACCGAGCAGGCGATGACGAGCGGCATCGATCGCGCCGCGTTCGTGCGCGACGCGGCGGTGGCCATGCCGCTGGCCTGCATCCAGGAATGGCACGCGGCTTACCAGCAGCACGGCGGCATGCCGAGCGAGGCGCTGTTCCGCAAGCTCGGCGAGATCTACGACCGCCATGTGCCGCAATCGGCCGGTTGGGATCGCGCGTTCGAGCGCATGGCGGCGCGCCTGAAGCTGCCGCTCGACAGCGCGCGCTTTACCGAGATCGGTTGACGCGCGCGGCCGTTTCCTAGCCTTCCCGCTTCCGCATCCCCACGGCGCCACCGACTATAATCGGTGGCCCGATCTGCCCGTGTTTCCCGCCGCGCCTTGCCTGACGGATCGCCACCGCATCGTTGCCCCACGAGGAACCTCACATGCGCATCGACAGGAAACACAGCGCCGCGGCCTGGCGTCATGCGCTCTGGCTGCTCGCCGGGATCGGCACCGGCGCGCTCGCCCAGCAGCCCGCCCCGCCGCAAGCTTCCCAAGCTTCCCAAGCCGCCCCGCAGCCGGGCGCGACGCACGCCGAACAGGTGTTCGCCACCGTCTCGCCGAAGATCTGGACGGTCAAGGCGGCCCAACCCGAAAACAACCAGTTCATGATCGGCAGCGCGGTCTTGATCGCGCCGGGCCGTTTCATCACGGCCTGCCATGTGGTCGAGAAGGCCATCGACATCAAGCTGGCCAATGGCCCCGACACCGTCAACGTGGACGAAGTGCTGCGCGACCCCGACAACCGCCGCGACATGTGCCTGCTGCGCGTGGCCGGCGGCATCGATCGCCAGCCGGTGCCGATCGCGCCGATCAGCACGCTGCGCGTCGGGCAGCGCGTGTATGTGATTTCGAGCCCGCGCGGGCTGGAACTGTCGCTGACCGACGGGCTGATCTCCTCGCTGCGCCAGGAGCCGGAGAGCCAGGTGCCGATCATCCAGTCGTCCACGCCGGTGGCCAGCGGGTCGAGCGGCGGCGGCCTGTTCGACGAACAGGGCCGGTTGATCGGCGTGGTGCGCTCGGTGGCCACCGCCACCGAGAATTTCGCGTTTTCGTATCCGGCCGAATGGGTCGCGCAACTGCCCGACCGTTATGGGAAGGAAGTGGCCGCCTGGCAGGCCACGATGAAGGGCGTGGGCATCCAGTTCTCGCCCGACGGGCACGCGCTCGGCAGCGGCTTCGCGGCGATCTCGGACCTGAACGCCCTGCCCGTGCCGGCCGCCCAGAAGGCGCCCGTGGTGCTGGCCTACCGACAATTCCTGCTGCTCGCGCCGCCGCGCGCGTTCGTGTTCACGAGCGACGGCAAGTTCGGTTCGATTTCCACCTCGGCCGAACTGGCGCAGTTCCAGCAGCAATGGCGGCAGGCGCATGTGACGTACCGCTTTTACGCGGTGGACAACGCCGTGGTGTGGAACCCGGCACAGGCGACGCAGCCTCAGCCGCAACCGAAGCCGCCCGCGCAATAACGCTCGACGCGCGGGCGGGCTGCGCTCAGGCGGCCGGCATCCGCGCGCGCAGCGCGTCCAGCAGCCGCTGACCGTCCGGCCCGGCGAACCAGCGCGCATGGCCGATCAGGTAGCCGTCGTAGGCCGCCTCGGTGCCCACCGGCGACGACAAGATCCCGTTGAAATACTCCACCTCCGACAGCGCGAACTCGGCATGCGCGATCGGCAGCAGCGCGATCAGCGCGCGGTAGGCGTCGCGCGCGAGCGGCTGCACCGATTCGTAACCGTCGAGCAGCGCGTCGAGTTGTGCGAACTCGACGCGGCGCGATTGCGCTGGCGCGAGCCAATCGACGAGGTTGCGCTCGATCGCCGTGGCGAGATCGAGCACGGCGCAGGTGCGGTCGCTCAGGCCGAAATCGAGCACGCTGACCACCTCGGCGGCGGCGTCGTCGCCGCTCCAGAGCAGGTTCGAGGCGTGCCAGTCGCCGTGGGTCCAGCACGGCGCGAGCGTGTCGAGCAGCGGCACGAGTTCACGATGGAACGGCGCGATCTCGCGCATCACGTCGGCGTGCCAGTCGCGGCCGTCGAGCGCGCGCGCCAGGCCCGGCTGCGCGTGGACCCACGCGTCGAGCGCCGCGCCCAGGTCGGGCGAGGACAACACGCGAAAGCTCGTCAACAGGGGCCGAAGCTCGCGCGCGGGCGCGTCGTAAACGGCTGCCGCGCGATGCAGCGTGGCCAGCATGCGCCCGGCCGCCGCCGCGTGGGTCGTGTGAAAGAACGGCTTCCACGACATCACGCCGCGATAGGTATCCACGCCCGGCGACACGCGATGCACCTCGTAGGTCCAGTCGCCGCGCGACACGGCGGTACGGCCCGCCGCGTCGGTCAGCACCTCGGCCACCGGCACGCCCTGCGCGCGCAGGTGCGCCATGAAGCGGTGCTCTTCTTCCAAGCCGGCCACGTCGCGGATCGCCGCGTGGTGACGCTTGACGAACAGTTCCGCGCCGTCGCCTGCGCTGGCCAGCACGGCGGCCGAGAACGGCCGCGGGCTGTGCCAGGACAGCCGCGCGAGTTCGGCCGCTTGCGGGAAATCGGCCAGCAGCCCCGCCACTTCGGCGCGCGTGATCAGCGGCCAGTCGCGTTCGGCCGTTTCGCCATCGACAGTGAACTGGAGCGGCGCGGGTGCGGCGTCCTCGGCGGGGTCGCGGGGGGAATCGGGGTTCATGCGCGGCCTTGTTGCGCTGGCAGGCGAAGTTGGCCGATGGTATTGACCAAGCCTCGGGGGCAATCAGCGCTCATGCGTGGCCTCGCTGCGTCGGCAGGCCAAGTTGGCCGATGGAATTGACCGAGTCCCAGGGCAAATCGGTGCTCATGCGTGGCCTCGTCGAGCCGGCGAACCCAAGCGGCCGATCCGACGCGCCTCATCGGCTCGTCTCCAGCCGCACGGCTTCGGCTTCGGCATCCGCGCGCGCCAGCGCCCTCGCCCAATCGCGCCAGCCGATCGCGGCCAGCACCACGAACAGCGCATACAGCCCGGCCGTCAGATACAGCGCCTTGTAGACGAACATGCCCACGTAGATCACGTCCACCACCAGCCACAGCTGCCACGACGCGATATAGCGGCGCGCCGTCCAGTATTGGGCGACGAGGCTGAACGCCGTCAGCGTGGCATCGACATACGGCAGCGAGGCGTCGGTCCAGTGGGCCATCGCGCTGCCCAGCAGCACACTGAGCACCACGGCCGCGAGCAGCCCCGGCGCGAGGCGGCGCAAGCCGACGTCGCGCTCGGGCAGCACCGGCTGCTCGCCCTCGCCGGGCTGGCCGGCCGATGCGCGCCGCTGCACCAGCCAGCGATACCAGCCAAACAGTTGCAGCGCGGCGAACGCGCCTTGCAGCAGCATGTCCGAATACAGCTTGGCGTCGAGGAAGATCCACGCGTACAGCGCGACCGACGCCAGCCCGATCGGCCAGCACAGCATGTTGCGCCGCGCCGTCAGCCAGATCGCCAGCGCGCTGACGATCACACCGGCAATTTCGAGAGGTGACATGGGGCGGTCTCCGGGGCGCGCGGCGCTCAGAAGTCGTACGTGACCGACATCCGCGCCGTGCGCGGCGCGCCGAGGAACAGGTAGGCGTCGCCCTGCTGCTCGCCGGCATCGCGCCAGTAATAGCGGTTGAACAGGTTGTCGACCCACAACCGCGCCGTGATGCGGTGCCCGCCGAGCTTGGTGCTGTAGCGCGCGCCCGCGTTCACCACGATCCAGCCCGGCACGCGCGCCGTGCCTTCCTCGTTGGCCGTGCGGCCGGCGCTGTATTCGAGGCCGCCGAGCAGATGGAAGCCCGGCAGGCCCGGCACCGCGTAGTCGGCATTCAGCGTGGCGCGCAGCGGCGGCGTGTTGATCACCTGATGGCCTTCGTAGGCGGGCGAACCGGAATCGTAGGCCCGCGCGCGGATCGCCGTCAGCGACGCGTTCAGCGCGAGACGTTCGGTCACCTGGCCCGACGCGCCGAGTTCGATGCCGTCGTGACGTTCGCGGCCCTGCTGCACGAACGTGTAACCGGCGTCCGACGAGTCGGGCTGCGCGAACTGGAACGGCCGGCTGATCGTGAACGCGGCGGCCGTCAGCGTCAGGCGGTTGGCCCAGTCGTATTTCGCGCCCACTTCATAGGCGTTCGATTCGATCGGCGGCAGGAACGCGTAGGCATTGCTGGCGCGCACCGGCGCCTGATCGCCGAGCGACAGATCCTTGCTGTACGAGCCGTAGAACGTCAGCGGCGCGACCGGCTTGTAGACCAGCGCCAGTTGCGGCAGGAACTTGGTGCGATCGGTGCGAGTGGTGTCGCCGTCCTGGCTGGTCCAGGCGCGCTGGCGCAGCAGCACCTGGCGGCCGCCCAGCAGCACCTGCCAGTGATCGCCCAGGCTGATCTTGTCGGACGCGAATAGCGACACCTGCCACGCGTCGAGCTGCGGATACGACACGCTCGCCTCGTTCGGCGACGGCGCGAACGCCTGATCGGGGCCGTAGATATTGTCGGTGCCCACGTAGTCGTAGACGGCATCAGACAGCCGCACCACGCGATGCAATGCGCCCACGCCGAACAGCACGTCGTGGCGCAGCGGGCCGGTCGTGAACTTGCCCGACACGGCCGCGCGCACTTCGTCGTTGCGGCGGTATTCGCCGGGGCTGCGGTAGTCGTATACGTCGAAATCGCCGTTCGACGCGAAGAAGAACGGCGAGGTGCCGCCCGCGCCGCAGCTCGGCGAATAGCCGCAGCCGTAGGCGAACGCCACGTTGTCGTCGATCATCGTGCGACTGCGCCCGCCCGTGACGTAGGCGCGCCAGTCGTCGTTGAACGCGTAGTCGAAGCGGGCGTTGAGGTTCAGCGCGTCGGTCGTGACCGGCTTGGCCCACGGCTGCACGCCGAGCAGCTTCGAGGTGGAGGCTGCCGGCGGCACCACCGTGCCGCCCAGCAGTTGATAGCCCGACACCGAGCGCTGGATCCACTGCTGGAATTCCGCGTTGACCTGCAGGCTGGCGCGCGGCGTGATGTTCCAGTCCGCCGCGATCGAGCCGAACGTGCGGCGGCCGTTCGCGTCGTCCACGTACGAGTGGATGTTTTCCTTCGCCGCGTTGATCCGGAACCCGAACTGATTGTCCGGGCCGAAGCGGCGGCCCAGGTCCACCGAGGCCGAGGTCGAACCGCGGCTGTCCACGCCTGCCGTCACGCTCGACACGTTCTCCGGCCGCTTGCTGACGAAGTTGACCACGCCGCCCGGCGACAGCACGCCGCTGTCGATCGCCGCCAACCCTTTCAGGATCTCCACGCGCGACTTGTTTTCCAGCGGCACGTTCTGCTCGCCCGACAGCGCGAGGCCATCCAGCCGCAGCGCGCTCGCCGGATCGAGCGGGAAGCCGCGGATCGTGAAGTTGCCGTAATAGCCCACCGGCGTGTAGTCCGCGTTGACCGAGGCGTCGTTGCGCAGCACGTCGGCTACTGTCTTCGCTTGCTGGTCGGCGATCTGCGCGGCCGTCACCACCGTGACCGAGGCCGGCGTGTTGAGGATCGACGCGTCGTCGCGGCCCGTGACCGACGCCGTGCGTGCGCGCCACGATGCATCCGCGCGGCCCGACACGGCGACCGCCGGCAGCACGCGGGTGGCGGTGGCGTCGTCCTTGCCGGTACGCGTTTCGGAGGCCGGCACCGGCGCGGCGGCCGGCGCATCGGCCGGGGCGGCGACGGCATGCGCCGCCATCACGGTCAAGCCGAGGCCGAGTTGCCGCTGCAACGTGCGCGGTCGCGGGAGTTTCCGCAGCGCAGCCGCGGGCATTCGTCGAGTCATCTGGAAATCAGGGGAGTAACAGGGAAACCGCTCAAACCGGGGCAAACCCGCGGCCCGCGCCGGGCGGGGCGCGTAAAAGGCGTGATCATAGCGCAGCGGCGGCCCGCCGCAGGCCGGCCGATGCGGCCAGGCAACGGTGTGCGACGCGCCGGTTGCGCAATCCGCTGCATCCTGCGTGCCGGTTCGTCCGTATGTACAGGTATCGGTAACGACGGACGCGCCACCATGACGATCAGACAGGCAGGCTGGAGCGGCACGATATACGGCGGCGCACCGCCGATGCTATATTTCGTGACACTTCAGCCACGACGCAGCGCGGCATCGAATCCGCGCGTCAAGATCACGCCCGACATGACCGAGAGTCCCGATGCCGACGAGGCGCGGCGCGCCCAGCTCAACCAGGCTTTGCAACGTGTCGCCCAGGGCGACCAGCCGGCGTTCGAGGCGCTGTACCGTCTCAGTTCGTCGCGCGTTTTTGCCGTGATCGTGCGGATGGTGCATGACCGCAGCGAGGCCGAGGATCTGCTGCAGGAGGTGTACACCAGCGCCTGGCGTCGTGCCGACAGCTTCGATGCGGAGCGCGGCAGCGCCATGACCTGGCTGCTCACACTGGCCCGCAACCGCTGCATCGACCGCCTGCGCCAGCATCGCGAAAGCCCGCTCGACGACGAGCAGGCCGACGCCATCGAAGACGACTCCCCCACTCCCGCCGAACTGGCCGAATCGAGCGAGGCACGCCGCCGGCTCGAGCAGTGCCTGCAGGCGCTCGAAGCGCAGCAGCGTGGTGCGATTCGCGAAGCGTTCTTTACGGGTGCGACTTATGCCGAACTGGCTGAACGCCTGCGCGTGCCGCTCGGCACCATGAAAAGCTGGATTCGCCGCAGTCTCCTGCAACTGAAGCTGTGCCTCGAGCGATGAATACCCCTGCCTTCTCCGACGACGACCTGCGCTGCGCTGAATATGCGCTCGGCGTGCTTGATTCCGACTCGCGCCGGCAGCTTGAGCGTGATGTTCGACGCGATGCGGTGTTGCGGGCGACGCTCGATGCCTGGTTGGTGCGGTTGGCGCCGCTGGCTGATGAGCTTGCTGCGGTGGAGCCGCCTGAGCGGGTTTGGACGCGGATTCGGCGTGATTTGGGATTTTTGCCGGCTGCGCCGATTTCCGTGGCCCAACCTGCGCGGGGTGGTGGGTGGTGGAATTCGCTCGATTTGTGGCGCTGGGTGGGGGTTGGGGCGAGTGTCGCGGTGGTGGTTTTGTTGGCGGTGAATTTGGGGGTGTTGCGGGAGGCTCCGTCTGGCGGGGTTTCGGCTCCTTCTGGGTCTTCTGGTTCTTCTTCGCAGCCGAGCGGGTATCTGGTCGCTACCCTCGCCCGTACCGACGGCGTTGCGCACTGGACGGCGACGGTCGATTTGCAGCGCGGGAATATGGTCGTGGTGCCGGCAGTGCATCCGCAAGTGGCAAGTGGGCGGTCGACGGAGCTTTGGTTGATTCCTAATGGGGAGAAACCGATTGCGCTGGGCGTGTTCCCGGCGGATGCGCCAGCTTCGATGGCGCTGCCGGCGAAGATCGTGGCGCAGTTGGTTGCTAGTGCGACGTTGGCGGTTTCGGTTGAGCCGGAAGGTGGGTCGGTTACGGGGCAGCCTACTGGGCCGGTGATTGCTAGTGGGGCGCTGCGGGTTTCTTGAGGGGGTGATCAAGCGCCTACGCCATTTTGACACGGATTTTTTTGCTTTCCTGCGCGCGTTTAGGGGGCAATTGTCGGTTGGCTGCAGTCGGCCAAGAAAGCGTCCGCCGGTTGCTTCGTTAGGGCGCTCAGATGTCGGCTCCGCCTTGCCAACGAACGTTCGATCGTCCTATATGCTCGCGCCTTTGATGAAGGCGATAATGAGCGTGGTCGACGTACTACTTCTCGCGGCAGGGCCAATGTCTGAACGACACTAATCCGAGTAAGAAAGGCGACAATCGGACAACCAACGGATTGCGAGGCGTTTATTTGATTTTGGAAAAAAATAGGGGGAAGCAAGCCTCCCCCGTTGGAAAATTTGTTATACATTCCACAAAATATTGGTGCCCTTCATCACCCTGGAACGTAGCAATCAACTAATGTTCTATACGACTAACAGCAGCCCACAGTTCGTCTTTTGACAAGGTCATTTGGTTCATTATCGCCCGAGCCCGAGGAGTCAAACTGCGGTTTGGCAAGAATGTTCCTTCACTTGAACCCTTAAATCGGGTACAAAATTTATGGTAAATAAGAGCGGAAAGAACCTTTTCACAAATCTTCTTGCTTGTCGAATCACCAAAACCCTTATACATACTGCTTTCTTTTCTCCCGGCTCCCGGCTGAAGGAATAACTTTCGCAAACTAGTGAGTAAAAAAGTTTGAGCAACAGAGAGCCCCGCCTGACGAATAGCCGCAAGAGTGCTAACGGACTGGTATTGCCCAACCAGTGGATTAAAAATCCACGCTGGTAAATTATCCTCATCTGCCACACCATCCAAAATGTCGATGACGCAGTTCGCCAGCCTGACACCTTGAGGATCAGCTTCAGTTACGTCAAGGCTTCCAACATAGCAATCGTTGAGGCTAAAATTAATCAACTTTGACGATGAAAGAGAGATGTTGTGAAAACGCCCTTTATCAATAGCCAAACCGCCAAGATCAATCGAATGACCATCGCAAAGTAACAAAGAGGACAGCAAATCCGACAGTAAGACTTTATTTTCCGAACTGTGGTAGCGTTTAATGAAGGCAACCATCGTAGGAATTTGCTTGACGCTTTCGATTCGAGTTGCCACATAAAATGCACCGAACGATTCAATCGGGTGCTTCCATTCAACCTTCAAAGCCCCGCCATCACTACCTCCATAAAGTGTCAGTAGATCTTCTGCCTTTAATCCATCCAATATATACGTATCAACAAATTGGCGATCTAGGCTTTCCGCGCCAATTCGACTCAAGCCAGGAAGGCGTTGAAGAATGATCGCGGACTCATCGGTTGGCGGCCTACCCGTAGTTCTTTCAAACGCTTCATTGATATCTCTAATTGCAATCGGCCCCAACGCATTTTTGGTCGCCCGGGAAAGTCTGCCGATGTGAGAGTACAAACTTCTAATTATTATCGGATCAAGAATCGGGTTGATTTTCGCTTCTCGTTCGCAGAACGTAGTTAGAAGAATGTCCCAAAAATCAATTTGCCCGGTACTGGTTGAAAAGAGCGAATCGATGATCGATGGCTCCATATCCCTAATAATTGTCCCAATAAGTGGTTTTTTTGGAACCCACGCCGGGAGGTCCGTGATAGTTCTGCCAACCATTTCCGAGAACTGCGGACTAGTGAGTTCCTGATTGCATCTTAAAAATAGAACATCTTTGTGCCCCAGACCCAAGCACTCGAGTAATTCAGCATCATTATTAAAGTAATGTTCACGGCCTGTTATTAGAACCCCTCCCTTTGCGCGCTGAATAATATCCTTCACACCGACAAGGGACTGTCTGCGAATTTCGACCAACTTTGTGGGGTCGTCACTCCAAGTTTGCGCTCCGATTTCGTCGAACCCATCAAGTAGAAAAATTGACGCTGGCGAGAAAGCGGTTTTCAAGGAATCTTGCACCAGATCGCCTAATCCAAGATCGGTAAAGTGGCGAGTAATGAACTCTGTTGCCCGTTTCAGCCCCCAGTTTTCCTTTAAATTAATAGCAATTGGAAAATGATAACGAGATTTCGATGGATCGCCGCTCAGATACTCAAAAATTTCTTTTACACATCGGCTTTTTCCAGACCCATAGTCACCGATCAGGACAACCGTTTTCCCCTGAACGAGCTCTTCCGCGATCTTTGCGACGCTATATGGATCACCGGCCTCAGAAAAATAATTAACGGAAACATAGGATTTAAGATCAGGCTCACCAGAATACAAATCAACCGCCGATCCGAATGCATGTGTTATTCGGACGTTTTTGTAATTTTCATGGCCAAGCAAAAAATTGAAATATTGCTCAACCGAAAATACTGATACGTTGGCAGCCTTGCCCGCCTCTATTAACGATGGGGTCGGATTTTCGATTGTGACGAAATGGCATTTTGGGAAAATATTCCGACCAAAAAAATGTGGCCGGATTGTATTAAATTTATTTATATCCTTGCGCAACTTGTCAATTTCATTCTCCTTGCTAACCTCGACAATAACAGCACTGCCATCATCCAGATGTATAACGCAATCGCATTTGACTCCCGCTATATCTTCTGCGCGGGCAGGGGCGGAAAATTTGATTTCGGCAATTACCCGGACCATCTTTTCGAGATCCTGCCATTTCATTTTTTTCTGAGAAGCCTTTGCCATTTTATTCACTTGCCCCCCGGGGCTCAAGGTGGTTGCATATGATGCGATATGTTGAAGCGTGAATATGCTACTCCACACCCAGAACTTCGGCAATTTTTGGGTGCGAACTGAGAGACATCTGAGCATCCGTTACCGCGTAACAGCGCTGGAGTTAACGGCGCGATTTCCAACCGGGATGCTTCAGTTTGTTCCGTGCTGGGAGCTCCATCGCTACGGGATCTACCGATATTTGGCTGACTTGAATCTTTTGATGTGTTGACTATTGTCCCCGGGAACGCAGAAATTGACTGCTTCGCGCGCCGTAAGTCCGCTGTGGGTCGGGAAGAGTCTTTGATCTTCGGTGCCCTATCTCTCTCCGGGTCAAACACTGCCTTTTCCCAAAATCCGTTAAGTGCCCCGTCGCCAGGTCCCTCAGTGCAGGGGGCTCCAATTTCCACCTCCCCCTGCATCCATCCCCCGCCCCCATCCGTACCTCCCCATGAGCCCCCCGATCCCGGACCCCTCATGCCCCTCCCCCTGGTCATCGCCATATCCGCCGCAACCCTGATCGCGTTGTTTTCAGCCGTCTGGCTCTGGCAACTCCGCAGCCAGAACGCCGGCATGATCGACCCAATCTGGGCCTTAGGTTTGGCGCTAGTCGCAATCCTGACCGCCCTAACCGGCACCGGCGCCCCATCAAACCGCTGGCTCGTAGCCATCGGTGGCACCCTCTGGGGCCTACGCCTTGCCCACCACCTTTGGAAACGCAACTTCGGCCACCCCGAAGACGCCCGCTACCGTCAATTCCGTGACCAATGGGGCACCGCAGCCCCTTCCCGCTTCTTCTGGTTCTTCCAACTCCAGGCGGTAGTCGCCCTAATCCTGGCCATCGCCTTCTTCGTCCCAGCCTTCCGCCCCGAGCCCGTCGCCGCTCCCGACGCCATAGTCGCCATCGCAATCTGGCTCGTGTCAGTAGCCGGCGAAGGCCTAGCAGACCGCCAACTAGCCCACTTCACCGCCAACCCCCAAAACAAAGGCGAAGTCTGCCGCACCGGCCTCTGGCGCTACTCCCGCCACCCGAACTACTTCTTCGAATGCCTGCACTGGTTCGCCTACACCGCCCTGGCGATTCGCCTGCCCTGGGGCTGGCTGACCCTGATCCCCCCCTTCGTCATGGCCTGGCTACTGATGAAGCTATCCGGCATCCCCCTACTCGAAGCCCGCCTGATCCACACCCGCCCTGGCTACGACGACTACATCCGCACCACCAGCGCCCTGATCCCCTGGCCGCCGCGCCGCTCGCCGCCTGCCGGCCCGCGCTGAGCCCTCAACCGCAAGGAGCCTCACGATGAGCACGACCGCTACCAACCCCACGCCCGCGCCGCACGCCCCGGAACCCTGGCTGATCCAGTGCTGCGAGCGCGGCTGGCTGCCCGACATGCTGATCCGCGCCGCCATGCGCCAATTGATGCGCACCCGCCTGCGCGAAGCGTTCGCGCACGACGGCGAACGCAGCGCGGACGCCCTCCAGCACCTGCTGGCCGAACTGCGCGCGAGCCCGATCGCAATCGACACGCAAGCCGCCAACCGCCAGCACTACGAAGTGCCGGACACCTTCTTCGAGCAGCACCTCGGCCCGCGCCTCAAATACTCCTGCGGCTACTACCCGCGCGGCACGGAAACGCTCGCGCAAGGCGAGGATGCGATGCTCGACTGCTATGCCGAGCGCGCGGGCCTGGCGGACGGCCAGCGCATCCTCGATCTGGGTTGCGGCTGGGGTTCGCTGTCGCTGTGGCTGGCGGAGCGCTATCCGGCGGCCCGCATCGTCGGGCTGTCGAATTCGCACGGCCAGCGCCGCTTCATCGAGCGCCGCGCGGCGGAGCGCGGCCTGACGAACCTGCGCATCGTCACGGGCAACATCGCCGATTTCGATTTCGCGCCGGAAGAACGCGGCTTCGACCGCGTGGTGTCGATCGAGATGTTCGAGCACATGAAGAACTACGGCGCGTTGCTGGCCAAGATCGCGAGCTGGCTGCACGACGACGGCCGGCTGTTCGTCCATCACTTCGCGCACCGCACGGCGGCCTATCACTTCGATTCTCAGGACGGCACGGACTGGATGTCGCGCCATTTCTTCACGGGCGGCACCATGCCGTCGGCCACGCTGCTGCTGCACTTCCAGGACGATCTGCGCGTCTCGCGCCAATGGTGGCTCGACGGCCGCCACTACGCGCGCACCGCCGAGCAATGGCTGGCCTCGCTGGACATGGAGCGCGAGGCGGTGATGCCGGTATTCGAGGGCGTGTACGGCGCGGACGCGGCGCTGTGGTTCCAGCGCTGGCGCATGTTCTACATGGCGGTGGCGGAACTGTTCGGCTATGCGCACGGCCGCGAATGGGGCGTGGCGCACTGCCTGCTCGAAAAGCGCCAGGTGTCGCGATGAGCCGCGCACGCCTGATCCGCCTGGCCCGCGCGAGTGTGCTCGTGGTGGCCGCCGCCGCGCTGCTGCCGGCGCTGTCCGCCTGCTCGAACGACCCGCCGAACCCGAACCCGCGCGCGGCGGTGCCGCTGCAAACGGTGCCGGTCGATCTGCCGCGCTACATGGGCCGCTGGTACGTGATCGCGAACATCCCCTACTTCGCGGAACGCGGCTTCGTGGGCAGTCGCGTGCACTGGGCGTTGCGCGAGGACGGCCGGATCGACGACGGCTTCGCGGGCCGCAAGGGCAGCTTCGACGCGCCGGAAACCACGCACAGCTTCGTGGATACGGTGCAGCCGGGCAGCGGCGGCGGCGCCTGGCGCGTGCGGCTGTTCTGGCCGGTGTACGTGAGCCAGTTGACGCTCTACGTCGATCCGGACTACCGCTACACGATCCTCGGCTACCCCGGCAAATCGCTCGGCTGGATTCTCGCGCGCGAGCCGCAGATCGACGCGGCGACTTATCAGGCGCTGCTGGCGCGGCTCGACGCGATGGGCTACGACACGGCACGCTTCCGCCAGGTCGCGCAAACGCCCGCGCAACTCGGCCAGCCGGGCTTCGCGCGGCCCGACGGCAAGGATTGATCGCACGCGGCTGCATCCGTGGGGGCGAGTCGTCCGTATCTGTCCCTGTAGCCCCCCGAGTTCGTCATCAGGAATCAGGAGCAGGAACGCCATGGATCATCAAGCCGCCGCACGGCGGCCCGGACAACGCATCGCCGTGGTCGGCGCCGGCATCGCCGGGCTGGCCAGCGCCTATATGCTGGGCCGCCGTCACCACGTGACCCTGTTCGAGGCAGCCGGCTACGCGGGCGGCCATACCAATACGGTGGATGTCGAACTGGATGGCCAGCGCCATCCGGTCGATACCGGCTTCCTGGTGTTCAACGACCGCACGTATCCGAACCTGATCGCGCTGTTCGACGAGTTGGGCGTGCAGTCGCACCAGACCGACATGTCGTTCTCGGTGTCGCTCGACAGCGGCCGCCTCGAATGGGCGGGCACCAACCTGAACACGGTGTTCGCGCAGCGCCAGAACCTGCTGTCGCCGGCGTTCCTCGGCATGTTGCGCGACATCCTGCGCTTCAACGCATCGGCACTGGCGCAGCTCGACATGGCGTTGCGCACGCGCTGCTCGGTCGGCGAACTGCTGGCCGAGGGCCGTTACGGCACGCCGTTCCAGCGCCATTACCTGCTGCCGATGGCGGCGGCGATCTGGTCCAGCGAGGCGGACGACGTGCTGCGCTTCCCGGCCGCCACGTTCCTGCGCTTCTGCCTGAATCACGCGCTGCTGCAGGTCAACAACCGCCCGGCCTGGAAGACGGTGGTGGGCGGCGGCCGCGACTACGTGCGGCGCATCCTGGCGACGCTCGACGACGTGCGCCTGAACACGCCCGTGCTGGCCGTGCGCCGCGAGCCGGACGGCGTGACGGTGGCCACCGACGCAGGCGGCAACGAGCGTTTCGACGCCGTGGTGCTGGCCAGCCACGCGCCCACCAGCCTGCGCCTGCTGGTGGATGCCGACGAGGCCGAGCGCAACGTGCTCGGCGCGGTGCGCTATCGCCGCAATCTCGCCACACTGCATACCGACGCGCGCCTGCTGCCGCGCCGGCGCAGCGTGTGGTCGGCGTGGAATTACCTCGGGCGGCAAGGCGCGGACGGCACGCAGGAAACCTGCGTCAGCTATCTGATCAATCAATTGCAGCCGCTGCCGTTCAAGCAGCCGGTGATCGTCACGCTCAATCCGTTCGAGCCGCCGGCCGAGCGCAGCGTGCTCGGCCAGTATCAGTACGAGCATCCGCTGCTCGATCAGGCCGCGATCGACGCGCAGCAGCGCCTGCCCAAGCTGCAAGGCCGTCGCCATACGTGGTATGCGGGCGCCTGGGCCGGCTACGGCTTTCACGAGGACGGCCTGAAATCGGCGTTGCGGGTAGCCGCCGCGTTCGACGTGCTGCCGCAATGGGCCACGCCATGACTGCCCGAGCCGCCGCGCAGTTCCTGACCGGCCGCGTCATGCACGAGCGCCTGCGCCCGGCGCGGCATCGCTTCGACTATCCGGTGCTGTATCTCGGCTGCGACGTGGGCCGCCTGGCGCAAATCGAGCGGCGCTGGTTCGGCGTCGACCGCCGCGCGCCGCTGGGCCTTGCCATGCGTGATTTCGGCCCGCGCGACGGCCAGCCGCTGGGGCCGTGGATGCGCGCCCAACTCGCCGAGGCCGGCATTCCGGCCGACGGCGAAATCCGGCTCGTCAGCATGCCGCGCGTGTTCGGCCATGCGTTCAATCCGGTCGGGTTCTGGCTGTGCCACGACCGCTCGGGCGCGCTGCGGGCGCTGTATGCCGACGTGCGCAATACCTTCGGCGGCCATCACGGCTATCTGTTGAGCGCGCCCGGCCACGCGCCGATCGAAGCGGCCACCGAACTCGTCTGTCGCAAGGTGTTCCACGTCTCGCCGTTCTGCGAAGTGGCGGGCCGCTACGTGTTCCGCGTGCGCGAGCACGGCGAGCGGCTGGCCATCGCAATCGATTACCACGACGACCACGGCCTGCTGCTGCGCACCGCGCTGGCGCTGCGCGCGCAGCCGTTCACGGGGCGGCAGGCGTGGCGGGCGCTGGCGCGCCAGCCGTTCGATATCGTCGGCGTGCTGTTTCGCATCCATTGGCAGGCGCTGCGGCTGTGGCTCAAGCGCGTGCCGTTTCACGGCGCGCATCCGCCCTCGCCGCCTGCTGCCGAATCCACCCCATCCGCACCATCCTCGCTTCACGACCGGGAGACCTCGTCATGACCCTGCTGCGTTCGTTTTCGACTCCTGCCGCGGCGGGGCTGTCCGTGCGGCTCTTTTTCGGCTTGCTGCGGCGCGCGCGCGTCGGTCACCTGACGCTGTCGACGCCCGAGGGCGCGCAGTTCGTGTTCGGCGATCCGCACCAGGGGCCGAGCGCCGTGCTGCGTCTGCTCGACTGGCGTGCCTGCCGCGCGATCCTGCGCTCGGGCGACATCGGTTTCGCGGAAGCCTATCGCGCCGGCTGGCTCGATTCGCCCGATTTCACGGCGCTGCTGCGGCTGGCGATGCGCAACGAGGCGGCCGTCTCGCGCACCGTGCACGGCGGCCGGCTGGCGCGGCTCTGGTACAACCTGCGGCACCGGCTGCGGCCGAACACGCGCGCGGGCAGCCGGCGCAACATCCACGCGCATTACGACATCGGCAACCCGTTCTACGCGCTGTGGCTCGACGACACCTGGACGTATTCGGCGGCCTGTTTCGACGGCGATCCGGCCCGCCCGCTGGCCGAGGCGCAGCACGCCAAGTACCAGCGCATCGTCGACACGCTCGGGTTGAAGCCCGGCATGCGCGTGCTGGAGATCGGCTGCGGCTGGGGCGGCTTCGCGGTGCATGCGGCGCGGCTCGGCATCGCCGTGCGCGGCGTGACGATCTCGCCGAGCCAGCAGGCGCTGGCGGCCGAGCGGATTCACGCGGCGGGCCTCGACGGCCTGGCCAGCGCCGAGTTGTGCGATTACCGCGATCTCGACGGGCACTACGACGCGATCGTGTCGATCGAGATGTTCGAGGCGGTGGGCGAGGCGTTCTGGCCCGGCTATTTCGCGACGCTGCGCGAGCGCCTCGTGCCGGGCGGCCGGGCGCTGGTGCAGACCATCACGATCGATGACGCGTGTTTCGCGGCCTACCGCGCGTCGAGCGACTTCATCCGCGAGTTCGTGTTTCCGGGCGGCATGCTGCCGAGCCCGGAGCGGTTCGTGCGCGCCGCGCAGCGCGGCGGCCTGAGCGCCCGGGCCACCCTCAGCTTCGGCCAGGACTACGCGCACACGCTGCAACTGTGGCGGCAGGCGTTCGAGGCGCGGCTCGACGCGGTGCGCGCGCTCGGCTATGACGAAACCTTCGTGCGCACCTGGCGGCTCTACCTCGCGTATTGCGAGGCCGGGTTCGCCGAGGCGCGCACCGGCGTCATGCATTTCCTGATCGAACGGGACGGCTGAGATGCGCGCGCGGGCTTGGGGGAGGACGGCGCACGGCCTGCTCGGCATGGCGATGGCGGCGGCCACGGCCTGCGCGTTCGCCAGCGCCGACACGCCGGCCGATTGCCGCAACGACGTGCCGGCGGCCCGCCAGATCGGCTCGGGCGAGTTTTGCGTGCTGGGGTTTTGTCTCTACGACGCGGCGCTGTGGGCCAGCCGCGCGCCGACCAGCCCGGACGTGCCGTTCGCGCTGGCGCTGACCTACCGGCGCAAGATCCACGCCGAACGGCTGGTGGAAGTTGGCATGGACGAGATTCGCCGCCTTGCGCCCGCTCCGCTGCCCGAAGCGACGCTCGCGGCGTGGCGGGCCGACATGCGCCGCGCGTTCCAGGACGTCGGCCCGGGCGACCGCTTATGCGGCGTCTACCTGCCCGGCCACGGCGCGCGCTTCTATGCGAACGACTCGCTGAAGGCCGATATCGACGACCCGGCGTTCGCGGCGGCGTTCTTCGGCATCTGGCTCGATCCGCATACCCGGGCCGAGCGCCTGCGCCGCCGGCTGCTCGGCGAGCAGCCCTGACGCCGGCGCGGCAAGGCGTTCAGCTTGCAGCGTCGAGCCGGATCAACTGCGCGCCGTCGGCCACCTGATCGCCCACGGCATACAGCACCTCGGCCACCACGCCCGCGCTCGGCGCGCCGATGGTGTGCTCCATCTTCATCGCCTCCATCACGAGCAGCGGCGCGCCGGCTTCCACGGCCTGCCCCGGCTCGACCAGCACGGCGATCACCTTGCCCGGCATCGGCGCGGTCAGGCGGCCGCCGCCCTGTTCGGCGTCGCCGGCGTGGGCCAGCGGATCGGCCCAGTCGAACGTCTCGGCGCTGCCTTGCGCGAACACGTGGAACGCCTCGCCTTCGACCACCACCCGGCCGGTGCCGCGCTGAGTGCCGATCGTCACGACGAAATCGCGCGGCGTCGCGCCGCGCGACCACGCGAACGGCAGCGGGCCGGCGTCACCCACCGTCAGTTGCGCACCCGCCGCGCCCTGCGTGTACTCGACGCGCAGGCCGCTTTCGCGTTCGCGCAACTGCCAGTCGAGCGTGCGGCGATATGCGCCGTTGAGCCGCCAGTTGCCGAGCGCGGCCCACGGCGAGCCGGTGGCGACGCCGCCGGTTCCTTGCGCTTGCGCCTGCGCGCCGTCGCGCGCCAGCAAGGCCGCGCAGGCCAGCGCGACGGCCACCTGCGACAGCGGTTGCGGCGCGAACAGCGCGTCGTGATGACGCTCGATCAGGCCCGTATCGAGATCGCCGGTGGCGAACGGCTCGCTGGCCACGATCCGCTGCAGGAACGCCGCATTGGTCGACAGCCCCACCGCCTCGCACTCGCGCAGCGCGCGCGCCATCCGCTTCAGCGCTTCCTCGCGGTCCGCGCCGTGCACGATCAGCTTGGCGATCATCGGATCGTAGAACGGCGTGATCGCGTCGCCCTCGCGCACCCCGCTGTCCACCCGCACGGCCGCGCCGGTCGCGAATTCCACGCCGCTCGGCAGGCGCAGGTGGCGCAGCGTGCCGGTGGACGGCAGGAAGCCGCGCGCCGGGTTCTCGGCATACAGGCGCGCCTCGATCGCATGGCCGCTGGCCTGCAAATCGGCCTGCCCGAGCGGCAGCGGCTCGCCCGAGGCGGCCCGCAACTGCCATTCGACCAGATCGAGCCCGCTGACCATCTCGGTGACGGGATGCTCGACCTGCAGGCGCGTGTTCATCTCCATGAAGTAGAACTGCTCGCCCGTGACGATGAATTCGACGGTGCCCGCGCCCACGTAACCGACGGCGCGCGCCGCCGCCACGGCCGCCTCGCCCATTGCGCGGCGCTGTGCGTCGGGCAGGCCCGGCGCGGGCGCTTCCTCCAGCACCTTCTGGTGACGGCGCTGCACCGAGCAATCCCGATCGAACAGGTAGACGGTGTGGCCATGCGTGTCGCCGAACACCTGCACCTCCACATGGCGCGGGCGTTGCAGATATTTCTCGATCAGCACGCGATCGTTGCCGAAGCTGCTGGCCGCCTCGCGCTGGCACGAGGCGAGCGCGGCCGGGAAATCGGCCGAGCGCTCGACCACCCGCATGCCCTTGCCGCCGCCGCCCGCGCTGGCCTTCAGCAGCACCGGGTAGCCGATCGCGTCGGCCTCGCGGTGCAGCAGCGCCGGGTCCTGGTCGTCGCCGTGATAGCCCGGCACCAGCGGCACGCCGGCGCGCTGCATCAGCGCCTTGGCCGCGGCCTTCGAACCCATCGCGGCGATCGCGTCGACGGGCGGCCCGATGAACACCAGGCCGGCCGCCGC
>NZ_BAAILN010000151.1:96708-102190 GCF_054589155.1 Burkholderia sp. 3C
GCAGGTAGCTGTCGGCGGCGGCCGCGCCGCCGATCGGCACGGCTTCGTCGCAGGCGGCGACGTGTTTGGCGTTCGCGTCGGCGTCCGAGTAGACGGCGACGCTCGCGATGCCCATCCGGCGGCAGGTCGCGGCCACGCGGCAGGCGATTTCGCCGCGATTGGCGATCAGGATCTTGTCGAACATGATGGTCGGGGTTCGGTTGTCGGGTTTTGGCGAGCAGGCGTCGGAACAATCGGGACGTGACGGCCCGTCATGCGCGCCAGGCCGGCGTGCGTTTTTCGAGGAACGCGGCGATGCCCTCGCGCGCCTCGGCGCCGGCGCGCGTGGCGGCGATCCGGTCGGCCGTGTCGTCGATCAGCGCATCGTCGAGCGCGCGGCCGGCCACGTCGGCCACCAGCCGCTTGCCGGCGCGCACGGCGTCGGGGCCGTTGGCGCACAGCGCGTCGGCCAGTTGCGCGACGGTCGTGTCGAGCGCGTCGGCGGCCACCGCCTCGTGGATCAGGCCCAGTTGCGCGGCGCGCGCGCTGTCGAACACCTCGGCGGTCATGACGTAGCGGCGCGCGGCCCGCTCGCCGAGCGCGCGCACCACGTACGGCGCGATGGTGGCCGGGATCAGCCCGAGCCGCGCTTCCGACAGGCAGAAGCGCGCCGGCTGCGCGGCGATCGCGATGTCGCAGGCGGCCACCAGCCCGACGCCGCCCGCGTACACGTCGCCGTGCACCCGCGCGATCACCGGCTTGCCGCAGCGGTAGACCGCCTCCAGCATGCGCGCGAGCCGCCGCGCGTCGGCGCGGTTCTCGTCGTCGCCGTAGCCGGCCATCTTGCGCATCCAGTTCAGGTCCGCGCCGGCGCAGAACGCCGGCCCCTCGGCCGCCAGCACCACGGCGCGCACGCCGTCGTGCGCATCGAGCGCGCCGAACGCGGCGCTCAACTCGGCGATCATCGTTTCGTTGAACGCGTTGCGCACCTCGGGCCGCGCCAGCGTGACGGTGGCGATGCGGTGCGCGTGCGTGACGCGGATCGTCTCGTAGTTCGACATGCGAGCCTCCTTACATGCGGAACACGCCGAAGCGCGTGTCCTCGACGGGTGCGTTTTCCGCAGCGGCCAGGCCCAGGCCGAGCACGTCGCGCGTTTGCGCCGGCTCGATCACGCCGTCGTCCCACAGCCGCGCGCTGGCGTAATACGGGTGGCCCTGCCGTTCGTACTGCTCGCGGATCGGCGTCTTGAACGCGGCTTCTTCGTCGGCCGACCAACTGCCGCCCTTCGCCTCGATGCCGTCGCGGCGCACCGTGGCCAGCACCGAGGCGGCCTGATCGCCGCCCATCACCGAAATGCGCGCGTTCGGCCACATCCACAGGAAGCGCGGCGAGAACGCCCGCCCGCACATGCCGTAATTGCCCGCACCGAACGAGCCGCCGATGATCACCGTGAACTTCGGCACCTTGGCCGTGGCCACCGCCGTGACCATCTTCGCGCCGTGGCGCGCGATGCCCTCGTTCTCGTACTTGCGGCCCACCATGAAGCCCGTGATGTTCTGCAGGAACACCAGCGGGATCTTGCGCTGGCAGCACAGCTCGATGAAGTGCGCGCCCTTGACGGCCGATTCCGAGAACAGGATGCCGTTGTTGGCGACGATCCCGACCGGGCGGCCCCAGATGCGCGCGAAGCCGGTCACGAGCGTGGTGCCGAAGCGGGCCTTGAATTCGTCGAACGCGGAATCGTCGACGATGCGTGCGATCACCTCGCGCACGTCGAACGGCTTGCGCGTGTCGGCGGGGATCACGCCGGCCAGCTCGGCCGGCGCGTAACGCGGCGGCAACGGTTCGGCCGCCGCGATCCGGTCGTGCGCCGTGGCCGCCTTCGCGCCGAGGTTGCCGACGATCGAGCGCGCGATCGACAGCGCGTGCGCGTCGTTCTGCGCCAGATGGTCCGCCACGCCCGACAGCCGCGTGTGCACGTCGCCGCCGCCCAGATCCTCGGCGCTGACTTCCTCGCCGGTGGCCGCCTTCACGAGCGGCGGGCCGCCCAGGAAAATCGTGCCCTGTTCCTTGACGATCACCGATTCGTCGCTCATGGCCGGCACGTAGGCGCCGCCCGCCGTGCACGAGCCCATCACCACGGCGATCTGCGCGATGCCGGCCGCCGACAGGTTCGCCTGGTTGTAGAAGATGCGGCCGAAATGGTCGCGGTCGGGGAACACGTCGTCCTGGTTCGGCAGGTTCGCGCCGCCCGAATCGACCAGATAGACGCACGGCAGCCGGTTCTCGGCCGCGATCTCCTGCGCGCGCACGTGCTTCTTGACGGTCACGGGATAGTACGTGCCGCCCTTCACGGTGGCGTCGTTGCAGACGATCACGCACTCGCGCCCGGCGATGCGGCCGATGCCGGTGATGATGCCGGCGCCCGGCGCATCGTCGTTGTACATGCCGTAGGCGGCCAGTTGCGACAGCTCCAGGAACGGCGTGCCCGGGTCCAGCAGCAGCGCGATGCGCTCGCGCGGCAGCAGCTTGCCGCGCGCGACGTGCTTGTCGCGGGCGGCCTGGCCGCCGCCTTGCGCGAGCCGCTCGATCTTCTCGCGCAGGTCGGCCACCAGCGCGTCGAGCGCCGCCTGGTTGGCGCGGAATTCGTCGGAGCGGGGGTTCAGTTTCGATTCGAGGATCGGCATCGTGTCGGCTCCGCGGCGGCTCAGGCCGTTTCCGCGAACAGTTCGCGGCCGATCAGCATGCGGCGGATTTCGCTGGTGCCAGCGCCGATTTCATACAGCTTGGCGTCGCGCCAGAGCCGGCCGACCGGGTATTCGTTGATGTAGCCGTTGCCGCCGAGGATCTGGATCGCCTCGCCGGCCATCCAGGTGGCGCGCTCGGCCGTGTAGAGGATCACGCCCGCGCAATCCTTGCGCGCTTGCCGCACGTGCCCGCTGCCGGCGGCATCGAGATGGCGGCCGACCGCGTACAAATACGCGCGGCAGGCCTGGAAGGTGGTGTACATGTCGGCCAGCTTGCCCTGGATCAGCTGGAATTCGCCGATCGACTGGCCGAACTGCTTGCGATCGTGGATATACGGCACCACCGCGTCGAGGCAGGCCGCCATGATGCCGGTCGGGCCGCCCGCCAGCACCGCGCGCTCGTAATCGAGCCCGCTCATCAGCACCTTGACGCCGCTGCCCACCTCGCCCAGCACGTTGTCCTCGGGCACTTCGACATCCTGGAACACCAGTTCGCCCGTGTGCGAGCCGCGCATGCCGAGCTTGTCGAGCTTCTGCGCCACCGAGAAGCCCTTCATGCCCTTCTCGACGATGAACGCCGTCATGCCGCGCGCGCCGGCTTCGAGGTCCGTTTTCGCGTAGACCACCAGCGTGTCGCAATCGGGGCCGTTCGTGATCCACATCTTGGTGCCGTTCAGCACGTAGTGGCTGCCGCGCCTGTCGGCGCGCAGCTTCATGCTGACCACGTCCGAGCCGGCGTTCGGCTCGCTCATCGCCAGCGCGCCCACGTGCTCGCCCGAGATCAGCTTCGGCAGATAGCGGCGCTTCTGCGCCTCGTTGCCGTTGCGGTTGATCTGGTTCACGCACAGGTTGGAATGCGCGCCGTAGGACAGGCCGACCGAGGCCGAGGCGCGCGAGATTTCCTCCATCGCCACCATGTGGGCGGTGTAGCCGAGGTTCGCGCCGCCGTATTCCTCGTCGACCGTCATGCCGAGCACGCCCAGGTCGCCGAACTTGCGCCAAAGGTCCATCGGGAATTGGTCGCTGCGGTCGATCTCGGCCGCGCGCGGCGCGATTTCCTTGGCTGCGAACGCGGCGATCGCGTCGCGCAGCATCTCGATGTCTTCACCGAGCATGAATTGCACGCCGGGCAGGTTGATCATGTCTCCTCCGATTCCAGAAAGTGCGTTCGGCCGATCCGGTGGGTGATGCATTCTGAGTTGTGCTCAGGATTTTCCGGGCGCCGATGGATTGAACGATGCCGATTGATGGCGGCTAGTGTCGCGCGACGGTTGTTTCGGCGTCAATGATTTTTTGAGTGTCACTCAAATTTCATGTCGATGTCGGCTATCATCGCTCGCATTGCTTCGTTTCGGGTTCACTCGCCATGTCCGACCTGCCCCTCAAGACCGACCGCCCCGACGGCAGCCGCGCGCCCGCCGGACGCAAATCGCAGCAGCGCGTGCAGGACATCCTGCGCGCCGGGCGCGAGGTGTTCGCCGAGAAGGGGTACGAGCACGCCACCGCCGCCGAGATCGCGCAGCGGGTGGGCGTGTCCGAGGCCACCGTGTTCAGCTATTTCCGTGGCAAGCGCGAGCTGTGCGCGCGCGTGATTGCCGACTGGTACGACGAGAACATCGCCACGTTCGAGGCGGGCATGCCGGCCGGCGCGCCGTTGCGCGAGCAGTTCGCATTCGTGGTGCGCACGCATTTGCGGCTGATGCTCGTGAACGGCACCGGGCTGTGCGCGCTGGTGCTGTCCGAGGGCCGCGCCAAGCAGCAGATGCTCGGCGACGAACTCGGCGAACTGCAACGCCGCTACACCGCCCCGCTGATGAACCTGCTCGCGCGCGGCCGCGACGATGGCCTGATCCGCCGCGACATGCCGTTGAGCCTGCTGCGCTCGCTGGTGTTCGGGCCGATCGAACATGTGCTGTGGGACGCGATCCTCGGGCGGCGCACGCTCGATACCGAGCGCACCGCCGATCAATTGATCGAGGTGCTGTGGGCGGCGCTGCAACCACCGACGCCCGACCTCGACGCGCTGGCCGAATTCGGCCGCGAGGTGCGTGCCGCCGTGGGCCGCCTGGAGCACCGGACGGGAGCAGCAAGCAACGGGCCAGCCGGCGAAATGGCTTGACTGATCAAGTCATAGGGTGTAACGTCTGGCGACTAAAGTATCAAAGAAGCGTGATTGCTGCTCATCACTGACCGCTAGACTGCGGTATTCGTTGTCCTCTCCCTCCTTGATTCTTTTCGCGTGCCGAACACTGCACGCGGTCTGAGAAGCGGCATCGGTCCAGTCCTTTACGGCGCTACCGGCCGGAAGTCCGCTCAAGCAAACCTAGTTTTCCGTCGATTGCCTGTTCGACGCCGCATCCGGGATGTCTCGCCATTCATACCGCTGTCCGGTACATGTGCGGAGCGCCCGTTGCACGACGGGCGACGTACGACTCAACATCAACCCGGTCATTGGAGAAATCAATTTGGCAAAGGAAGAGCTGCTGGAACTGGATGGCGTTGTCGATGAAGTACTGCCCGACAGCCGCTATCGCGTGACGCTCGAAAACGGCGCTGTCGTGGCCGCCTACGCGTCGGGCCGCCTGCGGAAGAATCACATCCGCATTCTGGCCGGCGATCGCGTTCGACTCGAGATGTCGATGTACGACCTGACCAAAGGCCGTATCAACTACCGTCACAAGGACGAGCGTGCCATGTCCGGCGCGCCGCCTGCCCGCAGCTTCCGACGCTGAGTTTTCGCCCGCGTCGGGGGGGG
>NZ_BAAILN010000151.1:102355-138923 GCF_054589155.1 Burkholderia sp. 3C
ATGCCGAACTTCTCTCACGACACACCATGTCCAACACATTACTGATTCATCATGCAAAACAACACACTCAAGAACTATCGCGGCTACGCCGTTAAACCGTCGGCCCATCGTCTTCCCGACGGCAGCTTTTCGTCCAACCTGACGCTGGAACGCACCAACATTCGCAGCGAGCCCGCCTCCTACGAGTTCTACACGCTCGATTATTTCGGCTCCGAAGCCGCCGCCTTGCGACATTCCGCTCGCTGGGCACGCAATTGGATCGATACGCGTGGCTGAACCCGCGCCGCCGCCGATTCAACGCTCCTGATCCTCCCGGTTTCGTCGTAGTTTTCCGCAGTTTTCAGATGTCAGCCGCATGCAGCCGGCCCCGTTAGCGTTTCGCGCTCAGGCGATCGCCTTCCCCTCCAGGCCGCATCCCGTCTCACCCTGATTTCCCGTTCTCGTGACGCGCGATCATTGGCCCGCTCGCCAATCCGCTGCGCTCGCCGACGCATATCCGTCTACACTTGTCGGTCTCGACCCGATTTCACGGCAGACCGACCGATGACCCCGCCCCTTGACGCCAGCGCCTTGCGCGCGCTGGCCGAACGCGCCGAAGCCACCCAGCGCGCCGATTGCGCTTGCCACAAGACGCCGCTCGACGGCTGGCAATCGCAACCGCTGTCGCTCGATGAAACGCTGCTGGCGCAAGTCGGCACGTTGCGGGACGACGACGGGCGGGAGCCGTCTTACGACGAATACCTGCCCGACGGCGTTCGCTACTGGTCGCCCGACGCGCCGATCGCGCCGCGTTTTTTTCCGTATAACCAATGCGACGTGTGGGCCTGCCAGGCTTGCGGTCGCGTGATGCTGCGTTATACGGAAGGCGGCGGGTATTTCGTGGATCGGCGGATTCGGGCGGTGCGGGCGGCGTTGGTGGTGGACGTTTGAGATTCGACGGGCCGGGCATCGGTTCATCGTCCCGGGCCGGATATCGGCCCATCATTAAGCCCGGTCGCCCTCGCCCGTTCCTGTAAACGTGGTCCGCCACGCGGCGGGCGACACCCCGAAGGCCCGCGAAAAATGCTGGCGCATCGACACCGCCGAGCCGAACCCCGTGGCATCCGCCACGTGCTCGACCGGCATCGCCGTCGTTTCCAGCAGACGCTGCGCCAGCGCGAGCCGCTCGCGTGTCAACCACGCATTCACCGTCGTGCCGGTCAATTGCCGGAAATGACGCGTGAACGTCCGTCGACTCATCAGCACGCGATTCGCCAGCGAATCCAGCGTGTGCGCCTGAGCCAGATTCCCTCTCGTCCAATCCAGCAACGCCGACAGCCGCGAGCCGCCCTCCGTGGCCGGCACCGGCAACGCGACGAACTGCGCCTGGCCACCTTGCCGATGCGGCGGCACCACGAGCCGCCGCGCCACCCGGTTCGCGATTTCGCAGCCGTAGCGCTGACGCAGGATGTGCAGACAGCAATCGATGCCGGCGGCAGACCCTGCCGAGGTCAGGACGTTCGCGTCCTCGACATACAGCACGTCGGGCGCCAGCAGCACCGATGGATAACGCACCGCGAAGTGCTCGGCAAAGGCCCAATGCGTGGTCGCACGGCGGCCGTCGAGCAACCCGGCCGCCGCCAGCACATAGGCGCCGAGACACAGGCCCACCAGATGCGCGCCGCGCCGATGCGCCGCCGCCAATTCACGAAGCAGGCGCTCGGGCGGCCGTTCGTCGGGATCGCGCCAAGTCGGGACGATGACGATGTCGGCCGTGCGCAGCGCCGACAAACCGTGCCGCGCGACGATCTCGAAGCCGGCCGTGGTACGCAACGGCCCCGGTTCGGCCGCGCAGACTTTCAGCGTATGCGGCGGCTCGTCGGTTTTCTCGGACTCGAACGCGATGCACGGCACCGACAGGTGAAACGGGCTGATCCGGTCGAAAGCGACGACCGCGATGACAGGTGGCGACACGGCATGCCCCAGGAAACCAGATTGGCCCGATTCTATCGTCAAACGACTACCGGGCCACTCGCTGGATAGACGTTCGAACGCCATGATGAGGCCTCGTTCACCCCCACCCTCGAGGCACACGCATGACGAATCGCAAACGCGCACTGGTCGTTATCGACCTGCAGAACGACTATTTCCCCGACGGCGCCTTGCCGCTCTGGAACCCCGAGGCAACGCTGGCGAATGTAGAGCAGGCGATCGGCAAGGCGCATGCGCTGGGTATTCCGGTGATTCTCGTCCAGCACGTGAGCCAAGGGCCGCGCAGCGGCTTGTTCGATGCGGATACCGCAGGCGTGGAAATTCATCCGCGTATCCGGGCTGCCGCGCCCGATGCGCCGGTCGTCGTCAAGGCGTTTGCCGACAGTTTCTGGCAGACCACGCTCGATGACACCTTGCAACGCCTCGGCGTCGACGATCTGCTGATTGGCGGGATGATGACGCAGAACTGCGTGACCCATACGGCGATCTCGAAGTCGGCGGAGAAATACGGCGTGACGGTGCTGTCGGATTGCTGCACGACGGTCAGCGAGTTGATTCACAAGTTCGCCGTGAACGCGATGTCGACGCGGGTGGCGGTGGAAACGGCGGAGGTGGCGTTCGGGGCGGCGTGATTACTGTGCCCTTTCTCGAGGCGATAGTGTATTTTCCAGAATTCGATTTCAACTGCGTCGGATTCATCATTGGAAAAATCACCTGCTGATTGGGTGCCTCCTGCACAAGGCAGCCGACACGCCGTTTCGGGATACTGGGCATTTTTTATTGTTGCGCTTCAAGCCCTGATGATCCTGATCGCTGCCGATATCGCGTATTGGCTGGTCAGTTGCAGCGAAGCCAGCATATTGGAACGCCTTGGCTGGGCTGCATTTTTCACGGCGATACTCGTGCCAATAGCTTTCATGCAATTGCAACCCGATGCCGGGTTGTATTGCATTGCGGGCCTCGTCGCCATCGGCGTACTGGCACATTGGCGACGCTGGATTCCGGCTAGATGGCTGGTGCTTGGCGTGCTGATGGGTGGCGGGCTGGGAGTCGTTTTCACACGCGTCTTTGTGTGGAATGCAGCGTGTCGCTTGTGGTAGCGGGCTTGCTTCCATACAGATCAAACCCATCAATCCCCAGCCAAAATATCGAAACTCAAAATCGGCTCCGATCGCTTCTCGCCGCCCGTTCTGACCAAATTGAAGTAAGGCACCGGAACGAACCGCCCCGTCTCGGCATCCACCGTCTTGGCGATATAAAGATCGAGCTGAACGACATCGCCCTCTCGCGCGACCGTCAAATGCGGCCATTCGCCCGGCGATTCGGTATCCCAAGCAGTCAGGGCATTCCCCGGAATGACTGACACCCGCTCGATCTCTCCGTCAAGGAAATACGCTCCCCGACACGCGGGCGCGGTGTTCTCGGGGAAGAACATCGCCGATTCGTCCGTGCCATGCGACGTGATCATGTACAACCACGGCGTGATACCCCAGCACAGCACCATCAACCCGCGCGCGAACAAGTCGCCGGCCAGTTCCGTCTTGGTGAACGCTTCGACGATGTTGTGGCGGCCGGCGCCCAGCGTGTCGCGAATGAATGCATTGAAGCGCGGCACATCCACGGCAACAAACCCCAGATTGCCGTAGCTGTCGAAAAGATATCGATTCGAGGCGGGCTGAATCCGCGTACCCGGAATCTTGCAAAACACCACGTAGACGACCAACAGCTCCGACGACTTGATCAAGCGCTGACGCCCTTCGTCCAACCCGGCCTGCCTGCCGATCGCTGGCGTTTGCAGGAACGCGATGACGTTCAGTTCCCATTCGCCCGATCCGACGACCTCTGCCGGGATGGCGATCTGCATGCCCTGTTCGTCGAAGCCGATGCTGCCGGCCGCATCGACCGAGATTCGATGACGTTCGCCATGCGACTCATCGAATGCATAATTCCCGATGCTGCTTTCCGCAAGCGACGTCACGCATTCCACCGTTAGGACGGTGCGATTCTCGTAGTTCATCCGCTTCACGAAATCGAATACCGGCAACGTTTTGTCGCCATTCGAATCGCTGATCGTCAAGCCGACGTCGTGCAGGCGTCGCGCCGTCTGGAGCACCTCGAAATCTTGCTGTTTCATACTTCACGAGCGCGATGACCAGGGCGGCAAGACCAATGACATGCCATTTCAGAGTTCGTCCCACGATAAGGAGTCTGGGCGTTGCTTTGTAGAGAAAAATTGCGTTGCCCCTTCAATCATTGCCTTTTTGCTCACCACGCAGCTTTTCGAGAGTTGGACTTCGCCCCCGAACTTGTTTTCATAGAATGTCTCGACGCCATCTACCAGGGATTCACCTTGCGATACAAAATTTTCACCAGCGTCCATGTAATACACGACGGCAATTTCATTTTTGATGAAAATATTCAACTGGGGAAACCCATCATCCTCGAATGTCAGCGTGAAGTTGTTCGAATCGAAGGCTGGTTTCTTGTGGAGAAATTCAACCAATTCATTCAAATTATCGATTTCAATTTCGCCATCAAAATCGTCTGCATACATATCAACATGCTCCTTTGGTGGGGGACTTGGGAGATTTGCTGTTTCCCGTGAATGTTCTAGGCTCGCCGGTGGCGCCTCGCTTGACCGGTATCGCTCCTTCGGGCGGGACAACGGTAAGTTTTGAATTTTCTGGCAACAACGTTTCGGTCATGTTGACGCAAAACCCGCATGTCCCTTCCGGGTTGTTATGAAACACCAAAGCATCCGCAATCCCGTTATCCCTCATGAACAAAGCAGATTGGCCCTCCACATGCCCGGCATTGGCGTAATTCGGATACGGGGTAGGGCCTCCGGACGAAAATGTTCTGGATTCAAGCCCGCCCGTGTCACTGACATAATAGAAGGTCCCGACGGTTTGCCCGTTGTAAGCCGGCAGTTGTGGCGCAGAAATCTGATAGGAGCCGAGTGTATAGCTCCCGGCCAGCCCCCACCAATCGGTCCATGCATTTGAATTGGGTGCGTACTGGTAGAGGTTCAGCCCCCCCATCAAGCCTATCGGATCCTGATTGATAAACCGTCCGACATCCGGATCATAGAAACGGAACGTGTTGTAATGCAACCCGGTACGCTCATCAGCATATTGCCCGGCGTAACGGAGTGGCTGATCGATCCGTGCAGGAGCCGGCTGTGCCTGGTTCGGCACGACCTTGCCCCAAGCGGAATAGCGTCCGGCCCAGACGATATCGCCCGCCTCGTTCGTTGCTTCCTGGGGGGCACCCGCCTGATCGGTATGAAAGTGAAAGATGCGCGCGGCATGCTTGGCCTTGTCGATTGCGGCACTCGCGAGTGCTTCGGCTCGCACCGCATCAACCCGCGCAGCGGGTTGGTAAGGTGCATCGGGGTTATATATATAGCTGCTCACGCCGGTTTCGCGAACCTCCTGCGCGAGCCTCAACCCTTCCCACACAAACCCCGTTGTCTCGGCGCGCAACCTTGTGCCGCTGATATCGAAAACGACATCCGTTCTGGCGATACGCCGCCCAAGCGGATCATAGGCAAACCGCGTCTCCACCACGCCGCGCGCGTCCTGCGTGCACACAGCCACGAGGCGATCCTGCCCGTCGTACGTGAACTGCTGGCGCTGGTTCGCGCCGCGCAGCTTGGTCGCCAGATTGCCGAACGGGTCGTACTCGAAGCGCAGGTTCTGCCACATGCGCAGCCGGTTGCCCTCGACATAGCCGCGGCTGCTGCGTTGCGCATCGTCCAACAAGTTGCCGGCGGCGTCCCAGGCGAACGCTTCGAGTTGGCGGTCGGCGGTGTTCACGCGGCGCGTGAGGTAGCCAGCCGGATCGTAGCTGTACTGCGTGCTGCCGCGCAGGCCGTCGTTGCTCTCGGCCAGTTCGCCGGCGGCGTCGTAGCCGTAGTTGCGCCACACCTGCCCCTGCCCGCGCGCAAGCACGTCGGGCTGGAAACCGGCCGATTGCCAGATCTTCCGGCCCAGCAGGTCGTAGGCGGTGCGCTCGGTCAGCCGGCCCTGCGTGCGCGTCAGTTCGCGATGCAGGTCGTCGCGCTCGAAATCGCTGATTACCTGATCGCCGCAACGGATCTGGTGCACATGCCCCGAGCCGTAGCGCAGCATCTGCAAGGTCTGCTCGTGCGGTAACGCGAGCGTCGCCACATTGCCGAGCGCGTCGAGCGTGTACTGCACGCTGCCGTTCGCGCCGTGTTCGGCGGTCAACCGCCCGGCCTTGTCGTAGTCGAACGCCAGCGTGTCGGGCGCGATGCCGAGCGCGAGCCCGGCAGCGGTCGGCGCCCGCGCGACTTCGAGCAAACGGCCGCCCGCATCGCGCGTGTAGCGAGTCACGTCGGTGGGCGTGTGCTGCACGCACAGGTTGCCCATCCGGTCGCGCTCGAAGCGGATCGTGCGAACCGGGCGATCGGCCGGTGCACGGTCGTCCGGCATCCCGACGATGTCGAGCGCCGCCAGATCGCCGGCCTCGCCATATTCGAAGCGGCGCAGCACGCCGTCGGGCCGCGTTTCGCTGATGAGCCGCCCACCCGCGCTGTACGTAAACGCATAGCGCGCGTGCGCCTGTTGCAGCTCGCGCAACCGCCCCTCGGCGTCGTAGCGATAGCAGGTTCGCCGCCCGGCCGGGTCGATCGACTCCACCAGTTGCCCGCGCGCGTTGCGCAGCGATTCCTGGATGCGTCCACCCAGGCCGATGTGCCGGATCATCAGCCCGGCGGCGTCGTATTCGTAGCTTTCCACGCTGCCGTCGGGATAGGTGACGCGGCGCGCCTCGCCGGTTGGACGCAGGTCGAACGTCACGCGGTGCCCGAGCGCGTTCTCGCGCGCGAGCGGCAGGCCGAACGCATCGAAGAAGCTGCGCGTGGTCTTGCCGGAGCAATCGGTGTAGGCCACCAGCTCGCCGAGCCGGTTCCATTCGAACGTCTTGCGGCCGCCAAGCGCATCGATGTGCGCGCTCGGCAGCGCGCTCAACGCCTTCGGATACTCGTAGCGGTTTTCCCGGTCGAGCGGATCGCGGGTGCGCAGCAAGCGGCCCTGGCGGTCGTATTCGGCATGCCAGGCGCCGCCGTCGGGCGCGACGATCTCGACGGGCCGCATGCTGTTGCCGTCGTAACGCGTGCGCGTGGTGCGGCCGAGCGGATCGGTTTCGGCGACGATACGCCCGGCCTCGTCGTACTCGAACGCCACGGTCCGCTCGCCGGGCAGCGTCAGCATCACGGGCATGCCGGCGTCGTTGTACTTGAGCCCGTAGCAGCGGCCGTCGAAATCGATGTATTCGACGATGCGGAATCGGGCGTCGTAGCGCCACTGCGCGTGGCGGCCGTCGGCGTGCCGGACGTGCGTGCGGCGGCCTTCGATGTCGTACTCGAACGCCCAGGCCTCGCCCTCGCTGGTGTGCGTCGCAACCACCCGCTGCGCGCCGTTCACGGCCTTCCACGTATAGCCCGACGTGTAGCCGAGCGCGTTCGAATGGCTCGTCATGCGCCCGTCGGCATAGGTGAAGCGGCGCACCACCGCGCCGTTCGCATCGGCCACGGCGGCCATCTGCCCGTGCTCGTCGTAACCGTATGCGACGACGAGGCGGCGCTGGTCGCCGCTGACGAGCGACACGTTGGCGAGCCGCTCGTGCTCCGCCTCGTAATCGAGCACGGCCGTCAAACCGCCGCAGGTCAGGATCTCGCGCACGCGGCCCCGGCTGTCGCGTTCGAACTGGCACCACTGGCCGGCCTGATCCTCGATGCGGCGCACCCAGCCGATGCGGCCCGAGCCGGGCTCGTAGCGGCCGAAGTCGTAATAGGTTTCGCCCACGTCGTGCAGGATGTAGCGGCCGTCCGGCGTGCAGGTCAGGTAGCGCTGGTCGGCCTCGCTGAACGCGGCCTGGCCAGGCTTCAGGAGCGGGAAGCCGCTCTCGCGCCCCTGCGCGTCGGTGTACCAAAGCCGCCCGTCACGCGCATGCAACCGCAGTTCCCACGGCAGCACCCAGCCGCGCCCGAGCGTGCCGGCGTAATCGAGGTCGCTCGAATAGAAGCGCCGGATCGCCACCGGCATCGGGCTCGGAATCACGTAGTCGGTTTCGGATTCGGCCGGCAGGATCTTGCGCCCGGTGGTGACGTCCACCGGGTTGCCGAACATCCCGCCGATCGCGCTGTTGATGGCCGGGCCGATCACGTAGCGGCTGGCGGCCTCGCCGAGCACGTAGCCGCCGATGAACTTCGCCGCGCACGGCAGCACGGCGCTCGACAGCCCGCCCGCCTCCTTCAGCAAGCCGCCGAGCCCGCCCACCAGCCCGGCCAGCGCGAACGCCCAATCGGTGGCGGTGCGCAGCCACGGCGGCACCTCGTCGTCGATCGGCAGGCAGGTCTGGGTGCCGCCGTGGAAATACGTGTCGTGCGAGCCGTCGGAGATGGTCGCGCCGCAGGTGATCTTGTCGTCCTTGCGAGCGGCCGGCTTGCCGTTGATGAAGATGTTGGTGGAGCCCTGCGCGACGAGCGGCACCGGGTTGTGCTTGCTGCACGACACGCTGCTGAGCGTGGCATAAGCGGCCTGCTTGCCGTTCACGTAGACGTTCGGCGAGCCGAGCGTGATCGCGCCCGACTGCGAACTGAACATCTTCCCGATCGATTCCCCTAGCGACAACAGCACCTGCGCGCCGATGCCGGCGGCCATGCCGGCCAGCAGCGCCACGCCGAAGCCGCAGGTGAACGTGGCGAACGCCACGGCGGCGATCAGGGCAATACCGAGCACGGCGCCCACCAAAAAACCGGTGAGCGCGCTGGTGTGTTCGATCGGATCGGTGACGCGTGCCGCTTCGTACACGATACGTCTCCTTCGCGGGTCAGGCCTGGGCCGGCGCCGGTGCATCCGGCCGATAGCCGTCGAGCCAGTCGCGCCAGAGTGCGTTGTAGGTGTCGCCGAAGCTCTTCGCGCTCGACGCCGTGAAGATCAGCACGCGCCCCGGCGCGACGATGAACGCCGCCTGCCGCTGGAATACGGTTTTCGCGCCGTTGCGGTAGGCCGTGTCGATTCGCTCGCCTGCGATACCGACGTCCTCCGTGCCGAGCCGCTCCGCCGCGCGCGCGATCAGGCGATAGCCTTGCAGCCTCGACTTGAGCAAGGCGCTCTGGCGATCGACGTAAGGACCGAGCGCCTCGCCGTCGTCGAGCCAGTCGCGCGCCACGCTGAGGTTCGGCTGCGCGGCCGTGTCGGCCGGCACGAACAGGTTGGTGGTCCGATCCTCGAAGCCGGCCGGCAACGCGATGCTGCCTTCGTGGATGCGGATGCGGTTGTCGGAATCCGTCATGCAAGCTGCCCGTATGAGAGGGAAATCGAATCGAGCGCACGCGCCGGTCAGTGCGCGGCGGCGCTCCGGCGCAGGCGCAGGCTGCCCAGCAGCAACGCCGCCAGCGCCAGCAGCCACACATAAAAGCCGATCCCGAGGCCGGCGATCGGGGTCGCGGCGGCCTCGTTGAAATACCAGTTCTTCGTGAACAGCGAGCACAGCGCGCACGCCAGCGCGGCGGCGCCGAAGCCCGCCGCCCGGCCGTAGCGCCGCCGCGCAAGCTGCACGGCGGCCCAAACGCAGAGCGGATTGGCCAGCCACGCGGGGTTCAGCGTCAGCAACCCCAACCAGCCCTGCCCGAGCAGCGCCAGGCCGCTCAACGAGGGTTCCTTCTCGAAGTACATGGCCGGCAGCAGCAGCGACAGCACGTAGGCCGCCGTGGACGCGCCCAGCACCGCGCGCCGGCCGACGCTCGGCAACGCTTCGATCAGGTCCGCCATCAATCCGCCTGGCCGGCCGGCGTCACGACCTTCTCGCCGCGCGCGCGCATCGCCGCGCGCTGCGCCTTCGGATCGAGCGGCGGCCACGGCGCGCCGGCCGCGACGATCTTGCGGCGGATCTGTTCGATACGCGCGGCGGCCGGCGAATCGGGCGCGGCGTGATTCTTCAGTTCGTTCTGCAGCACCCAGCCATAGGACACGCCCAATTCGCTGGCGAGCTTCGGGTCGGCGCCGTGCGCGAGCAGGTAATCGACGGTGTCCCACTGCTGGATCATCGTCGCCTGGAACAGCGCCGTCTTGCCGAGCGAATCGCGTGCGTTGACGTTCGCCTTGTGCTCGATCAGCAGCGTCAGTTGCGGCAGCAGCTTGTTCTCGGCCACCTCGAACAGCATCGGCGTGTCGCCGTTGTAGAGCCAGTTCGGGTCCAGCCCGCCGTTCAGCAGCACGCGCAGCAGGTTCGGCGTGTCGGCGCGCAGCGCGATTTCGGCGACCGAGCCGCCGTCGGGGCCGAGGCTCGCCTTCGGGTCGGCGCCGTGCTTCAGCAGCACCGAAATGATCTGGTAGCGCGGGCTGGCCGCGTCGTTCTTGACCGGCACGATCTCCTGCACCGCGTACGACAGCAGCGTCACATGCTTCGCGCCGGGCGCGTTGAGGTCCGTCTTCGGCGCGAGCTGCTGCACGCTGCCGAGGTTGCCGTCGTGAATGGCCTGGGCCAGCGTGAGCTGCTGCCCCGAAAAGAAGGTTTCCGGTGCATAGCGTTGAAAGCCGGTCATGGTGATTCCTTGGGCTTGAGTGGGCCAGCCGAGCGGCAGCGCCGCGCCGATCAGCGCAGCGACGGTGCCGGCGGCAATCGCGTTCTTGTATCGCATCAATTCAATTCGACGTATTCAGATGGGAGGCGAGATTCAGTTCGTCCTTCGAAACCTGCTGGCCGAGGCCGTTCGACACCTCGCCCATCAGATGGCGGCCGACGGTGGTCACGCTGGTGCCGTCGAGCGTCACGGGCGTGCCGACCGCCTTCGGCATCAGCGCGGCGGTGCCGTCGCTGATCGGGCCGAGCCGGCCTTCCTGGATGCCCGTCAGGATATCGCCGTCCACGCGATAGGCTGTGATGTTGCTGGCCTGCGCGGTGCCGCCGTATTGCGCGACCGTGCCCGGATCGAGGCCCGCCGCGTTGAACGTGACGGCCGACGAGCCGCTGGCTTCCGAGGCGGCCGAGGCCAGCCCGCCGCCGAGCGAGTGCCCGGTGAAGTCGACGGCCGACGCGGCGCCGGTGGTCTGGATGTCCTTGCCGATCGTGACCGCGTTGCGGTAGTACGGCGAATCGGAGCCCAGGCCCTGCGCGAGATTGTTGCTCATGTCCTCGCCGAACAGTTGCTGGGTGCCCTTGAACGCGATGGTCGGCTTCATGCTGTCGCCGAACACGTTCGGGTCGGGCGCGTACATCTGCGCGCCGAAGTTGCTGCCCGGCTTTTGCAGGTCGCTCGGCTTGAGGCCGTAGGCCTTCAGCGCCTCGGGATCGTTGCCGATCGCCTTCCAGCCGGTGGGCGGCGGATCGTTCGGGTGATACACGTGATCGGCCAGCTTGGCGAGCTGCTGCGCCTTGAGCGATTCGGCCAGCTTGCCGGCCGCCGCGCGCGTGGCCGGATCGCTGCTGGCCAGGCCCTGCGCGATCATGGCCTGCGCGGCCGCCCATTGCAGCGCCAGCGCCTGCTCGGGCGTCTGCACGCTGCCCTGGTTCAGGTGGATGACGGGGCCGTCGAGATAGATGCCGTTCGCGTTGATCAAGATGGTCGACGGGCCGTGACTCAGCTTGATGCCGTCGGGCGTCATCGTCAGCACGCTGTCGCCCACCCGATGCTCGATGCCGTCGCTGGCCTGGTGGCTCTGCATGCCGGGGCCGGCCTTGCTGGCGATCGCCTTGGTGTTGATGACGTTCGCCGTGGTGTCGCGGGTCAGCGCGATCGTCTCGGTCATGCCGCCTTCGGCGATCTGCTTGGTTTCGCTGCCCTTGAGCAGCGAGACGGTGCGCGGGCCGGCCTCCACGGTGTGCGTTTCGGCATCCTTGATGACCGTGTTCATGTCCTTCTGCGCATGCAGGAACACTTCCTGGCTGCCGTTCACATCGGAGAAGCGCAGTTCGTTCGAGCCTTCGCCCTTGTGGGTCTGGCTCTTGATGCCCATGGTCTGGCCGGCCGCGCCGTGGTAAGGGTTGCCCTGGTCGCCGTTGAACACGCGCCCGACGATCACCGGGTTGTCCGGGTCGCCCTGGTTGAACGCCACCAGCACTTCCTGGCCGATCCGCGGGATCGCCGCCGCGCCCCAGCCGGCGCCGGCCCACGGCTGCGATACGCGAATCCACATCGAATCGGAGCCGTCGAGCTTGCCGCGCCGGTCCCACAGGAAATGCAGCTTCACGCAACTGCCGTTGGTGTGGATCTGCTCGCCGTCCGGGCCGACCACGATGGCCGATTGGGTGCCCTGGATCAGCGGCTTGGCGGTGACGCGCCGCGCCCGGTACGCCACCTTCTGCGGCAGCAGCACGAAACTGTTGCGGTACGGCAGCCTGGCCGCGTGCTCGGCGTAATCGTTGACCGCCTCGTGGCGCACCTGCAGGATCACGTAGGCCTGGTTGTCGGCGGCCACCGGGTGGCCCGTCACGCTGACGCTGCCGGCCGTGGTCATGCGCCACGCGTAACCCTGCCCCGTGTAGCGCTGCCCCTCCGCTTCCTCGGCCTCGATGGCCTGGAGCGCGTAACGGTCGCCGTCCGCGGCGTGATCGTAGAGCGATTGATGTTCGAAACGCTCGGTGGTGGTGAGCCGGGCGTATTTGAGCGTCGATTCGACCTCGACCATCATCAGCGGTGACGACGGCGTCTGATGGTTGAAGTCGCGATAGGTGATCTTGCCGACGCCGAAATGGCCGCCCTGGTTGAGCTGATCGATGCCGTTGAGTTCACTCGACGCGCTGTCGGCGTACGGCACGCTGGCCAGCCCCTCGATCGGACGGAACAGGGCGTTGCCGTCGCCGATCGCCAGGATGTGCTTGTCCTTCTCGTAGCGGTGCGTCCAGATCAGCCCCTCCTGCTCCATCAGGCGCGCGCAGAAGTTGTAGTAGGACTCCTGATACATCACCACGTACTCGAGCGGCTTTTGCGCCGAGCGGATGTCGAACGCGAAATCGCTGAAGCCGTGATCGGTGAACACGGTCGACAGGATGTCCTGGGCGGTCTGCTCCTGGAAGATGCGGCAATCGGTCGAGCGCGTCAGGAACCAGAACCACGGCATCACCGACATGTGGTACTGGGTCACGCTGCCCGGGTTGCCGACGCGGTCGAACGACGACACGAAGCCGTCGAAATAGCGCGTCTCGTCGCCGCTCACGGCGGTGGCGGCGGCCAGCAGCGCCTGTTTCGATTGCGGGTCGAACTTGAGCCGGACCTGCTGGCCGATCAGGTCAGCCGGCTTGAGGTCGTTGCGGTGCGAGAGCAGGTCGAGATGCATCTCGGGCAGCCGGTTCACGTGCTCGTCCACCACCGCCACGCTGACCAGCAGCACGTCCTCGCCGAGCGGCGTGTCGAGCGTGACGTAGCGGTTCATCTGGGTGAGCTTCGCCGTGCTGCCCACCGTCTGATTGATCGAATCGGCGATCGCGGCCGGCGGCCGCTGCAGCAGCGAGAAACCCGTTTGCGCCAGTTGCACCGCGCGCTGCACGGTATCGACGTGGCCGGCCAGCGCGGCCACCGGGCCGACTTGACTCGCGATATTGGTGGCAAGCGAACCGGCCAGCCCGCCGAGTCCCGCCGGTGCTCCCTGCGGACTCGCAAAGCTGGACAGGACGCCGCCGAACGGCGCCGTGCTCATGTCTTTCCTTCTTCTCAGGTTCTGCCCCGTAGGACGCCTACGTCCATGGCACCGCAACTTTAGGGGAAAAATGAAAGAAACGGTAAACCTTGAATTGGCGTTTCAATCGATTCGGAAATTTTGACTTCATATTAATAATCATGAACTTAGCCAGGAATAATTTTCCGCTTCAAAAATCGGAAAATCACCGCGCAATCAATAGGATTACTACCGATGCAGTCGTGAATTGCCGTTTGATGACAAGCTGCCATGCAGCATCGCGATTAACGGAATATCGGCTCGATTAACAAACTTTCAGCGCGAGCCGATTACCCGCCAACCATCGCGTCACGATATTTGATCGCCGCCACAATATTCGCCGCGCCCGAACGTCATCCCGGCATGACACCCGCCATCCTGCCGAGAACCGACCATGTTGAGCCTTCATGAGTTGTCGACGCTGCTGCTGATCCACAGCACCCCCGAGCAGATCGACATGACACGCACCGAACTGAGCACCCTGCTCGCGCACCAGCTGGTCGCGCTGAAGCCCGGCGGCGGGGGCCTGAACCTGCCCGCGCTGACCGCCACCGGCCGACGCCTGCTGGAAGCGGTCGCGCGCCCGCGCGGAAACCGCTACGCTGACGCCCTGCCCGGGAACGACGCCGCGCGCTGAAGCGGCGGCGCCCCCCACCACGCCCTCGCTGTTTTCACCCAGGATTCTCATGCCGGAAGCCAACCGCCGCGCGCCTCGCGTGGCCCCGCTGCTCGATCTTTTGCCGTTTCTGCGCCGCTACACGGGCCGCTGGGCGCTCGCCTTCCTGGCGCTGGTCGTCTCGGCCGGCGCGACGCTGGTGCTGCCGGTGGCGTTCCGCTTCCTGATCGACCGCGGCTTCGCCAGCGGCGAGCGCACCCATATCGATCGCTATTTCATCGCGCTGTTCGTGGTCTCGCTGATCCTCGCGGCGGCCACGGCGCTGCGCTTCTACTGGGTGTCGTGGCTCGGCGAGCGCGTGACGGCCGACCTGCGGCGCGCCGTGTACGACCACGTCACGCGCATGAGCCCGCAGTTCTTCGAAACGACCCAGACCGGCGAAGTGCTGTCGCGCCTGACCACCGACACCACGCTGATCCAGACGGTGGTCGGCACCAGCCTGTCGCTCGGCTTCCGCAACTTCCTGCTGGCGGTGGGCGGCGTGGCGATGCTGGTGGCGACCAGCCCGGTGCTGTCGGCCTACATCATCGCGACGCTGGTGGTGGTGGTCGCGCCGATCGTGATGTTCGGGCGGCGCGTGCGCAAGCTGTCGCGGGCCAGCCAGGACAAGGTGGCGAACGCCAGCGCGCTGGCCGGCGAGGTGCTCAACGCGATGCCGACCGTGCAGTCGTACACCCAGGAGCGGCACGAGGCGCAGCGCTTCGGCACGGCCGTCGAAACCGCGTTCGACACGGCGCTCACGCGCATCCGCGCCCGCGCGTCGCTGACGGCGGTGGTGATCGTGTTCGTGTTCTCGGCGATCGTGTTCGTGCTGTGGCTCGGCGCGCAGGCCGTGCTGGCCGGGCAGATGACCGCGGGCCAGCTCTCGCAGTTCATCCTCTACGCGGTGTTTACGGCCGGTGCCGTTGGCGCGGTGGCCGAGGTGTGGGGCGACCTGCAACGCGCGGCGGGCGCGGCCGAACGGCTGCTGCAACTGCTGGCCGCGCGCTCGCCGGTGGAGGAAGCGCCCGCCACCGTGCCGCTGCCCGCCGAGGGCGACGGCATCCGCTTCGAGAACGTCGGCTTCGCCTATCCGTCGCGGCTGGGCACCCCGGCGCTCGCGGGCTTCTCGCTCGAGGTGCGGCCCGGCGAACACGTCGCGCTGGTCGGGCCGTCGGGCGCGGGCAAGACCACCCTGTTCCAGTTGCTGCTGCGCTTCTACGATCCGCAATCGGGCCGCATCCTGATCAACGGCGTGCCGACCGGCGACATCGCGCTGGCCGACCTGCGCCAGGCGATCGGCATCGTGTTGCAGGAATCGGTGATCTTCTCGGGCAGCGTGCTCGACAACATCCGCTACGGCATGCCCGACGCCACGCTGGCGCAGGTGAAGCGCGCCGCCGAGATGGCCGCGGCCGCCGGCTTCATCGAGCAATTGCCGGAAGGCTATGACACGTTCCTCGGCGAGCGCGGCGTGCGGCTGTCGGGCGGCCAGCGCCAGCGCATCGCGATCGCGCGCGCGATCCTCAAGGACCCGCCGATCCTGCTGCTCGACGAAGCCACCAGCGCGCTCGACGCGGCCAGCGAGCGGTTGGTGCAGACGGCGCTCGACAACGCCGCGCAGAACCGCACCACGCTGGTCATCGCGCACCGGCTGGCCACCGTGCAGCAGGCGGACCGGATCGTCGTGCTCGAACAGGGCGCGATCGTCGCGCAGGGGCGTCACGCGGAGTTGCTGCAGACGTCGCCGCTCTATGCGCAGCTTGCCGCGCTGCAATTCGGCGAGCGCGACGCGTTCAAGTCATGAGCGGGAATGGCCCGCGCGCCGTGGCGCGGGCTCGGTGACACACGGGGCCGGGCGCCCCGCCTCGGCCGCTCAGCGCGCGGTCGACCTTCTTTCGACGGCGATCAGCACGCCGATCACGATGCCGGCCGCGAGGCTCGTCACGCCGCTGTAGGTCGCCAGCCCGATCGCCCAGCCGCGCACCGCCACCGTCAGCCACAAGCCGAGCAGCAACCCGACCCAACCAGCCCAGCGCAACGCGCGCGTGGCCGTGGCGGCCAGCGGGCGGCCGAACACCGTGCCCTGATGGCGCTCCATCGCCAGCGCAAGGCAGGCGAACGCGGCCAGACACACCAGAATCATCAGCAGCATGCTCACGGCGTGTCCTCCTTACGCATCGCCACCGAGGCACGCGGCGCGGTGGCCTTGCCGGCCCGGCCCACCGGACGCGGGCGCGCGCGATGGCGGCTCGCGCGGATCGCCAGCAGCGCATGCAGCGCCGCGAACGCCCACATCATCAACTGGAAGCCCGTGAACACCCAGTCGCCATCGGCCACGCTGCGCCAGATCGGGCGATCGGTGGTCAGCGCATTGAGCACCGGCAGCAGCGCCAGCAGCGCGGCCGCGAGCCACAGCAGCTCGATCCAGGCGCGCCGCGCCGGGCGCAGCAGCCCATACAGGAAGGTCGCGGCCCACACGCCGAAGAACAGGTTGATTTCGGCGTCGGCGCGATGCGCGATGCCGAGCGACAGCAGGCGGTTGCCCCATAGATAGGACGTCATCGCCACCGACAGCCCCGCGATGCTCGCGATATTGAGCCGCTCGACGATCCGGAAGCCGAGATGCGGGCGCAGCGGGTCGCGCAGTTGCTGGCGGCGCTTGACCGTCCACATCACGAGGCCGGTGCCGACCATCGCCGTGCCGGCCAGGCTGACGAGGAAATACAGCCAGCGCAATTGAAGATCGCTGAAGCGGCCCAGATGCAGCGCGTACAGCACACCGCGCGTTTCGGCCGCGCCGCCCACCCGGTCGTGCACTTCCAGCAGCTTGCCGGTGGTGCCGCTGAACAACAGATATTGCGGGCTCGACGACACGCGCCCGCCCTCGGCGCGCGCCACCGCGACGCGCGCGACCGCGTCGCCGGGGTTCACCACCGTGACGATGCCCACGCCTTGCTCGCCCCAGCGCGCCTGTGCGGTGCGCACCATCGGCTCGACCGGCGCGAGCCTGGCCGGCGTGCCGCTCGGCGTGCCGGGCTGGATGAATGCGCTGATCTGCGAATTGAACGCGGCTTGCAGTTCGGGCGTTTTCAGCGCCATCTGGTTGCCCCAGGGCATGTACATCGTCATCAGCGTGACCAGCCCCGTGTAGGTGATCATCAGATGGAACGGCAGCCCGAACACCGACAGCGCGTTATGCGCGTCGAGCCACGAGCGCTGCCCCTTGCCCCAGCGGAACGTGAAAAAGTCCACGAAGATCTTCTTGTGCGTGATCACGCCGCTGACGATCGCCACCAGCATGAACATCGCGCACACGCCCGCGATCCAGCGGCCCCAGACCGGGGACATGTAGAAGAACTGGAAATGAAACCGGTAGAAGAATTCGCCGCCGAGCGTGTCGCGGGCCTGGGTCACGCGGCCGGTGACGGGATCGAACGCGGCCTCGCCGAAAAATCGGCCCTTGCCCATCTCGGCCGGCGTCAGGCGCCAGAACGTGCCGGCCACGTTGCTGCGGTCGGTCGGCAGCGTGATGCCCCACTGCGTGCTTTGCGGCGCCAGCGTGCCGAGTTGCGCCACCACGCGCGCCGCCACTTCGGCCGGGTCGGGCGTGCGCTGTTGGTGCGTCAGCTCGGGGCGCATCCACTGCGAGATTTCGTCCTTGAAGTAGCTGACGGTGCCGGTCAGGAACATCGCGTAGAGAATCCAGCCGCACAGCAGGCCAGCCCAGGTGTGCAGATCCGACATGCTCTGGCGCACGCCGCGCGGCTTCGGCGCTTGAACGGGCGTGGCGCTCATGGGGCGATCGCTCCGGTGGACACCAGCACGGCGGCCAGCGCCAGCGGCGCGGCGGCGGCCAGCAGCCCGGCCCAGGCGCGCGTCGCGCTGCGGGCCAGGAACACCCAGATCACGGCGCCGGTATAGAACACGAAGCTGGCCAGCATGCCGGTCATGACGGCTTGCGGGCGCGCCATCGGCAGCGCCAGCGCGGCCACGCTGGCCAGCGCGCCGAGCGCGTAGCCGCCGCCGATCGCACACACGATGCGCGAGATCAGCGGCCCGACCCGCCGGCAGCGGTCGAATACGGCGCTCATGCGGCCGGCGCCGCGCTCGCGGCGGTCAGGGTCGGACGATTCTTCAACAGGTTCTCCATCAACATCCCGCAGGCGGGCAGCGGCTTGGGGCGGCAGCTCGCCTGAACTGCTTGCGCGACGGCTCGGCGTTGCGCGGTTAGGCGGGTTCGCGGCGCGGCCGGCAAATGAGTCGGGGCCGGGTTGGGCGCGGCGAACGAAGTCGCGATCATACCGCCCTGCGGGGGCGGTTCTCGATGGGGTGACACGCGAGGCGGGGAAACGGGACAGCGCAGGGAGAGGAAATGTGTAACAGCGGGCGCGACCTGCGAAAAGCCGCGCCCGCCCGGTCCGGCGGCGGAACCCGGGCGCGAAACGCCCTCGGCCTCGCGCCGGACAGCCGAGTTCAATCCGTGCCGAACTTCGGCGAATGCGGGCCATACAGCAAGCCGTTGGGCGTGCCCGCCGACAGCAGCTTGCCGTTGGTCAGCCCGGCCACATCGACGCTCTCGTCGGTCACCGTCTTGGCCACCTGCTTGACGGCCGCCACGGCGAGGTTCACAAACAAGCCGACCATCCCGCCGCCCTGAACGCCGCCGTGCATGCCGCCCAGCTCCTTGTCGGTCGCGCTCTTCGAGCCGGTCCACAGCACGTCGCCGGTTCGCAGGTCGACCAGCTTGGCGTCGACCGTCACGATCGTGGTGCTGTCGAGCACCTGATAAACGGTGCCGTAGCGCGTGACCTTCATGTAGAGCGCGGCGTCCGCGCCGAAGATCTCGCGCAGCTTGGCCGGCGGCACCTCGGCGATGTCGTTGGGCGTGGTCAGGCCGTTGTACTTGAAGGTTTCCTCCATCGCGCCGACCGGCACCACGTAGTAGCCCGACTCCGCGAGCGGCAACGTCACGCCGGACAGCACGCCGATGCTGGCCTTCACGTCATTCGTGTTGTTGACGGGCGGCAGCACCAGGATCGAGCGCGGCTGGCTGCGCTTGAACGCCGTGTAGTCGAGCTGTTTGACGGGCGCCGCGCAGGCGCCGAGCGTCGCCAGCAGCGCAACGGCGAGCAACTTGAACGAAATGCGTTGGAACATGGGTCTCTCGCGTCAGTGGGTGGCGGTCGGGGCGGCGGGCGCGGCCAGGCCGGCCGGTTCGGGGGCAACGCTTGCCGCGGCCGTCGTGTCGCTGGCCGGCGCCTTGCCGGCGGATTTCTTCATCAGGAAATCCATGTACGGCGCCGATTCGGGAAAGCTGTCCTTCTCGGCCTGGAACGCCTGCATCGCCTGTTCGCCATTGCCGAGTTCGGCGTACAGCACGCCGAGTTGCGCCTCGAAGCCCGGCGGCGGCCGATGGCCGTGGGCGCGGATGTCCTGCAGCGCCTTTTCGAGCGCGTCGAGTTGCTGCTGCGGGGATTTTTCGGCCTTGAAGTAGTCGTAGACGCCGCGCTGGTATCCGGTCCACTGGTAAAGCGGCGGAGTCTTCGGCGCGGCGCAGCCGGCCAGCAAGGCGCAGGTCGCGGCCAGCGAGAGGCCGGCGCGGCGGGTCAGGAGGATGGTCTTCATCGTCGTGTGTGGTTTTTGGGTAAAACGCGGGATGGCCGGTTCGTCCGGCTCACTTGTTGTTGGCGTTCAGCGCACCGGCATCCACCTGGGAAACCAGGTGTTCGACCGCTTCCTGAATCGCCAGGTCGAGCACCTTGCCGTTGAGCGTCGAGTCGTAGCTCGCGGTGCCGCCGAAGCCGATCACCTCGCGGCTCGACAGGCTGAATTCGCCGGCGCCCTGGCTCGACAGCACGACTTCGGACGTGCTGGTGTCCACGATGTTCAGGCTGACCTTGGCGTAGGCCACCTGTTGCCGGCCGCTGCCGAGAATGCCGAACAGCTCGTGGTCGCCCACTTCCTTGCGGCCGAACTCGGTCACGTCGCCGGTCACCACGTAGTGCGCGCCCTTCACGGCCTGCTTCTGCTTGAGGAACGCCGATTCCTGGCGGATCTCGTCGAGGTTGTCGCGGTCGAGCACGCTGAAGCGGCGGCTTTGCTGGAGGTGCGTGATCAGGATCGTCTTGGCCTGGCTGCCGAGCCGATCGACGCCGTCCGAGAAAATGCCGCGCAGGTAGCTGGAGCGGTTGTCGAACTTGCCGACCGAAATGGCGACCGGCTTGCCGGCGAACGGCACCTGCGCGCTGGGCGTCGGCGCGACGGTCAACGTGCGCGACGATTCGGTGGCGCAAGCCGCCAGGCCGAGCGCCAGCGCGGCGGCCACGAACGCGGTGCGTCCGGTGGAACGAACGTGTGAGTTCATCGAGAAATCCTCTTCAGGTCAAAAAAGTGATGAAGCAACGGCGGGCATGACGCAAGACGTCATGCCGCCCATCGCCGTGACGGCCATCACCCGCGCCGCGACCGGGCAAGCCGGCAGCGGCGACAGCCGTGGCTCACGGCAATCGGGTCAACGGTGGCGCCAGGCGAGCGAATGTCGTTGCAGGGCGTTCGCGCTGCGCAAGCGATCGGGGTGGCCTGGCGTGCCGTGTAAAGGCAGACGACGCGCGGCGTGAAACCGCGGCGGCGGTGCGCCGGCGGCGTGGCGCCGGGCGCAAATGCGGTGCGATCCCGGCGGGATCTCGCGGGGAGGTGCCATCGGGAACGCGGCCCCGGTCCGATGGCGAATCTGGTCTTTCATCGTTGTCTTTTTACGATTTTCTCTCGGCGTGAAAATTACCATCAAACGCCCGCCATTGGGGTCGCATGACGCTAACTCGCCACAGCCTCCGCAAAATCGGGAAATGCTGATTGCGCCGACGCCCGCCGCTGCGGCTGGCAGGTGCGGCATTGTTGTCGCACAGCCCTCTTTTTCCCTCCGAACCGTATTGGTATGATGTTTTCGCCCCAACCTGACTAGACAACTCGGGGCATAGCGGCTCGGCCTCGACGCCGGCCCGTCATACTCACTCGGAGACACGATGAAGCCACTGCAACGCCATCTCGGCGCGCGCCACATTCGCTTTCTCGCCCTCGGTTCGGCCATCGGCACGGGCCTGTTCTACGGTTCCGCCTCGGCCATCAAGCTGGCCGGCCCGGCCGTGATCCTCGCTTACCTGATCGGCGGCGCGGCCGTCTACATGGTCATGCGCGCGCTCGGCGAAATGGCCGTGCGCGAGCCGGTGGCGGGCTCGTTCGGCTATTACGCGAGCGAAAACCTCGGCCCGTTCGCGGGCTTCGTCACGGGCTGGACCTACACGCTCGAAATGGTGATCGTGGCGATCGCCGACGTGACCGCGTTCGGCATCTACATGGGCTTCTGGTTTCCGGACGTGCCGCAATGGCTCTGGGTGCTGGCGATCGTCGCGATCATCTGCGGACTGAACCTCTGTCAGGTCAAGGTGTTCGGCGAGCTGGAGTTCTGGCTGTCGATCGTCAAGGTGGCCGCGATCGGGGCGATGATCGTCGGCGGCGTGGCGATCATCGCGATCGGCATGCATCTGGGCAGCGCGAACGAAGCCGCGCCGTCGCTCTCGAACCTGTGGTCGCACGGCGGCTTCCTGCCGAACGGCTGGGGCGGGCTGGTGGCGTCGTTATCGGTGGTGATCTTCGCCTACGGCGGCATCGAGGTGATCGGCATGAGTGCCGGCGAGGCCAAGCATCCCGAGCAGGTGATCCCGCGCGCAATCAACGCCGTGCCGGCGCGCATCCTGCTGTTCTACGTGCTGACGATGGTGGTGCTGATGTCGATCTTCCCGTGGACGCAGATCGGCACCCAGGGCAGCCCGTTCGTCGAGATCTTCAGCGCGCTCGGCGTGAAATCGGCGGCCGGCATCCTGAACGTGGTGGTGATCACGGCGGCCATCTCGGCGATCAACAGCGACATCTTCGGCGCGGGCCGCATGATGTACGGCATGGCGCAGCAAGGCCACGCGCCGCGCGTGCTGGGCGCCACCTCGCGCCAGGGCGTGCCCTGGGTCACGGTGCTGGTGATGGCCGCCGCGCTGCTGGTCGGCGTGGTGCTGAACTATCTGGCGCCGAAGCAGGTGTTCCAGACGGTGGCGGCAATCGCGACGTTCGCGACCGTGTGGGTCTGGCTGATGATCCTCGCGTCGCAGGTGGCGATGCGTCGCCGCCTGCCGCGCGCAGAAATCGATGCGCTGGCGTTTCGCGTGCCGCTGTGGCCGGTCGGCCCCGCGCTGGCGATCGCGTTCATGGTGTTCGTGGTGGCGATGCTCGGCTGGTTCGAGGACACGCGCGTGGCGCTCTATGCCGGAATCGGGTGGCTCGTGTGGCTGGCGGTGATCTACCGGCAGCGCCATCGCTGGGGCGGCGCGCTCTGGCGGCGCAGCGAAGGCTGACGCACCGGCGCTGGCACTCGCGCCAAAAGCAAACGGGGAAGCCGAAGCTTCCCCGTTTTGCGTTCCGTCAGGCGGCGAGCGATGCGCGGCGCGCGGCCACGCCCGCTTCAGGCGGCCTGCTTGATCGGCGCGCTGGCCGTTTCACCGCGCAGCGCGGCAACCTTCGCGATGGTATCCGCGCAGGCATGGGCCAGCTCCTTGCCCTTCACGACGAAGTGCTCGTGGAAGAACGAGGTGTGCTCGTGCGAGCCGTGATGGAAATGATGCGGCGTCAGCACGGCGGTCAGCACCACCGTTTCGGTTTCGAGCTGCACCTGCATCAGGCCCGAGATCACCGATTGCGCGACGAATTCGTGGCGATAGATGCCGCCGTCGACCACCAGGCCGGCGCAGGCGATGGCCGCGTACTTGCCCGTCTTCGCGAGCAGCTTGGCATGCAATGGAATTTCGAACGCGCCCGCCACTTCGAAGAAATCGATATCCGACTCGGCAATGCCGGCGTTCGCGAGCGAGGCGACGAACGAGGTCTTGCACTGGTCGACGATGTCCTTGTGCCAGCACGACTGGACGAAGGCGATCCGACGGGGGGATGGGGAAGTGGAGTGAAGCTGAGTCATCGACAGGTCCTGTGTTTGCGTTGAATGGGGCGCACAGGGCCACACCGCACGCATTGCGCGCGCGGCAAAAACCCCGCTCTCTCTCATCCGGACTATGACCGTCGGCCCCGGAATCACACCGGGTCGGCAGGCATCGCGCAGGCAGGCCTGCGTGAGCTGTTCGCGGGCTACGCGCCGAAGCGCGATTACCGCCGGTGGGGAATTTCGCCCCGCCCTGAGAACGTTGCGACGCGTTTGACGCGCCGCGGCGAAAATCTACCATAAGTGACGCGGCGTCGCTGTCGAGCGGTCAAAAAACCGTACCGCCCGCAGTGTCATCGCGCGCCGACATTCAATCCGGCCTCAGCCGCCTCAGGCGCGCCAGCGGCGCACCGTCAACCGCTCGAGCGTATCGAACACCAGGTGCTCGACCAGCAGGCCGATCACGATCACGGCCGCCAGCCCGGCGAACACGCGATCCGTATAAAGCTCGTTGCGGTTCTGGAAGATGTACCAGCCCAGGCCGCCCTGCCCGGCGCTCGCGCCGAACACCAGTTCGGCCGCGATCAGCGTGCGCCAGGCAAACGCCCAGCCCACCCGCAGCCCCGACAGGATCGACGGCAGCGCCGCCGGCACCAGGATCAGCCAGACGAAACGCAGCCCGCGCAGGCCGTAGTTGCGGCCCGCCATGCGCAGCGTGTCGGGCACGCCGAGAAAACCCGTGTACATGTTCAGCGCGAGCGGCCAGAGCACCGAATGGATCAGCACGAACAGCAGGCTGCCGGTGCCCAGGCCGAACCACAGCAGCGCGATCGGCAGCAAGGCGATCGACGGCAGCGGGTTGAACATGGCGGTGAGCATCGACAGCAAATCGCGACCAAACCGCGTGGAAACCGCCACCGAGGTCAGCGCAAACGCCAGCACGGCACCGATCGCATAACCGCGCAGCAGCACCGACAGCGAGATGCCGGTCTTCACCAGCAGTTCGCCCGACGCGATGCCCTCCACGAAGGCGCGCGCCGTGGCCACGAAGGTCGGCACCAGCAGGTCGTTGTCGACCACTCGCGCCACGATCTCCCAGGCGGCGATCAGCACCAGCGCGATCAGCACGCGGCGCAGGCCGCTCGAATCGAGCAGGCGCGCCACGAGCGGCGCTCGCGCGGCCAGCACGCCCTGGTCGGGCGCTTCCAGCGTCAGTTCGTATTCGGGGCGGGACGGAAGCGGCGTGCTCATGCTTGAGCCTCCTCGGTGCGGGCGGCGGCCGGGTTGCCGGGCACGTCGGGCGTCTCGAACAGCAGCCGGTGGATGCGCGCCACGCTTTGCTGGAAATCGTCGCTGCCGATGCTGTCGAGCGCGAACCGCTCGCTGTTCATTTCGGCGCGTACGCGGCCCGGATGCGGCGACAGCAGCAGGATGCGATTGCCGACCACCAGCGCTTCCTCGATCGAATGCGTGACGAACAGCAGCGTGAAGCGCGCGTCGTCCCACAGGCGCAGCAGTTCCTCCTGCATCTTGCGGCGCGTGAGCGCGTCGAGCGCGGCGAACGGCTCGTCCATCAGCAGCACGCGCGGCTGCATGGCCAGCGCGCGAGCGATCGCCACGCGCTGCTTCATGCCACCCGACAGCGTATGCGGATAGGCCTTCGCGAACGCCGACAGGCCCACCTTGTCGAGGTAATGGAGCGCGCGCTCGCTGGCCTCGCGGCGCGACAGCCGGCGCGCGACGCGCAGCGGGAACGCCACGTTCTCGAGCACCGTCTTCCACGGCGGCAGTTGATCGAATTCCTGGAACACCGCCACACGGTCGGCGCCCGGCCCCGCGATGGCGCGGCCGTCGAGCGCGATGCTGCCCGCCGCCGGCTCGACAAAACCGGCCACCGCCTTCAGCAGCGTCGATTTCCCGCAGCCGGACGGCCCGAGCAGCACGAAGCGGTCGCCGTGATCGACCTCGAAGCTCACGCGCTGGGTGGCGCGCACGATGCGCTCGCCGGTGCGGTATTCGAGCGTGACGCGATCGACCGACAACAGCGGCGCGGCGTGGCCGGCCTGCTCCGCGCCGCGTTCGCCGCGCGTGCCGGCGCGGGGCGCCGATTCGACGCCGGTTCCGCTGCGCGCGACATGCGGCGCAGGCCATGCGTTCGACAGATTCATGCTCGACCTCGACAATGCGACAGACAAAACATCAAGATACCGGCCGCGTTTCGCGATCCCAACCAATCATTGCGGCTTTGCAAATGCCGCGCGCGGATAAGGCGCGCGGCATCGAGTCAGGCGCGTCAGGCTTGCGTGCCTGGCACGCGCTCAACTGCCGCCCTGGATGGCCGGATCATCGAAGAAATAGTCGTGCACCGAATTCGGCGCGTTGCGGATCGCGCCCACGCGGTGCATGAACTGCGCGAGGCCGAGCGTGTTCTGCGGCGCCGTCTTGAACTGCACTTGCGGGTCGCGCAGGATCTTCAGCAGCAGCGCACGATCGATCTTCGACTGGTTGACGCGGATATAGATATCCGCCGCGCGCTCGGGATCGGTCGAGATCAGCTTGGCCGCATCGGCCAGCGCCGCCACGAACGCGCGATACGTCTTCGGGTTCGCGTCGCGGAATTTCTCGGTGGCGTAGAGCACGGTGGCCGAGCTGGGGCCGCCGAGCACGACGTAGGAATCGAGCACGACGTGCGCCTTCGGGTTGCCGGCCAGCTCCTGCTGCTGGAACGGCGGCGTGCTGAAATGCGCGCTGACCACGTTGCTGTTGGCGAGGATCGCGGCGGCGGCGTCCGGGTGCGGAATCGCCTGCGTGTAGCCGTCGAGCTTGTCGAACGACTTGTCGCCCCATTGCTTGGCGGCCGCGTATTGCAGCACGCGCGACTGCACCGACACGCCCACGGCCGGCACCGCGATGTGATCCTTCGCGGTGAAATCGGCGATCGTCTTGACGGCCGGATTGGTGCTGACGAGGTAATACGGCAGGTTGCCGAGCGAAGCCACGCCCTTCACGTTCTGATGGCCGTGAGTGCGGTCCCACACGGTCAGCAGCGGCCCGACGCCCGCGCCGGCGATATCCACCGCGCCCGACAGCAGCGCGTCGTTGACGGCCGCGCCGCCCGACAGCTTGGCCCAGTCCACCTGAATATCGATGCCTTCCTTCTTGCCTTCCTGCTCGATCAGGTGCTGGTCGCGCACGACGTTCAGCATCAGGTAGACGATGCCGAACTGCTCGGCGATGCGGATCTTGCCTTCGGCATGGGCCGGCGCGGCGGCGGCGAAGCCGGTGGCGGCGAGCGCCACGGCGATCGCGGACACGGCCGAACGGCGGGCGAACCAACGGGTGCGCGCGAGCGTCGCGCTGAACGGAAACGACATCGGAAACCTCGTGCTAAGGGAGCTAAGGGATGCGAAACAAATGGAATCGGCGAACGAGCGCCGCCGCGGCGCGGCCCCGACGATCGTCGAGGGCGCAGGCGCCGGGAGGCGGTCAGGCTCGGGCTGAAGGCGGCGTCCGGCTTCGGGCCGGAATCGTCAGACCGGCAGGTCGCCTTCGATCGTGGTGCGGTAGAGCTTGCGGCGCAGATGATCGGGCGTGCCGGCCGCGAGATGCATGAGCGAGCGGTTGTCCCAGAACACGAGATCGTGTTCGCGCCATTGATGGCGGTAGACGAATTCGTCACGCACGCTGTGCGCGAAGATCTCGTCGAGCAGCGCGCGGCTTTCGTCTTCCGGCAGGCCGACGATGCGCGTCGTGAAATGCTCGCTGACGAACAGCGCGCGGCGGCCCGTTTCCGGGTGCGTGCGCACGATCGGCTGCTCGACCGCCTTGACCTGCGCGATCTGCTCGGGCGACAGGTTCGGCCGCCACGGGCTGCGCGCCTGCAGCTCGGCGTAGCGCGCCAGATACGTGTGCTCGGCGCGACGGCCCTCGACGGCCTGCTTGAGCGCCTCGGGCAGCGTGTCCCAGGCCAGGTGCATGTTGGCGAACAGCGTGTCGCCCCCCTCGGCCGGCAACTCCTGCGCGTGCAGCAGCGAGCCGAGGCTCGGCTGTTCCTTGTACGACAGATCCGAATGCCAGAAATGGCCGGCGTCGCCCAGGCCGATCGGCTTGCCGTTCTCGACGATGTTCGAGACGATCAGCACCTCGGGATGCCCCGCCAGCGCGAACTGATACAGCACGTGCTGCTGGAGCGGGCCGAAGCGGCGGCTGAACGCCACCTGCTCGTCGGGCGTGATGCGCTGGTCGCGGAACACCAGCACGTGATGATCGAGGTGCGCGCGATGGATGCGCGAGAAATCGTCGTCGCCGATCGGCTGCGACAGGTCGAGGCCGACCACTTCCGCGCCGAGCGGCGCGTCGAACGGCACGATATCGAATGACTGCCGGAACGACGGCGACGGCGATGCGGGCGTGGCAACAGCGGCGGAGACGGACACGTTCGACGATTCCTGCGAAGCAAAAACCCGAATTTATGCCCGCGCCGCCGGCAAGACAACGAAGCAAATCGGATACGAATATCACCCGATGTCATAACGGCCGGTTGCGTGTGGAAGCCGCCGTCGTCGCGCGATGCCGCGACGGAATCGACGCGATCGCGACGGCGGCCGTCCGGCCCGTCAATCCGCGGCCGGCGCGCTCAATGCCCTGCCGGGAAAATCAGCGACCGATGCGCGGCCACGCCCGCCATCACGCCCGACGACGACGCGAACGTGGCGTTGGTCATCGGGTTCGACGCGTCGCCGGCCACGAACAGGCCCGGCACCTTGGTCTGCTTCCAGGCATCGACGCGCACCATCTGGCCCGCCGGCCCTTCCTCGAATTCGCAGCCCAACTGGCTCGCGAGATTGCTGGCCATCTGCAATTGCGTGCCGACGAACAGCGCGTCGACCGGCACGACCTGCCCGTCGGCCAGCCTCAGCCCCGACAGCTCGGGCGCGTTGCCGAGCACTTCCACCACCGGCGAGGTCTCGACACGCACGCCGCGCGCCGCGACCTGCGCCAGTTCGTCCGCGCTCGGTTCGATCGCGCCGTGCGTGAACCAGGTGGTCGGCCCCCAATCGGAGACGAGCATCGCCTGATGGAACGACATCGGGTGCGTGGCCAGCACGCCGAGCCGCCCGTCACGGCCGATTTCGTAGCCGTGGCAGTACGGGCAATGCAGCACGCTGACGCCCCAGCGTTCGGTCAGGCCGGCCAGCGGCGGCAGCACGTCGCGCACGCCGGTGGCGAGAATCAGCCGATCGGCGGTGGCCGTGCTGCCATCGGCCAGTGTCACGGCGAAGCCCTGCGCCGTACGCTCGGCTTGCGTGGCCTGGCCGATCCGGAACTGCACGCTCGGATAGGCCGCCAGTTGCGCCGTGGCGTCGCCGACGATCTCCTCGGGCGTGCGCCCGTCCTGCCCGAAAAAGCCGTGCGAATGCGCGGCGAAGCGGTTGCGCGGCTGACGGCCGTCGATCACGAGCACGCGCCGCCGTGCCCGCGCCAGTTGCATCGCCGCCGACAGGCCCGCGAAACTGCCGCCGACCACGATCACTTCATGATGTGACTGCATCCCAAGCTCCCGTTGAGGCCGGCCATGAATGCACGGGCCGGCACATGACATCGATTTCACGAAACATCAGGAGTTGCATGATAGACGTGTACCATCCATCTCGCAACTTCATTTGTTGCGTGAGTGGATGCCCTGCCCTGAACCCTGGAGAATCATGAGAACGGATAGCCGCCTGTCACGGATGCTGCACGCGCTGATCCACATGCACCGCGCCGACGGGCCGATGACGTCCGAGATGATGGCCGCGATGCTCGGCACCAACGCCGTGGTGGTGCGGCGGTTGCTCGGCGGGCTGCGCGACGCCGGCTATGTGCAATCGGAGAAGGGGCACGGTGGCGGCTGGACGCTGGCCGCGCCGCTCGATGCGATCACGCTGCTCGACGTGTATCGCGCGGTGGGCGAGCCGCCGCTGTTTTCGGAACTGGTGTCGGACGATCACCCGCATTGCCTGGTCGAGCGCGCCGTCAACGCGCATCTGTCGGCCGCGCTGGCCGAGGCCGAGGACGCGCTGCTGAAGAAGTTCGGCGAGGTTACGCTCGGCTCGCTGGCGCGCGATTTCGAGCAGGCGATGCCGACGGACGGCGGTGCCGGTCACGTGCCGGCCTGATCGTACCGGTCACGCCCGGGGCCGATCGCACCGGTCACGCCACGGGCCGATTGCACCGGTCACGCCCAGGGCCGATCGCGTCGGGCCGCGCCGCGCTCCACGCTCCAGGCCCGTTCAGGCCGGCCCGAACAATTCCCCGTAGATATCCCGCAGCCAGTCGACGAACACGCGCACGCGCGGCGACAACTGCCGCCGATACGGATACAGCGCCGTCAACGGCATGGCCGGGCTGTGCCAGTCGGCCAGCACCTCCACGAGGCGGCCGTCGCGCAACGCCGGCTCCAGGTGGTAGCGCGGCGCCTGGATCAGCCCCGCGCCGCTTTCGCAGGCCACCGCGTAGTTTTCCGCGTCGTTGACCGAGATCCAGCCGCCGACGTCGTAATCGCGCACTTCCCCGTCCACCACCACCGAAAACGGGTAATCGATGCCGCCGCTGCTCGCGAAGAAGCGCACGGCGCGGTGCGACGGCAGCTCGTCGGGATGCCGCGGCGTGCCGAATTCGGCCAGATAGGCCGGGCTCGCGCAGATCACCTGCGGCATCATCGCCAGCCGCCGCGCCACCAGCGACGAATCGTGCGGCCGCCCGCCCCGGATCACGCAATCCACGCCCTCGCGCACCAGATCGACGAGCCGGTCGCCGCTGCTGACCACCAGTTCGATTTCCGGATAGCGACGATGGAAATCGGCGATGCGCGGCAGCACCACCTGCGTCGCGTGCGTGCCGCTCATGTCCACCCGCAGCAGGCCGCGCGGGTTCGAGGCGTCCTGGCGCAGCGAGGCTTCGGCGTCGTCGAGTTCGGACAGCACCAGCACGCAGCGCTCGTAGAACGCGCTGCCGTCCGCCGTCGGCTTGACCTGGCGCGTGGTGCGCTCCAGCAGCCGCGTGCCGAGCCGCGCTTCCAGTTGCTTGATGGCGTGCGTCGCGCTCGCACGCGGGATGCCGAGCATGTCCGCCGAGCGGCTGAAGCTGCCGGTTTCGACGATCCGGGTGAACAGCTGGAGGGTATCGAGGCGATCCATGGCAGAGCGGGATTGTTGATGTTCGTTGAATATGCGCGCTACTTTACCAGCCTGAAAGGCCGATGAACGTGGCTGAAACGCCGATTTCCCGCTCACATTATTGATGCCGGTTGAATTGTATTAGCAAGCCGGGCGGGTTTATCGATGCGGGCAAAGCGCGAAGAATGCATTCCTGACGGGCAACGACGCCCTCTCACATCAGGAGCCAGACATGACCCAAACCTCTTCCCGCGCCGCGATCGTGACCGGCGGCTCGCGCGGCATTGGCCGCGCCATTTCGATGCGCCTCGCCACCGACGGCTTCGCCGTGGTCGTCAACTACGCCGGCAATGCCGACACCGCCCAGGAAACCGTCGATGCGATCGTCGAGGCTGGCGGCCGTGCGATCGCCGTGAAGGGCGACGTGTCCGTCGAAGCCGACGTTACGCGCCTGTTCGACGCGGCGTTCGAGGCCTACGGCCGCGTGGATGCCGTGGTCAACAGCGCCGGCGTGATGACGATGGCCCAGATCGACGCCAAGCATATCGACGTGTTCGACCGCACCATCGCCATCAACCTGCGCGGCGCGTTCCTGGTGCTCGGCGAAGCGGCCAAGCGCCTGCAACGCGGCGGCCGGATCATCGCGCTGTCGACCAGCGTGATCGCGCGCTCGTTCCCCGGCTACGGCCCGTACATCGCCAGCAAGGCCGGCGTGGAAGGCCTGGTGCGCGTGCTCGGCAACGAACTGCGCGGGCGCGGCATCACCGCGAATATCGTCGCGCCGGGGCCGGTGGCCACCGAATTGTTCTTCAACGGCAAGAGCGAGGAACAGGTCGCGCAGATCACCAAGCTCGCGCCGTTGGAGCGCCTGGGCGAGCCGGAGGATATTGCTTCGGCGGTGTCGTTCCTGGCCGGGCCGGATGGGGCGTGGGTGAATGCGCAGGTGCTGCGCGTGAATGGCGGGTTTGCTTGATTGATGCATGAAGCGGGTGCTGCGTGGTTAGCCGCCCCCGCTTCATCGCGGTCGGCGATCGGCGCGGACAACGGCACGCACGATTCACCCGCGCCGCAATAAAGCCGGCAAATCACCATCGAACGCATGCGGCCCGACATGCGTGGTCTTGAACCACGGGCACGCATAAAGGCCGCCGCCCAGGTCGCGCCACTTGCGGCAGAACGACATGTCCTCCGACAGCGACCGCCCCTCGGGCGTGCGCAGAAATTCGAAGTGCTCGTACATGTGCGTCGCATGCGGCACCAGATGCCGGTAGACGGCAGGCACCTCGACGCGCGTGTCCGGATAGGCCCTCGCCAGCTTCTCGAACACGGCACGCTCCAGCAGCATCAGGCCCGCACCGCCGGCCGCCACTTCCACGGGCCGTTCGGTCTGGTTCAGGGCGCCCTCGCCGATCGCGTACAGCGTTTGCCGGTAATCGGCCGCGGCCATCGCCACCTGCCGGGCCGACAGCTCGGGATTGCGCCGCGCCATCTCCACGATCGCATCCCAGTTCATCTGCTTCGCCGGATACGGCCCCAACGCGATCTCGGCCTGCACCTCGTACATGCGCAGCACGTCGCGGCCCTCGAAGCCGATGTCGGCGTCGATGAACATCAGGTGCGACAGGTTCGATTCGGCGAGAAAGCGCTGGATCAGCACATTGCGCTGCTCGTGCAGCAGCGCCGTGCCGCTGACATAGAAGAATTCGAACCCGAGGCCCGCCTCCATGCACGCGCGCTGCAACGACAGCAGCCCGCTGACATACGGCATGTAGCAGCTCGATCCATAGGCGGGCGTGGCGACGAAGATGCCAGGAATCGAAGTCATGGTGGCCCGGAACGGAATGAGAGATCGGTGTGTTTATCGCTCCGTTTTATTGAATTTCGAGATGACCGTCAACGGGCGCTTGTCAATCTCGAGGGTCGCTCGCGATCGAAAATTTGCATCGAAGCGTGATCGCTCAGATAAGTTTTCTTATCTTAACGACTCGATTTCAAATAAAAACTTGCAGATCGCAAAACGCATCGAAGGCTGGCAACCGCATGGGGACGGACCACGCCGGCCACGCGCCTCTTCGGCGCGCGATCCGTACGGAGTCGAGTGAATAGGTCGAGATCCGAAACGATCGATGCGATCGGCTACGGCGATGGCGAATCCGACGGCGGCATCGGGACTTTTCCCGATGCGTCGCGCCGGCAACACAGGCGATGGCTCAGGCGCGGGCCGCCCAGGCTCGCGCCTGATCGTTGACGTCCTGCAGCGCGGCGACCGGCATCGCGCTCAACGCCTGCCCCGCCTGGTTCGGCGCGATGCCCGCAAGCGCCGACACCTGCTGCGCCAGCGTCGCGTGAAAATCCTGCAACTGCTGCGCGTTCAGGTAATCGGCACGCACACCGGTAGCGCGCTTCTCGCCCGGCGGCGGGTTGATCCGCACCACCGCGCCCGGCGGAATCTCGACGCCGCGCGCCAGGCACGCGAGGCTTAACGTCGCCAGATCCTCGCGGCTGCCGACCTCGATTTCGGTCAGCCGGCCGCCCTGCTCCGAGCCGTCCAGCGGGTGCACGGCCTCCTGATACGCGTGTTGCTTGCCGCTGGCCAGCGTGTGCGTGCGCAAGCCCTCCACCTTCTCGAAGCCGAACACCACCGGTACGATCTGGCCGCGATTCATCAGGCACAGGTACGGCATGGTGTCCGAACGCTCCTGCTGATCCTTGATGCCGGCCGCCGCATCGCGATACAGCGTGCGCAGCGCGTCGCCCTCGATCCGCACGCGCTCGCCGTTGCGCTTGCACATCAGTACCGACCCGCGCAGCGGCAGTTGCTCGACCGACCGCGTCAGCGCCTCGGCGTTGTTCGCCGGGGTGCGTTGGGCCATCACGAACATGGCAGTGCGCAGCTCTTGGGACAGTTGCTCGGCCAGTTCGGCGGGCGTATTCGCGTCGTAGCGCTGCGCATCGGCGGTCGGCTTCCAGGATGCGGCGCTACCTGCTCGATCGAGCACCGTGCTGGCCAATTGGTAGCGGATGCCGGCCTGCGCGGGCGAGTTGCCGCTCGATGCGCTGCCCTTCGCGTAGCGACGCGGCCCCGAGCGCCAGTCGGCGCGCACGGTCTGGCTCGCGGGGCTTTCCGGCGTGCGCGTCGAGAAGAACACCATGCCTTCGAGCGAGCTGTGGCCGCCCTTCGGTGCGTGCCGGCCGCCCGCGAGCGCCTTCGATTCGAGGATCTCGAAGCCCCACGGGCTGCCGTGCAGCGCCTCGGGCTTGCCGTGCCCGTCGGGCGCGGCCGGATTGCGCGGGCGCAGCAGTTCTCGACGCAAGGCCGAGCCGACCGGGCGCGACGCGCCCAGCGAATCGAGCACGTCGAGCGGCGTGCGGCGCTGGCCGTCGAGCTTGTTGAGCTTCGCGCCGGACGCGATCAGCGTGCGTACGCCGGACATATCCTGATTCGCCACCGCATCGTGCAGCGACGCGGGCGCCACGCCGTCACGGCGCGCTTGCTGGTATGACTGCAGGGGCAGATGTGCCCCCCACCGCTCGGGCTGGCGGACGATGCTGTGGACGCATGACGCGGATCGTCTTGCCGCGATTCGGCGTCGTTGATGTTCAGTGGGGAGGCGTTCGAGTCGTAACGGGTGCGCATGGGCAGGCGGGTGTGATCCGCGCCGGGCGGACGAAGCCGCACGCCGCGAAGGCTCGGAGAAAAGCGGGATCACAGGCTACCGCCCCGGCGAGGCCGCGCCGAGGGCCGAATGCGAAGCTTTGTCGCGAGGATCGAAGCCGATCGACGAACGCACGACGAAGATGACGGAACGATGACGCGTCATGCGCGCCGTCATCGATCGCCCGGTTCAACTCGGCGCGGCTCCGCTTCCGGCTCGGCAAGCCGCAGCACATGCTCGCGAATATCGGCCGGCCAGCCGTCGATCCGCTCGCGAAAGCCATCCGCCTCGCCCGCGAACAAGGCGCGCGAGGCCTCCTCGAAGCCGGGCAGATCGCCGGCCAGCGCCGACATGAAGTGATAGGCGCGCTCGTTCGCGGCACGCAGGCGGTCACGGCCGCCGTGTTCGCGGCGTGCATCGTCGACGAGCTTGCGCAGCGCCACCGACGCCCCGCCCGGCTGCTCCGCGAGCCACGCCCAATGACGCGGCAGCAGCGTGATTTCACGCGCGACGACGCCGAGCCGGGGCCGTCCGCGGCCACGCGGCGCGGCGGTTTCGGGGGTGTCCGGCGATTCGTCGCCGGACGTAGACGTAGACGCAGATTCAGCTTCAGCCGCGAACCGCGCTCGAATTTCGTCCTCGCTGCCACGCAGGTCGACGTCGATCGAGCGCCCCGTGGCGTTGTCGAACAGCAGCACCGGCCCGGCCGATTCGGCCTGCGCGGCGCGGCGCATGGCCAACGCGACCGTCGCGAGATCGCCCGACGCGAGATGCCGCGCGCCGTCGAAGCCGGTATAGCGGGGAAGCAAAGCGGGATCTGCCATGAGGTGATGTGCGATAACGATCGATCGGAAAACGTGAACCGGGCCGAAGGCCGAACGACCCAACATTTACCCGGATATAAAAAAGCGCGTCAAGCGGCAGCCGAATCGCCGTGCGGCGCGTGCTCGTCGATCCAGGCCAGCGTTTCGCGCAGCACTTCCTCCGACAGCGCCGGATCGTCGCTGAGGCGCGACAGAATCACCGCGCCGACCATCGCCGACCATCCGCCAATCGCCGCGCGCCGGGCTTCCCCGGGCGCCACGCCCTTCATGCCGGCCGCGAAACGCGCCACCTGCCGCCCCACGCTGCCGCCCAGCGCGGCGCGTACCTCGGGCGCCTGCCGCGCCGCTTCCGCGCCGAGCGCGGCCACCGGGCAACCGGTGGCGCACTGGTCCCGGTGCTGCGTGCTCAGGTAACCCGCCGCATAGCCGAGCATGTCGAGTTCGGTCCGGTCCTCGCCCTTCACCAGCTCGGCCAGCGTCTGCGCGATCAGGTCTTCCTTCGATTTGAAATAGCCGTAGAAGCCGCCGTGCGTCAGGCCGGCCGCGCTCATCACGTCGGCCACCGTCACCGCGTCGAAGCCGCGCTCGCGGAACAGCTCGCTCGCCACCTCCAGGATCTTTCGCCGGTTCTCGGCCACCTGCTCCCGACTGACTCTCATATCGCCCTCCCATTCGATGCTTGACATGATACATGACAGACATCATGATTAAATACATGACGGTCATCATGAATAAATCGGATGACCGTTTTTACCCTACGTTCCTCTCTGGAGAATCAGCATGTCGAAGCTTCCCGTCGTCCTCGTCACCGGCGCATCCACCGGCATCGGCGCCGTCTATGCCGACCGTTTCGCGAAACGCGGCCACGATCTGGTGCTGGTCGCCCGCAACCAGTCGCGCCTGAACGATTTGGCCGCCCGTGTGCGCGCCGCGCATGGCGTGAACGTCGAAACGCTCAACGCCGACCTCACGCAATCCGCCGATCTGGCCCGCGTGGAAGCGCGCCTGCGCGACGATGCGTCGATCGGCGTGCTCGTCAACAATGCCGGCACCACGATTCCAGGCGGCTTCGTCGACCAGACGCCCGACGCCATCGAAAAGCTGATCACGCTGAACACCACCGCGCCGGCCCGCCTGGCGGCCGCCGTCGCGCCGCGTTTCGCGCGCGAGGGCCAGGGCGCGATCGTCAATATCAGTTCGGTGGTGGGGTTCGCGCCGGAACTCGGTCTGTCGGTCTACGGCGCGACCAAGGCGTTCCTGAGCTTCCTGTCGCACGGCCTGCAGCTTGAACTGGGGCCGAAGGGCGTATACGTGCAGGCGGTCCTGCCGTCCGCGACGCGCACGGAAATCTGGGATCACGCCAAAACCGACGTGAATTCGCTCGGCGCAGTGATGGAGGTGGATGAACTGGTGGACGCGGCGCTGGCCGGCTACGACCTGCGCGAGACGGTGACGATCCCGACGCTGCACGACGCCGGTCAATGGACGCAATACGAAGGCGCGCGCCAGGCGATGCTGCCGAACATCCTGCAAGTGCACGCCGCGCCGCGCTACAAGCAGCCGGCCTGAGCGGTAACGGCCCTTTCGACGGTGGTCGAGCCGTCAGGGCCGATCGGCCCCGCCGGGCCGCCGCGCGCG
>NZ_BAAILN010000151.1:139062-183790 GCF_054589155.1 Burkholderia sp. 3C
AGATTGCCCTCGCCGAAGCCCTGATGGCCGCTGCGCTGGACGATCTCGAAGAAAATCTCGCCCGGACGGCGCTTGACGAAGGTCTGGAAGAACAGCTTCGGCACGCCGTTCACGATCTCGCCATCCACCAGGATGCCGCGCCGGCGCAGCGCCGCCACGTCGAGCCCGTGGCCCGGCAGGCGCGCATCGATCGAATCGTAATAGGCGGCCGGCGGCTCGACGAACGTCACGCCGTTGGCGGCCAGCGCGTCCACCGACGCGACGATGTCGTCGGTCGCCAGCGCGATGTGTTGCACGCCCTCGCCCGGATGATCGGGCAGGTAGTCGTGCATCAGTTGCGTGCGCGCCGTGCCTTCCTCGTAGAGCGGAATCCGCACCTCGCCGTCGGGCGACACCATCACGCGCGATTCCGCCGACACGTGCCAGTTCGCGTTGATCTCGTGGATCTCGCGGAAATGCAGCAGATCGCGATAGAAATCGAGCCATTCCCGCATGCGCCCCGCGCCGACCGTTTGCGTCAGGTGATCGACCTGCACGAGCTGCCCGCTGCCCGCGTGATGCAGGTCCGCCTGCGCGGTGGCCGGGTCGATCGGGCGGAAATCGATGTCGAAGATCGAGATGTCGCCCACCCCGCCCGTCAACCCGCCGCGCCCGCGCCAGCGATCCACGAAATAGATGTGCGAATCGCCGATGCCCTGAATGGCCGGGATCGCCAGTTCGCCCTTGCCGATCCGCTCGCCCTCGAACGCCCACGCGCCGAGTTCGAGCGCGCGGTCGAACGCGCGCTGCGCGCTGTCCACGCGGATGCCGATCGCGCACACGCCCATGCCGTATTCCTCGGCATAGCGCGAGGCGAACGAATCGGGTTCGGCGTTCAGCAGGAAATGCATCTGGCCCTGCCGGTACAGCGTCACCGCCTTGCTGACGTGCCGGGCGATCGCCTTGAATCCCAGTTGCTCGAAGCGGCGCGCGAGATCGTCGGGCGCCGGCGCGGCGAACTCGACGAATTCGAGGCCGGCCATGCCGAGCGGGTTGTCGTCCGCGGTAACGGGGGGCGTCGCGGACGACTTGGGAAAGTGGCTGGACATCCGTGGTCTCCAGAAGCGGGGGTGGCGTGGCAAGGCTCGGCGGCGGCCCGGGGCCGGCTGCGCCATCGCCGCAATTTTAACCGTATCGTTCATTACAGCCAAAGCGCCGATTGCGGCGCGGCACGCGGGCGATGCGTCGGCCGGCGTTTTCGGCCGGCGTGTCGCGACAGTCTGAAGCGAATCGAACCCGCTCGGCAATCGGGCGCTTCCAGCAGCGTCGCTCGGGCTCCGGCGAATTTTCGCCCTAGTGCTAACCCGAAAAACGTTCGATGATCGCACGCAATTGAACGATAATCGCGCTCCCGCGTTCGCCAAGCATTGTCGAGCCGCCGCCGCGCCCCTATGCTGCGAGCAATTTCATCGCGACGACAGCCAGGCGCGATGTGAACTCCGGCCCGCCACGCGGCCGGAACCGGGACCAGCACGACAGGAGACGCCACATGACCCCAGCATTCGATTCACTCGACCAGGCGAGCGCCCAGCGCGCCCGCGCCCAGGCCCGCAAGGCCGCGATCGGCAGTTTCGTCGGCGCGGTCGTCGACTGGTACGACTTCCTGCTCTACGGCATCGTCGCCGCGCTGGTGTTCAACGCCGAGTTCTTCCCGAAGGTCAGCCCGACGATGGGCACGCTCGCCGCGTTCGCCACGTTCGGCGTGGGCTTCCTGTTCCGCCCGCTCGGCGGCGTGGTGTTCGGCCACTACGGCGACCGGCTCGGCCGCAAGAAGATGCTGGTCATCACGGTGATGATGATGGGCCTGTCGACGGTGGCGATCGGCCTGCTGCCGACGTTCGCGTCGATCGGCTGGTGGGCGCCGGTGCTGCTGGTCGCGATGCGCGCGCTGCAAGGCTTCGCGGTGGGCGGCGAGTGGGGCGGCGCGGCGCTGATGGCGGTGGAAAGCGCGCCGCAGAAGAAGAAGGCGTTCTACAGCAGCGGCGTGCAGGTGGGCTACGGCGTGGGGCTGGTGCTGGCCACCGGCATCGTGTCGATCCTGAGCCACACGCTCGGCGACGACGCGTTCCGCGCCTGGGGCTGGCGCATTCCGTTCCTGGCCAGCGTGGTGCTGGTGCTGATCGGCCTGTGGGTGCGCGCCAGCATGGACGAATCGCAGGAGTTCGTGCAGAAGGTCGAGAAGACCGGCCACAAGCTCAAGATGCCGGTGCTCGAGGCGCTGACGCGTCACCCGAAGGCGTTCCTGTTCATCATCGCGCTGCGCCTGGCCGAGCTGTTCACGATGTACATCGTGACCGCGTTCGCACTGAGCTACTCCACCACCAACCTGCACATGTCGCGCGAGCTGTTCCTGAACATCGGCCTGCTGGTCGGCGCGATCAGTTGCGTGACGATCCCCTGCTTCGCCTGGCTCGCCGACCGTTTCGGCCTGCGCCGCATCTACATCATCGGCGCGCTGATCGGCCTGGCCGCCGCCGTGCCGTTCTTCGTGGCGCTGGAAGCGCGCTCGACGGTGTGGATCGTGATCTTCGCGGTGATGCTGGCGAACATCGCGCACGACATGGTGGTCAGCGTGCAGCAGCCGCTGTTCACCGAGCTGTTCGGCGCCGAATACCGCTACAGCGGCGCGGGCGTCGGCTACCAGTTCGCCAGCGTGGTGGGCGGCGGGTTCACGCCGTTCATCGCGGTGGGCCTGGTCAGCCTCGCGAGCGGCTCGTGGCACCTGGTGGCCGGCTATCTGGCGCTCGGCTGCCTGATCTCGGTGATCGTCGCGGCGCGGATGCGGATTGCACCGGCGGCGTCCTGATGCGCCCGTCCGCCGGGCGGCGCGCGGTGCCATGCCTCGCGCCGCCGCCCGCTTCAGCCCGGCCTTCCGGCCCGTTTGACCTGCGATGAAGAAAACCCCACTCGACAAGCGCGACTGGATCGCCGGCCTCGAAAAAGGCCTGATGATCCTCGAAGCGTTCGACAGCGAACACGCGCGCATGACGCCCACCCAGGCGGCCGCGCGCACCGGCCTCACGCGCACCGCCGCGCGCCGCTATCTGCTCACGCTCGAATCGCTCGGCTACGTGTATACCGACGGCCGGCTCTACGGCCTCACGCCGCGCGTGCTGCGGGTGGGCTGGTCGTACTTCGATTCGGCGCGGCTGCCGCGCACCGTCCAGCCGTATCTACAGCAACTGAGCGCGACGCTCAACGAATCGGCCTACGTCAGCGTGCTCGACGATTGGGAACTGGTGGTGATCGCGCGCAACGGCGTGTCGCGCGTGATGACCACCGGTTTCGTGCTCGGCGCGCGCGTGCCGGCGCCGCTGGCCTCGGCCGGCGTGGTGCTGCTCGGCCACCGGCACACGCCCGAGGATGTGGCCGCGTGGCTCGACGCCACCGAGTTGCCGCCCTACACGCCGCACACGCTGACCAATAAAAGCCGCCTCCAGCAACTGATCGCGCAGGCGCGCGACGACGGCTACGCGCTGATCGAGCAGCAGTTGCAGGTGGGCGTGCGCGGCATCGCGGTGCCGCTGAAGAACCGCCAGGGCGAAGTCGTGGCGGCCTTGAGCACCAACATGCCGATCGGCAACGAAACACCCGAGGCGGCGCTCGCGCGCGCCTTGCCGCCGTTGCAGGAAACCGCGCTGGCGATGTTGAACGTGCTCTGAGCGCGCCGTCGCCGGCGGCAGGCGTGCCAGAATGTGCCGTCTCCCACCCCGCAGGACCGCCGCGCTTGGATCTCCAGCTCAGTCTCCACGGCCGTCGCGATCTCGCCGGCCAGCTCTACCGTCAACTGCACGCGGCGATCGTCGGCGGGCGGCTCGCGGCCGACACGCGGCTGCCGTCCACGCGCGATCTCGCGCAGCAACTGGGCGTGTCGCGGAAAACCACGCTCGACGTCTATGAACGGCTCGCCAGCGAAGGCTATCTGGAGACGCGCGCCGGGCACGGCACGTTCGTCGCGTCGGGTTTCGCGCCGCCGGACGACGCGCTCGACGCCAGGCGCGCCGCCCGCGATCCGCTTCCCGACCCCGCCGATCTCCCGAAGCTTCCCGCCCGCGCCCATGAAGTGTGGTCGCGCGTGCCCGTCGATCTGGCGATGCCGATCTCCACGCCGCCGCTCGCGTTCGATTTCCGTGGCGGCATCACCGACAAGACGCGCTTTCCGTGGGGCGACTGGCGGCGCTCGCTGAACCACGCGATCCGCGCGCAATCGCGCGGCAGCGGCGAATATCGCGACGCGGCCGGCGACCCGAACCTGCGCGTGGGGATCGCGCGCTACGTGGGCTTCAGCCGCGCGATCGCGTGCAGTTGGCAGGACGTGGTGGTGACCAACGGCGCGCAACAGGCGCTCGACCTGCTCGCGCGCACGCTGGTCGGCCCAGGCGACATGGTGGCCGTCGAGGAGCCCGGCTATCCGCCCGCGCGCGCCGCGTTCGAGGCGCTCGGCGCCACGGTGATCGGCGTGCCGGTGGACGCGCAGGGGCTGATCGTCGAGCAACTGCCCGACGCGGCGCGCTTCGTCTACGCCACGCCGTCGCATCAGTTCCCGCTCGGCATGCCGATGAGCCTGGCGCGCCGCGTCGCGCTGCTCGACTGGGCGCGCCGCCGCGACGCGGTGGTGCTGGAGGACGACTACGACTGCGAATTCCGCTTCGACGGCCGCCCGCTCGAACCGCTCAAGAGCCTCGACCGCGACGGCCGCGTGGCCTACGTCGGCACGTTCTCGAAGACCTTGTTTCCCGAGTTGCGGATCGGCTATGCGATCGCGCCGCGCCCGCTGATCGCGCCGCTGCTGAAGGTCAAGCAAATCGCCGACTGGCATTCGGGCACGCTGATGCAGGCCGCGCTCGCGCACTTCATGCTCGACGGCGCGTTCGGCCGGCACCTGCGGCGCATGGCGCGCGAATACGCGTTGCGGCGCGCGCGCATCGCGGCCTGGCTCGACGGCGAACTCGCGCCGTGGTTCGCGCCGGTGGCGGCGTCGGCCGGCATCCACGTGGCCGCGCCGTTTCGCGCCGCGCTCGACGAGGCGCGCTTGCTGGCCGCCGCGCGCGAGGCGTCGATCGCGTTGATCGGGCTGTCGGCGTTCCATGCGCACACCCCGGCCGTGCCCGGCGTGCTGTTCGGCTATGGCGGCATCGATGCGCCGCATATCGATACCGCGATGGCGACGCTCGCGCGGCTGGTGAAGGTCTGAAGCCAACGCTGAAAACCGCGCCCCGTCGCCGCGTCCTGCCCTGACGAATACGCGCGCCGAGCGCGCCGAAACCGCGCAGCTTACAGCCCTCGCGCGACGCGCAAGGCAGGCGTAAGCCCGTCACACAAATTCACGCGCAGGCCCTCTCCCGGCCGCCGGAATTTGCTTTATGCTTGCGCGCAAGCGCGGCCCGGCCGGACCCGGCACGCGCGATCGAACCGGTTCAATCCGATGCCCGCGCGTCCCGAGCCCGAGCCGCCGCGCATGCGTCTTCCGTGCAGGACATCCCCGTGTCGCTCCAGCCCCCGTCTTTCGCTCCCTCCGCCGAAACCCTGCTCGAGATCGTTCGCTCGCAAACCGAGATCGCCAAGCTCGGCCTCGACCTCGGCGGCGTGATGGCCTATGTCGCCGAACGCGGCCGGCACCTGACGCACGCGCAAAGCGCCGTGGTCGAACTGGCCGAACAGGACGACATGGTCTATCGCGCCACCGCCGGCCTTGCGACCGACCTGCTGGGGATGCGCCTGAAGCGCGCCGGCAGCCTGTCGGGCCTGTGCGTGCAGACGGGCGAGATCCTGCGCTGCGACGATTCCGAACTCGACGAGCGCGTGGACCGCGAGGCCTGCCGCCGCGTCGGCCTGCGCTCGATGCTGGTCACGCCGCTGCGCCACCTCGATACGACGGTGGGCGTGCTCAAGGTGATGTCGCCGGAAATCGGCAAGTTCGGCGAGGCCGACATCCAGGTGCTGCAACTGATGTCGGAGCTGATCGCGGCCGCGATGTTCCACGCGGCGCGCAGCGAAACCAACGAGCTGTACGTGCGCGCCACCCACGACGCGCTGACCGGGCTGCCGAACCGCGCGCTGTTCTACGACCGTCTGCGCCAGGCCGTGCAACTGGCCCAGCATTCGGAAGGCGCGCTCGGCATCCTGAACCTCGACCTCGACGGACTGAAGCCGATCAACGATCACTACGGCCATCGCGCCGGCGACGCGGCGATCCGCGAGGCGGCCGCGCGCATCGCGCGTTCGGTGCGGCGCTCGGATACGGTCGCGCGCGTGGGCGGCGACGAGTTCGGCGTGATCCTGCCCGGCATCGCCGGCCGCTCCGACGCGCAAAGCCAGAGCGAGCGGATGACCGAAATGGTGGCCGAGCCGTTCGAGTTCGAGGGGCAGCAGCTCGATCTCGGCGTGAGCGTCGGCATCGCGATCCTGCCCGAAGACGGCGTGGAAATGACCGGCCTGATCGACCGCGCCGATCAGGCGATGTATGCCACCAAGCGGCAACGCAAATCGGGCGGCGGCCAGGGCGAGCGCTGAACACCGGGCCGCGCGGCGAAGCGCGGCGCGTCGTCATACGAATGCGGTGGCGCGCCGGCGGCGGCCGTGTCACCATCGCCGCACGATCGCGCAGCCGCGCGGTCGCACGACAGCGACGTCCACCGTCCGGCCCCGCGCCAAAGGAGCGAGCATGGCATTCCCCACCGCCGTCAACAATCAGATCACCGACGCCGTCACGCAGGCCAACGTCAAGGTGCTCGGCGACGCGCCGGCCTTGTCGATCGGCGATCTGCCGGGCCAGGCGATCTCCAACGCCCTGCACAACGCCACCAGCGTGCCGCATGTCGACGTCAAGGTGATCCGCGACCAGCACGGCGTGAGCCTGGACGATCTGCCGCCGGGCCAATCGCAGGCGCTCTCGAATGCCGTGCACAACGCCACCGCGCTGCAAGACCAAACCGTCTCCTCGTCCCAGGCCGCCAACGTGCAGGGCGTCGCCACGCTCTACACGGTCGACACGGCCAGCACCGGAGACGTCACCGCCCACCTGCTCGTCGTGCATCCGACGCACGGCATCTGAGCGCCCTTCACCTCATCGCAGGAAACCCGCCATGCCCCTGACCCTCGCCGGCCAAGTGATCCGCAATGCATCGAACCTGTCCGAGGCCGCCCGGCTCACGCTCGACCTGATCGAAGGCGGCACCGCCTGGTTCGCCTGGGCCGTGGCCGCGCCGAACGCGCGCTACGACTTCGCCGACGAAACCCAGCTCGTGGCCGCCGTGCAGCAAGGCCTGCATGCCGCGCCGCTGGCGCTGCTGCCCGCGCTGCGCCTGCTCGTGAATCCGATCAAGCTGCTGTCGCTGGGCGCCCACGACCTGCGCGTGCTGGCCGCTGGCGAAGCGTCCGGCGCGGCGCCCGAGGCGCTCGAGCGCGCCCGCGCGCTGCTCGATGCCCATCAGTTGCTCACGCAAGACGCGCTGGCCGCCGGCACCGATTTCCTCGCGCAACTGGGCGTGGACGGCGCGCCGCTGTTCCAGGCCGTCGATCTCGACGGCCGCCTCGCGCTGGCCGTGCTGGCCGGCATGGACGAAGTCGCCCGTCACCCCGAATTCGTGCAGCACGAGGCCGCCGCGTTCGCCGTGGCCAACGCGCGCACGGCGCTCGAATTCGCCGACCTGTTCCGCTTCTATCTGGACAGCACCGAGCGCCTCGGCAACCCGGCGGCCCATGCCGCGCAGCGCCGCGAGGCGGCTCAAGCGGCGCTCGACCACCTCTACCCGGCGCTGTTCGGCGCGCTCGACTGCCCGCAGGTGACCGGCCTGCCCGCGCCGTTCGAGGTGGCCCAGGTGGTGCGCAATTGGGTGGCGTCGGGCCGCGCGCTCGGCTTCGTGCGGCTCTCGCGCGGCGCGTTGCAGGTGGCGCGTCACGGCGGCTATCGCGGCGAACAGGGCGAGCAGGCGCAACAGCTCGTCGCGCGCTATCTGGCGGACGCGACGGCGTTTCTGATGGAGTCGGAAGTGTCCAGCGGCGTGCTGGGCCAGGACGGCGGCACCTGCTCGTACCCGATCGGGCGCGACGGCCGCCATGCCGTGGTGCAACTGAGCCACGGCGGTCTGATCTCGCTGGCCACCTACCAGGCGGCCGGCGTCTGAACGGCAGGCGGTGTGCGGCGGCCGGGCGTCAGCCGCGCCGCCGCGCCATGCTCATTGCAGCATGAACGTTTCGTACTCGAGCGTTTCGAGCTTGCGGTCGAGCCAGTAGAGGCTCGCCAGCATCACCACGAACAGCGCGCCCGCGAAACCGTAGCCGTAGGTGGCCGGGTTCGCGTTCAGCGTGAACGCCGTCAGCAGCACGTTGAGCGCCACGAAGCCGCCCACCAGCCACATCACGATGCGCCGCTTGTCGAGGTAGAAGAACACGTTGAGGATGCCCATGAACACCACCTGCATGCTGGCGGCGATCACGTCGATATAGAGCAGCGGCAGGTACAGCGACGGGATGTGCAGCCACTGCAGCAACGTAGGCGCGGCGGCGAACAGGATCAGCGCGGCCATGCCCTGGATCTTCAGGATTTCCCACACGCCCTCGCGCAGCGCTTCCACCATCGCGCGCTGCATCCGCTCGATATGCTGGAGCGAGGCGCCCTCGCGCACGGCCTCGTAGAACGCGTCGTAGTACTCGACGAAATCGGTCTCGATGCGCAGCAGGAACACCGCCATGCCCGGGATGATCGCCAGGTACGCGAGGAACACCGGAATGTCGTAGATGATCGACGCGCGCAACGGCCCGATCACCGGCTGGCCGGTGCCCGCCGAGTACCAGAACATGAACTTGTCGATCCAGATGCCGAGGTTGTACAGGAACCCGATCAGCATCAGCGACGGGTAACGGTAGCGCTTCTCGAAGATCTCGAACGAGATGAAGCGGTCGCTGTCGAAATCGCGGTAGATCAGCCCGAGCAGGCCGCACAGCAGCAGCGTCTGGCCGATCACGAAGCCCGCCAGCAGGCCGCTCAGGCCGAAGCGTTCGAGCCCGAGCGCGGCCAGCGTGGTGACCGCATAACCCACCGCGAACACCACGATGATCGCCACGTAGCGCTTCATGCCCGACAGGAAGATGGTGGCGATCCAGATGTTGCTCATCACCACGAAGCCGGCCAGCATCAGCATGCGGTAGCCGGCCGTCTGGCCGCCGAACGCGAACAGCGTGACCAGCGCGCCGATCACGGCCGAGGCGGCCGTCACCACCAGCATCACGGCGTGGAAGTTCGGCAGCACCAGGTCGCGGCGCTTCTCGAACAGGCGGTCCGACGTGAAGCGCGTGTACCAGAGCTGCAACGGCCCGGTCAGCACCAGCGACACCGCGATGAGATAGGTCACCGACACCTGGAACTGCGTGACGGCCCCCGTCGGCGTGACGAACGGCACGCTGAGCACGCCGATCAGCAAGATCCCGACGATCGACAGCACCCACGGCCCCGCGCCGATCAACCCCGCATAGGTATAGGCCTGCATCATGCCCGTCAGCGTGTTGCGACGGAGCATCTTGCGCAGTTCGAATCCGATTCCGGCCATGGTTCGCGGCCTCCTTCAGTGCATCGGGCAGGCCAGCGGCCCGCCCGCGGCCGGCTGCGCCGGCGCCGCGATCAGGCGCTGATACAGCGTGCGGTACGAACCGATCATCTGGTCCTGCGTGTAATAGCGCTCGACGCGCGCCATCCCGGCGCGCTGCGCGGCGTGCCAGTTGTCGTCCTCGAACAGGTCGAGCGCGGCCTCGGCCAGCGCGCGCGGGTCGGCGATCTGCACCACGCGGCCCGCCGTGCCCAGCGCGGCATCCTCGCCGGGCAGGCCCTCGATCAACTGGCGGCACGAGCCGACATCGGTGGTCACCGACGGCACGCCCGCCGCGAAGCCTTCGAGCACCACCAGCGGCAATGCTTCGGAGATCGAACTGAGCACCAGCATCCCGCACTTCGGCAGCAGTTCGTCGATCTTCTGGAAGCCGAGAAACTTGACCTTGTCCTTCAGGCCCAGGCTGTCCACCAGCGCGCGGCATTCCTGCGCATAGGCCAGATCCTCGTCTTCCGGGCCGGCGATCCACGCCTCGGCGTCCGGCATGCGGCGCAGCACGGTCAGCATCGCGCGAATGAAGGTCTTGATGTCCTTGATGGGCACCACGCGGCCGATCAGGCACAGGGTTTTCGGCACCGCGGCCGTGCGCTTCTCGCGCAGCGACGCGAGGCGCGCGAGGTTCACGCCGTTCGGGATCGTGCCGGTGCGTTCGGCCGGCGCGCCGTCGATGATCTGGCGCTGCCGGTTGCCTTCGTACAGCGCGATGATGTCGCTCGACGCGTCGTAGCAGGCGCGGCCCAGCGCCTGGAAGAAGCGCACCCACAGATCGCGGAAATAGCCGACCTGCGACACGTCGCGCTCGAAGATGCTGCGGTTGTCGCGAATCCACTCGCTCTGGAACAGGTCGATCTTGCGTTCCTTGGTGTAGATGCCGTGCTCGGACACCAGCAGCGGGCGGCCCGTGCGGTAATGCGCGAGCGCGCCGAGAAAGCCGGCATAGCCGGTGGACACCGTATGCAGCACCTTGCCGGCGGGCAGCGCTTCGGCGATCCGCGCCAGTTGCCAGAGCGGCTTGTGCATGATCCGCACGGTCCAGAAGTAATCGACGAACGACGGATCGGTGCAGTGCTTGCGGTACTGGTCGGTCAGGTATTCCCAGGCTTCCTTCGAATACAGGAACGCGTCCTCGCTCAGTGCGCCGCCCGGCTTCAGGTCGGCCAGCATGTCCTTGAGCAGTTGCGCGCCCATCGTGCGCATCGCCGGGTTGCGCATGCTTTCGTGCAGCGCGGCCGATCGGGCGAACGCCTCGGGGTCGCCGCTCATCTTCTTGACCAGCGGCGGCGGCGCGAAATCGTAGAGGTAATGATTCTCCAGATGCACCACGTTGTCGGGCAGCGCGTAGTGCTGCTTGGTGTAGTCCTGCGGGCGGCTGCCGAGGAAGCACAACGCGAAGCTGTGCTCCGGGAACGCCCGGATCATCTGGTTGACCCAGCTCGACACGCCGCCGCTCACATACGGAAACGTGCCTTCAAGCAGCAGCAGCACGTCGGCGGAGGCGGCGCGCGGCAGCGCGGTCGGGGACGGTGTCGTCATGGCTGAACTCATTCGCGGGAGGCGCTGACCGCAGCCGCGTCGGGCTCCGGCTGCCAGAAATCGAGGGCGGCCTGCAGCGTCGGCGTGACGGCGTGACGGTCCATCGCGCCGAGCAGGCCGTGCACGCGCACGAAATCGCGGCGCAGGTAGGCCGCTTCGGCCAGGTAAGGCAGCATCCGGTCGCGCGGGAAGCCGCTGTCGATGGCGCGTTCGAGCATCGCGTCGGCCGCGTCGAGGTCGCGCCGCAGCAGCGCGAGACGGCCGCGCAGGCGCCACAGCGCGGCGTCGCCCGGCGCGAGCGCCAGCGCGGCTTCGGCGAAGCGGTCGGCTTGCGCGATCGCGTTGTCGTACACGTCGCCCGTCACCAGTTGTTGATAGATCAGCTCGCCGTACAGCTCGGCCAGCGTCTTGAGGATGCGGGCGCGTTCGGTCGAATCGAGCGAGGCCGCGCCCGCGCCGTCGAGCGCGCTGCGCTCGGCCGTGATGCGCTGGGTCAGCGCCTTTTCCTTGCTTTCGAGGCTGCCGTAGGCCAGCAGGCGAATGTCGTCGAGCGGATCGGCGAGCATTTCCTGCAGGATCGGCGAGATCGTGCGCACCGGCAGCGATTGCATCGCCAGCAGCGCGGTCATGCGGAAATCCACGCTGGCATCCGCGTTGCGCAGTTCGGCCTTCAGGCGTGCGCCGCGTCCGTAGGACACCGAGCCGATCAGGTATTCGGCGAACTCCGGCTCTTCCACCGCCGTGACCGGCAGGTTGGTGCGATTGGCCGGCAGCACGCGCGCCAGCGCGAACGCGCCGAGCGCGCAGACAATTCCGCCGAACGGCACCGCGAAATTGAAGAAGCCGAGCAGCACCACGCCCGGCCAGCGCGCCGGACGCAGCCGGCGCGGCAGCAGGCGCACCGAGCCGGCGGTCGCGAACACGGCCGCCACCAGCAGGATCAGCAGGCAGGTGACGAACAGCGGCGTGTTGACGCGCGAGGACGCGGCCACGGCGGCGGCATCGGCCGGCAGCCCGCCGAGCCAGAGCGCCGACAGGTCGGGCGCGCTGCGCAGGCTGGTCAGGCACGCATAGGCCTGCAGCGCGAGTGCGATCAGCAGCGCGATGACGGCCAGCAGCGCGCCGAGCGCACCGCCGTCGCGTCGAGCCGGGGCCGGGCCGGCCTCGCCGGCCGGGAGGCGCGGGTCAGCCGGCGACACCGCAATGCTCCATCAGCTTGACCAGCGGACGCATCGGGTCCTGGGCCGGCACGTTCATCGAATACACCGCCACGTGCGCGCTCTCGAAATCCACGCCGAACTGCGCGCGCAGGTTGTCCTCGATGCGCAGCAGATAGCCGTCCGCACCGCTGTTGCCCGACAGCGGCATCAGCGTCAGCACGGCGCGATGGCTCGGCGTGACGATTTCCCATTGCGAGTCGAGCGCACGGCGCGTGCGCACCACGTGCTCGCACAGCGCGGCGCTGCGTTCGTCGTTCTCGAACACCAGCGTGACCACCGACGACAGCACGCGCGAATCGCGGCGCAAATGCACCAGCCGCGCATAGTCGAGCGCGAAACGGTGCGGACAGTCGGGGAACGCCGCCAGCATCTCGCGCGTGACTTCGGCATGGCGCACGCCGTCCGCGTAGAAGTTGCACAGCACCAGCAGGAACTGCAGGTTGTCGCGCGTCAGCGCCAGGAACGGCATGCGTTCGATCGCCACCAGCCCGACCGGCTCGCCCTTGACGTCCAGCAGCGGCACGCAGGCCAGATAGCGGCTGCCGATCGAGGCCGGCGTGGCATGCGCCTGCGCGTCGACGTGCACCAGATGGCGCGTGTCGATCGCCTCGCGCACCAGCGGGTCGTGCACGTCGAGCGGTTGCGCGCCGCCCACCGAGGCCGCCACTTCGGCGGCCGGGCCGCCATGGCGCCAGGCGTGCACGCTGGCCACTTCGAGCTGCACCGCCTGCGCGGCCGAATCGAGGAAGGCCTGCGCGCCGCGCAGCGCCACATCGCCCTGCTCCGGCGGCGTGGGCAACTGGTCGAACACCACCGTGCGCAGCCGCGCCAGCGAATCGCGCAGCGTGGCCGGACGACTCAGCAGATCCTGCTCCAGGCGCTCGTGCGAGAGCCGCAGCATGAACTGGTTGCGCGTCAGGATCGACAGGCGCTCCGACAGATAATCGTGCGCGATCCGGTTCTGCCGCAGCCGCGACATCCAGATATCGCCGAACTGGCCGGTCAGCAGCGTCAGGAAGAAGCCGCCGAGGAAGAAGCCGATCGGGAACGGCTTCACATGCGCGACGTCGCCCGCGAACACGGCCGACGCCCCGCCGGCCAGGGGCAGGCTCGGCGCCACCGGCACCGACGGATACAGCACGTACCAGGCCGCCAGCACCACGAAGCCCGACACCAGCCCGAATACCGAGCCGTAACGCAGCGAGATGATCACCGGCACCAGCCAGATCCAGCCGAAGCCGGAGTGGATCAACAGCGGGTCCTCGGCCATGAATGCACGGCACAGGCCCACCGCAACCAGCGTGACCACCAGCGTCTCGATCAGCGCGACCACGCGCCGGCGCGTGCTGCCGTCCGGCGGCGCGATCAGCGTGTTCCACCATGCGGCCACGCCGGTCGAACGAACGGTGCGCGACTGCCGCGAACCGCCCGGGTCCGGTCCCCTTGCCTGCGTATTCATGCCCACCGCCTGATCGATGTCGATGTCGGATTCATCGCGCCTGCCTTCTGATTCGTCACGTCCGTGCTACCCCGGATTCAACGGCCGAGCGGCGAGAGCAGATCGCGCTCGAGCTTCTGCGCCACGCCCGACACGGCGTCGCGGCTCCAGCCGGTGCGGCTGCCGGTGCCGGTCCAGACGATCTTGCCGGTCTGCACGTCGATCACGTCGAAGCTCAGGCCGACGGCCGGTTCGCCGTCCACGCCCACCTTGTAGCGCCATTCGTTGACCGAGCCGGTCAGCGCGAAGCGGATGTTCTGCTGGCGCGCCCAGTTCAGCGCGTTCTGCTGCGCGTCCGGCTTGGCCGGATCGAACAGCGTTTCGTCGTCGCCGCCACCCGGATACGGCACCACGTTCTGGTAGCCGTAGGTGCGCAGCAGGCTTTGCGCGATCGAGCCCGCACGTTGGCCGGCCTGCGGCGTTTCCGTGTGGTTGGCGATCGGCAGGACGGTCCAGGCGTCGCCCTTGGACGCGGGCACTGCCGCGCTGCGGTCGACCACCGCGCAACCGCCAAGCGCGGCAACGGCGAGCGTGGCGGCGCAGACCAGCGCGGCCGCCCGGAAGCGCCGCGATGCGTGGTTCGTGTTCATGCGTTTCTCCTGAGAATTGCGTTCAATACAGCCAGCGATATCGCGCGCCGATTTCCTTGACGGACGTCGAACTGTTCGACGACGCCCCTTGATACAGCCCATACAGCAAAGCCTGATCCCCGCCGAACACGCTGCCGGCCAGGCCGACCTGGACCTGCCCCGTCCAGCCCGCGCGCGAATCGCGCACCGGGCCGGCCGAGAACATCGGCCGCCAGCCCTTCGCGTAGTTCTCGTTCGGATCGTCGCCGAACGAGAACAGCAGCGCGCCCTGCGTAAAGGTTTGCGGCATGAACGACGCGGCGGTGGCGGACGAGCCGTCCGGCAGGATCTGTGCGAGCCGGCCGCTGACCGCCGCATTGGCGCTGCTGTACTGGCCATGCGTGAACACCGCGCGGATCGTGTAATCGGGGTAGTCGGCCTTGATCTTGTAGCCGGCCGTCAACTCGACCAGATGGCCGTTGCCCAGGAAGGTGCGGTCCTGGCCGTGGAAGCGCGCGTATTCGTAGCGGCCGCTGCCGAACCAGTGCGGATCGAGCTGGTAGCTGAGGCCGACCGACGCCAGATCCTTGACGCCGCCCACCGTCAGTTGCGTGCTTTCGGTCGCGTCCTGGTTGTAGCCGACCGCGTAGCTCAGGGTCAGCTTCGAGTTCAGGCGCGTGCGGCCCTCGACGCGAGCGGTCGTGATGTTGCGCAGCGCCTCGCGGCGGCCGACCGTGACGGTTTCGTCGTCGTACTGGCCGGTGTGCTTGTACATCGCCTCCAGCACGCGGTCCTGGCTCGGGATGTTCGGCAGCGTCGACGAATCGGACGACTGCTCGCGCTGGCGATAGCCGAGCCGCACGCTCTGCGTGTCGGTCAGCCGCGCGCCGATCGAGGCGCGTTGCTCGTTGAAGTGCAGCGCGCCCTGATTGCTGTAGCGCGTGGCGACTTCCACCGATTGCGCGCTCTTCATGGCCGTCTCGCGCAACTGCTGCTGCATCACGTCGTCGTTCGGCGTGTTGATCAGCGATTGATACGCGCTCGATTGCGCGTCGGTCAGGCGGCCCGTCAGCACCTGCGCGTCCACCCGGTTCTGGCGCGGGATCAGGTCGGGCAAGGTGTCGAGCAGACGGTTCAGCGTGTTGACGTCGCCGTCGTCGATCGCCAGTTGCGCCTCGGCGTACACCGGGCGGCTGTTGCGGTCGATGAACAGCCTGGTCAGCCAGGCGTGTTCGAGATCGGGCTCCTGCTGCGCCTGCGCCCACGACACGGCGGCCTCGCGCGCGATGGCCGACACCACGCGCTGCTCGCGGCGGATCGCCTGCTGCTTGACCGGCGGCAGCATCGCGAAATCGCCGAGTTGCGATTGATACGGCGTGCCCTGCTCGGCCTCGTCGCCGGCCGCATCGGCGCGCAGCATCTGGATCAGCACGGCGCGCGACGCATCGCCGGTGCCGAACTGGGTGGTGAGCGAGACGAAGCGGCCCGCCAGATCCTCGCGCTCGGCGTCCGGCAGCGGCGCGGCCTTCGGATCGCGGCGGCGGCGCGCCAGTTCGATCCAGGTCGACTTGCGCAGTTGCCACGCCTCGTCGGCGCGGCCTTCCAGTTCGAGCGCATCGGCGAACGTGAGGCGCCAGAGCGGGTCCTGACGGTTCGCGTCGGCCTGCTTGCGCAGGTAATGCAGCGCCTGACGGCCGTCGCCGAGCCGCAGCGCCGAGGCGATCATCGGCGGCCAGAGCGGCGCGTCCGTCTCGGCGCGGGTCGAGTAGCGGCGCATCGTGTCACGCAATTGCGCCTCGGTGCCGCGGTCGTTCAGATACCAGAGCCAGGTGACCTGCGCTTCGGTGCTGTCCGGCGCGAGCGCCAGGGCGCGCTGCACGTCGCGCGCCACGTCGTCCTGGCGGCCGGCATCGCGCTCGTACTGCGCGCGCGCCAGCAGGAACGGCGCCGATTGCTCGGCCACCGCCAGTTGCTCCGGGCTCAACGAGGCGAGCAGCGGGCCGATCCGGCCGCGCGCATGCGCGCGTTCGTAGTAATACAGCGCCTGCGTCAGCATCCGCACGTTGCCGGTCTGGCGATAGCCGAATTCGGCCAGCCGCGCGGCATCGATCGGCGAATCGTCGTAGAAGCCGATCATCGATTCGAGATCGTCGCGGTTGGCCTGGCCGCCCGCCAGCAGCGCGCGATAGCCCGCGCCGGTATCCCGTTGCTGCTGGGTGGTGGTGCCGAGCATCGCGTAGAAGCGCCAGAAATCCTGGTCGGCCGGCTTCGCGCTGGACTTGGCCGCATTCATCGCGGCAAGCGCCGCGTCGAAACGCGTGCGCGTGTAGAGCATGGTGGCGATCTTCAGCGCGTAGGCCGGGTTCGGGCCGTCGTCGCGTTCGAGATCCTGCCAGGTGCGCAGCGCCAGGTCGTCGTCGCCCTTGCGCTCGGCCACTCGGGCGTAGCGTTCGCGTACCAACTGACCGATCGGCCCCTTGAAGCGCGCCTGCAGGAAGCGCAGCGCGCCGTCCGGGTCGGCGTTCAATTCGTAGGCGGTCACCGCGGCGTCGATGCGCTTGATGTCGCCCGGCGCGACATCGGCCTGATACAGCGTCAGCGCCAGCATCGCGCGCTGGTCGTTGACGCCCGGCGCGAGGCGCGCCACCTGCTGCCAGGCACGCGCGTCGCCGCGCGACTGCGCGAGCGCGAGGTAGTTGGCCAACGCCACGTCGGGGTGGTGATTCCATTCCGCGACCTGCGCGAGCCGCTCGTGCCAGCTCGCCGAACCCGGATCGCGGGCCAGCGCCTGACGCGCCACGCGCTCGGCGCCGGCCACGTCGCCGGCGGCGAGGAACACGCGGTAGGCCAGATCGAAATCCGATTGGCCGGCCTTTTGCTGGACCTCCGGCTCGGCGGCTTGAGCCTGGCTCGCCTGTGTCGGGGCTGCGGCCTGCGAGGCAGGGACCGAATCCGGCGCGATCGTGCCCGAGGCGACACGGCCGTTCGACGGCGCGGCGATCCGCACCAGATGGACGGTGTCGCCGGCACGCAGCGCCGCGTCGCGCAGGCTCGGCCGGGCGCGCGGCGCGGCCGGTTGCAGCCACGCGGCGCGCAACCAGGTGCCCTGTGCGTTGTGTTGTTCGACCAGCGTGCCCGCCGCGGCCAGTGCCCGTGCGTCGGCTTTCGCGCGCGCGCCGCGGCGGTCGGCCGGTGCGGCATGCAGGCTCGCGGCCCGCACGTCGGGTGCCGCATGGCGCAAGCCCGGTGCGTCCGGACGCCCGGCGTCGCCGAGCACCTGCAGCAGGCGCGTCACGTATTGCGCGGCGAGATCCGGCCGGCCGGCGGCCAGCGCCACGTTCGACAGGAAACGCAGCGTATCGGGATCGCTGGCGAGACTGCCGACATGCGCCTGGGCTGCGCTCATCGCGCCCTGCATGTCGTTGCCCGCCTGCAGCGCCTTGACGCCGGAGATGAAGGCGCTGCGACGCGCGGCGCGCGTGGTGGCGCGCGCCTGTACCGTGAACCAGGCGTCGGCCGCCTCGCGGTAGTTCTGTCCGCCCAGCCGGGTGGCTGCGAGCTCGGCGAGCCACGCGTCGGCATGCGCCGTGTCGCGTTGCGCCAGTTGCGTGTAATAACGCCCGGCCAGCGCGTTGTCCCCGAGGCCGCGCGCCTGACGCGCGAGCGCCGTCAGGGCTTCGAGATCCCAAGCTTGGTCCACCGCTTGCGCAAGCAGCGCGTCGAGTTCGCGAATCCGCGCCGGCCGGGCCGGATCGTTCGGCTTCAGCGAATAGAGATTGCGCTGCGCGATCGAAATGCGGATCGCCAGGGCGTTCAGGCGTGCCGCTGCGTCGTGCGAGGTGTCGAGCCGGTCGATCATGCGCATCACGTCGGTGCTGCGGCCGCCGCGCAGGTACGCGCGCGTCAGCGCCGTCTGCACGTCGGCGTTGTTCGGTTCGATACGCAGCCAGGCTTCCAGGTACGCGATCGACAGGCTGTCCGTGCCGGCCAGCGCCGGCGCGTCGAGCTTGCCGCGCGGATAGGCGAGCAGCAGCATCGCGCCCACCAGCGCACCGACGGCGATAACGGCAGGCAGCGGGAAAAACCGCTGGCGGTCAGAGGTCGCAGGCGACGTCAACATGCAGGCTCGAAGGATCGGAGGAAACGGGTTGACGGGTCACGCGGCAGGCGCCCGCATTGGCGAGCCGGAACTGCGGCGCGATCAGCGAATGCAGGTCGAACGAGAAGCCGCGCGGCGTGCGCTCGAAGTGGTTCAGCACGCCGTTGGCGTCGGCCAGGTACGGCACGCGCGGCGCACGCGCGGCATCGATCACGCTGAAGCGCGCCTCGCTGCCCGTCAGGTGCACATAGGTGCCGCCGGGGCCGGGCGTGTAACCGGCCACGCCGGTGGCGGTACGCAGGTCGGGCGCCTTGCCGACCGGCAGCCGCACGGTGCGCAGGCGGCCCGCGTCGCGCACCACCCAGGCGTCGCCGTCGCGCGCCACGCTCACGTCGAGCCAATCGAGCACCTTGCGCGCGTAATCGCTCGAAAACACCGGCGTGACGGGCTGTGCCAGCACGGTCTTGAAGATCTCCTGCAGCGCCTTCACGCCCGCGAGCTTGGTGCCCGAGAACATGTGGTAGTAGATGTCCATCGGCTTGAAGCGGATCGGCGCGTCGGTCAGCGCGAAGGTTTCGAGCACGCGATTGAAGCCGTAATACGGGCCGTGCCAGAGGTCGGTGTACAGCTCCTCGTTCTGGTTCGGCGCGAACACCTGGAAGTAGTCGTCCTTGTTCACGCCCAGCGGCGCGATGCCGGTCCAGCTCGGATAGGTCTTGGTGATCACGGTGTCGCCACCGTTCAGGTTCAGCACGCCGGCCCGATAGGCGGCCTTCAGCACCGGGGCGGGCACCTGGCAATCGCCGCTCCACAACACCATCTTCACCGGCTTGTTGGCCGGCGCGATCTTGCTGTCGATGTAGGAGATCGAGCCGCCGATTTCGCGATCGATGCTGAACTTGTAGCCGGGAATGTTGATCGACAGCCCGCTCGTGTTGTCCTGGTCGCCCGCGCCTTCGGCCGGCGCGTCGTCGTCCGACACGCCCAGCCCCGTAACCCGCATCCATTGCAGCGGGTGCGTATAAGTGTGGGTGGCCACCTCGACGTTCGGCAGCTCGAAAATCTTCCGGCCCAGCTCGCGCAGGTGCGCCGCGAACCCGCGGAACGGGCCGGCGTCGGTCACCTCGCCTTCGATCAGCGAGACGGTGGTCGGCATGCCGGAATCGCGCAGCAGGCGATACAGCGTGTCGCCCGAATAGGCCGGCAAGGCTTGCGTGTTCGGCATGTCGGGCGTCGAATACTCGGCGCGCGAGGCGAAGCCGTCGCCGTCGATATGCGACATCAGCAGGCGGCGGCCGTTTTCGGTGGTGGTGTCGGGCACCGGCATGTCGCTCGGCAGGCGCAGCGCGGCGCGCAGGAATTCGAGCGGCTGGGCGACCCAGCGCGCCTGATTGACGGCCGCCAGCGAATACACGCCGAACGGCCGCATCACGTAGCCGCCCCACGGCGTGATGGCCGCGCCGTCGATCTCGAAGCGGCCCGAGCGCAGGCGCAGCAGCGAGCGGCTGTGCGGGCCGGCGCGCACCGCCGTGTAGTCGCGCGGATCGGGCGTCGGCTTCATCTCGAAGCCCATCAGCTTCGGATCGAACGATTCCACGTCGAGGCGGCCCTTGTCGGGCGCACCGTCCACCATCGTCAGGTCGAGCTTGGCGGCGAGCTTCCCGTCCATTTGCGTGCCGAACGACGTGAACACGGCGATCGGCATGTGCGCGTCCACCTGCGCTTCGAGCCAGGCGCGATAGGCCGCGCCACGCGGCACGTCGTTGTTGAGCCACAGCACGATGCCCGCGTAGCGGTCCGACAGCGGGCCGGCCGGCAGGTCGCCGCGTGCATCGACGTAATCGACCTGATAACCGAGATAGTTGAGCGGCATCGCCAGATAACGCACGCCCGGCGACACGTTGAGGTCCGTGCGCGGCGGCGGGTCCTGCAACACCAGAATGCGGCGACGCATCGGCTGGACCGCGCCCACGCCCATCGTCACGAGTGCGCCGTCGGTCACGTACGGCACCAGGCCATCGGCACGGATGCGATCGATCGAATCGCGCGCGCAGTTTTGGTCGCCCGGTGCGCAGTAATCGATCGAGATCACCGGCAGCTTGTATTGCGAGCGGATCGTGCGGGCCTGGCCGAGCAGCCAGTCGCGATCGGCCTGCGGCACCGGCTGATAGCGCTGCTGCGCCTGGTTCCAGCCGTGATACAGCGATTCGAACGCCACCGCGTACACCTGGTCGTGCACTTGCGGCAGGATTTCGAAGCCGCGGTTCAGGATCAGCTTGACCGTGGGGTACTTCGCGCGGATCGCGCGGATCACGGCCACCATGCCGGCTTCCTGGCGCGCACGCGCCTCGGGCGTGGTGGCGGCGAGTTGATAGGAATCGAGCGTGTCGAGGAAGAAGCCGCGGTAGCCCTTCTCCCACAGCGGACGAATCACGCGATCGACGAAGAACGCCGGCCATTCGGGCTGGCTCTGGTCGATCACGCGCGAAGCCCAGGTGGCATTGCTGCCGGCGAACCAGCTCTTCGGGATGTCCTTGTAGTAATCGCGCGACGGCAGCACTTCGCCCACGCTCGCGTAGGCGAACCATGTGGTGTGCGGCAGCGGGTGCATGAGCGGATCGAAGCCGCTATCGGGCTCGACCACGGCCGCGTCGTAGGCGGACAGCAATTCGACGGGCGGACGCTTGCCGTAGAACAGCGCAAACGACGGCTGCGCGCCGTTCGTGCCATTCATGCCGGCCGAAGCCCCCTGCTGCTCGGCGGCTTGAGACGCTTGCGGTGCCTGACTCGCGTCGTCGGCCAGCGCGACCGGCGCAACGGCCGCCGCCGAGGCCAACAGCGCAACCGCGCCGAGCCAGCGGCGGCAGGCCTGGGCAGCCTCGCGTGCCAGCAGGCCAAAAGCGGCGCGGTGGGTCGATACGCGGATATCGAAAGGGCGTCGGCGGTTCGTCATCGATTTCTGTGCGTCGAATGGCGGGCGATGGATCATGACACGCCACGACCGGACCGCCCCCTTTTTTAGATAGGGCGATTCTAGCCAAAGAATGTGTTAACGCAAATCCTTAGACTTGCAAACGTTACAGTCGCGACACAATGTTCGATGCGCTTTCGCTATTGATGCGAAACCTGTGTCAGTCGGGCGTTTTACAGCGATCAATTCACGAAAATGGATGCAATCTCCGCAATGGCATTTCGCACGACCGTTCTGCAACAACGTTTCGCAAAATCCACTATTCGGGATGAATCATTTCGATGAAGGTGCCGCGCCGGTTTGGCAGTTTTCGTCCCTGCGGATGACACGATCCAGTCGATCGCGCAGATGGCATGGCGTCCGGCCGGCCTGTTTCAGTGGCTACCTGAAAATTCCAGAAATTGGACATTTTTCATAGCCACCGACACCTCTACTCTGTGTTCACCGCGTCACCACGCACCCTCACCCAACACGGAGTTCACCATGTCGTCCCGCCTCGATTTTTACCAAGCCAACCCGCCCGCCATCAAGGCCATGCTCGCGCTCGAAGCGCATATCGAGCGCTGCGCGCTCGACCACGCGCTGCTCGAACTGGTGCGCCTGCGGGCCTCGCAGATCAACGGCTGCGCCTATTGCGTGGACATGCACACCGCCGATGCGCGCAAGAACGGCGAAACCGATCGCCGGCTCGCCACCGTGGTGGTCTGGCGCGAATCGCCGTTCTTCACCGAACGCGAGCGCGCCGCGCTCGAATGGACCGAGGCGCTGACGCTGGTGTCGCACGAGCATGTGCCCGACGCCGTCTGGCAGGCCGTGCGCCCGCATTTCAGCGACGCCGAACTGGTCGACCTGACGCTGCTGGTCGGCGCGATCAATGCGTGGAACCGTTTCGCGGTGGCGTTCCGCAAGCTGCCGGCCTGAGCGGCGACACGCCTATATAAACAGGCGAGAAAAGCAACGGCCCGGGCACATCGTGCACCGGGCCGCTTGGTGTTGCGCCGGCGGCAATGCCGGCGCGCATCGGGCGTGGGCGCTCAGGCGGCGCTGGCCTCGTCGAGCTGGCGTACGTCGTCGGCGCTCAGGTTCAGGCGGATCGCTTCGCCGAGCGCCTTCAGTTGATCGAGCGAAGTGGCGCTGGCGATCGGCGCGGTGATGCTGGGCCGGGCGATCTGCCAGGCCAGCGCCACCGAGGCGGGCGTCGCGTCGTGCCGCTCGGCCAGGGCGTCGAGCGCATCGAGAATCCGCAGGCCGCGCGGGTTCAGGTATTTATCGATGCGCGCGCCGCGCTTGCTCTTGCCGAAATCGGCCTGGCTGCGGTACTTGCCGCTCAGGAAGCCGCTGGCCAGCGCGTAATAGTTGACCACGCCGAGCTTCAGATCCTCGACGACCGGTTCGAGATCGCGTTCGTAATCGGCGCGGTCGTACAGGTTGTACTCGGGCTGGATCACCTGATAGGCCGGCAGGCCGTCGCGACGGCTGATTTCGGCCGCCTCGCGCAGCCGCGCGCCGCTGTAGTTCGACGCGCCGATGATCCGCACCTTGCCCGCATCGACCAGCGTGCGGTACGCGCCCAGCGTTTCTTCCAGCGAGGCCGAATCGGAGAAATCGCGGTGCGAGAAATACAGGTCGATGTAATCGGTCTGGAGGCGGCGCAGCGAATCGTCGACGGCCTTCAGGATGTTCTCGCGCGACAGCCCGGCACGCGCTTCGAGCATGCCCACCTTGGTCGCAAGCACGAAACGTTCGCGCTTGCCCGAACGCTTGAACCACTTGCCGAGGATCGTTTCCGATTCGCCGCCCTGGTTGCCGGGCACCCAGGCCGAATAGACGTCGGCGGTATCGATGAAGTTGATGCCCGTGTCTTCGAGCGCGTCGAGCAGCGAAAACGACGTGGCTTCGTCGGCGGTCCAGCCGAACACGTTGCCGCCGAACATCAGCGGCGACACCTGGATATCCGAACTGCCGAGCGAGCGGGTTGCCATAGCGGGTTTCCTCCGGGGGGATGTGGGACGCGCCGCGTGATGGGGGTGAAGCGGCGCGAGGGATGTCGATGCGCGTCATGCTAGTGCGACGGATCGACGCGACCAACCGATTAAACCTGAAAAGGAAAGGGCTTGCGCTGGGAAGGGGTGGCACCTGGTGGCGTTCGCCGGGGTGCGGCTCGCGCGGGACGATGTGTTTCGGCTTGGTTCGCTTGGTCGGCTTGGGCGGCTTGGGCGGCTTGGGCGGCTTGGGCGGCATGTTTGCCCAGGCCCACTGCGCCGGTCGGACCATCGCCCTGGCCGTTCGGCCGACTGTTCGGCCATCGATCGATCCCCTACAATCGCCGTCCTGCCTTCCTTGCATCGAGCGCCCCGCCATGTTCCGACTTCCCGCCTCCCTCGCCCGCCGCCCGCCTCGCGCGCGCGCCGTGGGCCGTGCAGGCGGCGCGAGGCACGCACCATGACGCGCCGCACCGGCACGGCCGCCCCCGGCACGCGCTACGAAGCGCTCGCGCACGCGCTGGCCGACGAAATCCGCTCGGGCAACGTGGCCGTGGGCGCACGGCTGCCGTCGCTGCGCCAGATCATCGCGCAGCACGGCGTCAGCCAGTCGACCGTGTTCCGCGCCTACTACCTGCTGGAAGAATGGGGCTTGATTCGCGCCCGCGAGCGCTCGGGCTATTTCGTCGCGCCGGGCGCGCGGCTGGCCGCCATCCCGGCCCAGGCAGCCCAGGCGACAGCCGATGCCGCGCATCCGCCGTCCACGCGGGTGGACATCAGCGAACTGGTGTTCTCCGTGCTCGACGCCGTCAAGCGCCCCGACATCGCGCCGCTCGGCTCGGCGTTCCCGTCCCCGGCGCTGTTCCCGCTGCCGCGTCTTGCCAAATCGCTGGCCAGCGCCGCGCGCGAGCTCGATCCGTGGAGCACCGTGGTCGATCTGCCGCCCGGCAACGAGGCCTTGCGCCGCCAGATCGCGCTGCGCTATCTCGGGCTCGGCATCGCGCAGCCGCTCGACGAGATCGTCGTGACCAACGGTGCGCTCGAAGCACTGAACCTGTGCCTGATGGCCGTCACGCGCCCCGGCGACGTGGTGGCCGTGGAAGCGCCCGGCTTCTACGCCGCGTTGCAGGCGATCGAGCGGCTCGACCTGCGCGCCGTGCAGATTCCCGTCGACCCGGTCACGGGCCTCGATCTCGATGCATTGACCGAAGCGCTCGCGCGCCATCCGATCCGCGCCTGCTGGTTCATGACGAGCTTCCAGAACCCCACCGGGGCGCTGCTGGCCGAGGCGCGCAAACGCGCGCTGGTGGAACTGCTCGCGCGCCATCAGGTGCCGCTGATCGAGGACGACGTGTACGGCGAGCTGTATTTCGGCCCGCGCGCGCCGCTGCCCGCGCGCGCGTTCGACCGGCACGGCCTCGTCATGCATTGCAGTTCGTTCTCGAAAACGCTCGCGCCCGGCTACCGCATCGGCTGGGCCTCGGCCGGGCGCTTCGCGGCGCGCGTGCAGCGCCTGAAGCTGATGACCACCATCTCGGCCAGCATCCCCGTGCAGGCCGGCCTGGCCGATTACCTCGAACACGGCGGCTACGACCGCCATCTGCGCAAGCTGCGCGCCGCGCTCGAAACCCAGCTCGACGCGATGGCCCGCGCGATCGCACGCTGGCTGCCGCGCGAGGTGCGCTGGACCCGCCCGCAAGGCGGTTATTTCGTATGGATCGAATTACCGGACGAGATCGATGCGATGGCGCTGCATGCGCGTGCGCTGGCACTCGGCGTGGGTCTTGCGCCGGGGCCGATCTTTTCAGCCTCGCATGCGTTCGCGAATTGCATTCGCGTGAATTTCGGCCATCCGTGGAGCGATGAAATCGAACGGGCGATTCGCACGCTGGGGGAATTATTGAATGATCCGGCGGTGCGGCGGGGCGAAATCAATTCGCGCGATTAATCGCCACTTCTTAAACACTTGAATAAATAAAAACCCGCCCGATCATGTCGGGCAGGTTTATTGCAAAACTAATGCACGTTCAGGCGGCGCGTTCGCTGTTTTGCAGCAGCCATTGCACGGCGACATCCTGATCTTCGATGCGATGCACGGTATCGCCGAGCACGTACGTGTAGGACGCCTTGCCGGTCTTGCCCCAGATGCCGTCGAGCTGGATCACCAGTTCCGTGACATGCGGCGCGCCCAGCAGCGGCGGGATCGCCGAGCCTTGCAGCGCGTACACCTGCTTGGCTTCGCCCAGGCCCAGCGCGTGCACCGAGCCATTGAACGCTGTTTCGTTATGCAGCGGCGGGTTGGTGGCCTGGGTCAGCACGCCGTGGCCGGTGACCTTGCTGCTGGTTTGCGGCACCGTGAGAATCGCCTTCAGCAGCAGGCCGCCCGGAAGGCCCAGCTTGCCGATCGTGAAATTGCCAGTGTGATTGAACGGATAGATTTCTGCCATGTCGTTCCCCATACGTGATTGAAAATACAGTTTTCATTATGTTTCTGCATCTTCGAATGCATTCGAAGATGGCGAAAAATTAACATGCGGCTTTTCGGAGCGTCAATCACAAACTTACAATGTTTATTTTTATATCGAATCAGCGCCAGATAAGGCACCTAAGATTAATTAAAATGAAAACCAACGTGCCGCGCATTATTTTTATTGCCTCTTAGCTATCCTTCTTCATGGAATATCGATTCGCAAACTCGTTCGTTGCCAGTGGTATGCACAGCTTCGTATAACTCGATTTCGATCCACCAGCGAGGACAACACGCCATGCCGCACACCGCCGACCGCCCGACCCTCTCCACCGGCACCGATTACGACGCGCTCGCCGCGCGCTTTCGCCCCGTGTTCGCGCGCATCGCCGAAGGCGCCGCCGAGCGCGACCGAACCCGCACGCTCCCGGTCGAGCCGATCCGCTGGCTGCGCGAGGCCGGCTTCGGCTCGGTGCGCGTGCCCACTGACGTGGGCGGTTCGGGTGCGTCGCTGCCGCAACTGTTCCGGCTGCTGACCGAGCTGGCCGCCGCCGATTCGAACTTGCCGCAGGCGCTGCGTGGCCATTTCGCGTTCGTCGAGGACTGGCTCAACGCCGCGCCTGGCGAGGCGCGCGACGTCTGGCTGGCGCGTTTCGTCGCCGGAGAGCTGGCTGGCAACGCCTGGAGCGAGATCGGCGAGGCGTTGATCGGCGAGGCTGGCACCAAGGTGCACCGGCGCGACGGCGAATGGGTGGTGGACGGCGAGAAGTTCTACACCACCGGCAGCCTGTATGCGGACTGGATCGACGTCTACGCGCAGCGCGCCGAGGACGGCCTGCCGGTGATCGCGGCCGTGGCGGCCAAACAGCCCGGCGTCGAGATCGCCGACGACTGGGACGGCTTCGGCCAGCGCACCACCGCCAGCGGCACGGCGCGCTTCAAGGGCGCTCGCGTCGATCCGCACGGCTTGATCCCGTTCTCGCAGCGTTTCCGCTACCAGACCGCGTTCTACCAGTTGTTCCATCTGGCGACGCTGGCCGGCATCGCGCGCGCCGCCGAACGCGACACGGCGCGGCTGGTGCGCGAGCGCCGCCGCGTCTACAGCCACGGCGCGGCCGCGCGCGCCGCCGACGATCCGCAGATCCTTCAGGTGGTGGGCGAAGTGGCGTCGTGGGCCTACGCGGCCGAGGCGATCGCGGTGCGCGCGGCCGAGCCGGCCCAGCGGGCCTACGAGTTGCACGACGGCGCGGATACACCCGCCGAGCACGCGGCCAATGTCGAAGCGGAACTGGAATCGGCACAAGGCCAGGTGGTAATCAGCGAGCTGGCGCAGCGGGCCGGTTCGCATCTGTTCAACGCGCTCGGGGCGTCGGCCACGCGCGAGGCGGCCGCGCTCGACCGGCACTGGCGCAACGCGCGCACGGTGTCGTCGCACAACCCGGTGATCTACAAGGCGCGGATCGTCGGGGATCGGTCGGTCAACGGCACGGAGCCGGTTTTCGTGTGGAAGATCGGGATTCCGCCGGAAGCGACGGCAACGGCGACGACGCATGGCGACGCCTCGCCATCACCGGAAACGGCCGACCGCCGCGCAGCCTGAAGAAAGCGGCCTGAACCTGGGGCCGCCTTCCCGGCCGTGTTCAATCGATCCGCCACCACTTCGGCAGCAGCCGCTGCACCTCGCGCCGCCGATAACGGTCATCGATCAGGTGCACGACGCCCTCGTCGCGCTCGGTGCGGATCACGCGGCCGGCCGCCTGCACCACTTTCTGCACGCCCGGAAACAGGTACATGTAGTCGTAGCCGCTGCCGAAGCGCGCATCGAGCGCGCGCCGCATCTGCTCGTTGACCGGGTTGACCTGCGGCAGCCCGAGCGTGGCGATGAACGCGCCGATCAGCTTGTCGCCCACCAGATCGATGCCTTCCGCGAACGCGCCGCCCAGCACGGCGAAGCCCACCCCCTGCCCGCCGTCGTGGAACCGCGCGAGAAACGCGTCTCGCGCGGCCTCGTCCATGCCGCGTTCCTGCATCCACACGGGCACGTCGGGATGGCGCTCGCGCATCAGTTCGACGACGCGCCGCAGGTAATCGAAGCTGCTCAGGAAGCCCAGATAGTTGCCGGGCCGCTCGGCGTATTGCCGCGCGATCAGCTCGACGATCGGCGCCAGCGAGCTGTCGCGGTCGCGCCAGCGCGTCGACACGTGCCCGGCCACGCGCACGGCCAGTTGCTCGGCGCGGAACGGCCCGTCGACGTCGAGCGACGGCGTGGCGTCCGGCAGCCCGAGCGTGTCGAGATAGAAATGGAACGGCGTCAGCGTGCCCGAGAACAGCACCGTGGCGCGCGCGAGCGCATGGCGCGGCGCGAGGAAATCGGCGGGAATCACGTTGCGCACGCACAGCACCGATTTGGCCTTGCCGCCACGCGAGCCGCGCACGCGCGCCGCCTCGCCCTCCACCAGCGTGGAATCGAAGATCGAATGGGTGTCGAACTGCTCGGCCAGATTGACGAAGTGCATCGCGTCGAACGCGAACTGCAGCACCTGCGGCTCGATCGACAGCGGCACGTCGGCCATCAGCTCGCTGACGCGGCCGATAAAGCGTTGCGCGGCCAGCAGCAGCGCCTGCGGCACCTTGTCGTGCACGAGGTAGCTCTCGGTCTGCTCGCGGTTCAGCGCGTTCCACTCGCGGTTCAGCCGTTCGAGCGGCGCGGCCAGCGCGGGCGTGGCGCGGCGCTTGGCGTCGGCCATGACGAACTGGTCGAGCGTCGCGCTGTACATGCCGCGCGCGCGGTCGAGCAGGTTGTGGGCCTCGTCGACCAGCACGCCGATTCGCCACTGATTCTGCACCGCCAGCGAGTGCAGCAGCGCGCTGCCGTCGTAGTAGTAGTTGTAGTCGCCGACGATCACGTCGCTCCAGCGCGCCAACTCTTGTGCGAGGTAGTACGGGCAGATGTCGTGGGCGAGCGCGACCTCGCGCACGGTCGCGCGGTCGAGCCGGTAGCGGGCCAGCGCGTCGCTGCGCGCGCCGTCGAGGCGGTCGAAGAAGCCGCGCGCGAGCGGGCACGATTCGCCGTGGCAGGCGCGGTCGGGGTGTTCGCAGGCCTTGTCGCGGGCGACCAGTTCGAGCGTGCGGAGCGGGAGGATGGGGGCTTCGGTGACGGTGGCTGCGGTGGCTGCGGCTGCGGCGTCCGGCCGGGATGCGGCTTCGGTCGCGGCCGGAGCATGCGCTTCGGCTTGTTCGACGGGTACGTTGGCTTTGGCTGCTTCGGTGACTTCGGTGACTTCGGTGACTTCGGTGGCTTCGGTGGCTTCGGTGACTTCGGCAGCTTCGGTGGATTCAGCGGATTCAGCGGATTCAGCAGCTTCGGCCGCTTCACCGACCGCACCCGCCTGCACTGCCGCCGCCCGGTGCGCGCCGCGCAGCAGTTCCAGCGCGTCGAGCGCGAGCGCGCGGCCCGGCGTCTTGGCGGTCAGGAACAGCACGCGGTCGAGATAGCCGTCGCCGCAAGCGCGCAGCATCGGGAACAGCGTGCCGACGGTCTTGCCGATGCCGGTGGGCGCCTGCGCGAGCAGCGCGCGGCCGTCGCGCGCCGCGCGATAGACGTCGGCCGCCAGCGCGCGCTGGCCGCTGCGAAACGCGCCGTGCGGAAACGGCAGCACGCGCAGCGCGGCGTCGCGCGCCTCGCGATGCGCGGCCTCGCTGGCGGCGAACACGGTGAAGCGCTCGCATTGCGATTCGAACCAGTCGCGCAGCGAATCCGCGCTGTGCGTCTCGGTCAGCACCGATTCGCGCTGCGAATCGACGTCGTAATAGACGATCGCCACCGTCAGGTTCGCCAGGTCGCGCATCTTGCAGAGCAGATGCCCGTAGACGCGCGCCTGCGCCCAATGCAGCGCGCGGTGGTTGGCCGGCATGCGGTTCAGGTCGCCGCGATAGGTCTTGATTTCCTCCAGACGGTTCAGCGCCGGATCGTAGCCGTCGGCGCGACCGCGCACGCTGACGCCGCCGTGCTCGCCGGTCAGCGCGATCTCGCGTTCGTAACCGTCGTCGCGGCGCGACGTGACGATGCCGTGCCCGACGATGCCTTCCTGCGACGACGGCGCGGGCGTGAAACGCAGGTCGAGATCGCCGGCTTTCGCGGTGAACTCGCACATCGCGCGCACGGCGACGGTGTAGTTCATGCGCAGCGCTCCTGCGCCTCGGGCTCGGCCCATTCGACGTCGATCACGCGCACCGGCACGCCGTGCGCGACGCAGTAGTCGAGCCAGCGGATCTGGTTGTCCTGGAGCCGGTCGCCCGGCCCTTTCACCTCGATCAGTTCGTAGCGGCGCTCGGCCGGCCAGAAGCGGATCAGGTCGGGCAGCCCGGAGCGGTTGATGCGCAGGTCGTCGAGCAGGCGCTCGAAACAGCGGCGCAGATGGCGCGGATCGATGCAGTCGAGCGCGAGCGCCAGCAGCGCGTCGTCGAGCGCGCCCCAGAACACGAACGGCGATTGCAGCCCGGCCTTCTCGCGATAGCGGCGCACGATGGTGTCGCGATACGCGCCGGTATCGAGTTCGGCCAGGCTCGCGTCGAGTTGCGCGGCGCGTCGCAGCCGGAAATCGGGCGCGTGCAGATCGGCCGGGCCACGCTGGAACGGGTGAAAGAACGCGCCGGGCACGGCCGCGAACACCGCATCCCAGCACAGCAATCCGAACAACGAATTGATCAGCGTGTTCTCGACGTAATAGACGATCGCGCCGTCGCAGCTCAGGTGCGCGCCCACCGCCGTTTCGACCGAATGCGATGGGCCCGGCACCGCCAGCACCAGCGTCTCGCGTGCGGCCGGCGCGGCGGCCATTGCCCGCGCGCCGGGCCGGCCGGCACGCCGCAGCAGGCGCGGCATCATCCGCGCGATGCGCTGCCGCTCCTCCTCGTTTTCCGGTTGCGCGGCGGCCGTTTCGGCCAGCGCCAGCGCATCGGCGTCGCGGCCGCAGCGCTCCAGCACGCGCACCTGGCGGTGGCGGCTGCCGGGCCACGCGCTCGCGCCGTAGGCCGCCAGCGCGCCGGCCCAATCCTCGCGACGCTCGCAGGCGTTGCCGATCTGGTGCAGCAGCTTGGCGCGGCGCGTGCCGAGCCAGGGCTGCGCGCAATCGATCGCGTTGACGTGGCTTGCCAGCGTGTCGAGCGGCATGGCTTCGGGCCAAGCGTCGAGCGCGTCGCGGCAGACGAACAGCGCGAGATACGCATCGACGTCGGCGCGTTGCTGGAACGCGCGCGAAGACGGTGCCAATTCGACACGTTCGTACTGGAACACGCCGAGATCGGCCAGCACGAATTCCGACCAGTCCTGATGGAGATTGCCGAAGAACATCAACCGCAGCCGGTCGCACAGCGCGCCGACGCGCACTTCCAGCACGCGATCGCCGGTGGCGGGCAGCCAGGCCTCGAACGCCTGTTCGGCGCTGTGGTCGGCGCGCAGCGCGTCGAGCCATTCGGCCTTGCGCGCGCCCTTCGGCGCGGCGAAGCGCTGGCTCAGTTCCGGGCGCGTGGCAAGCGCGAACACGCCGTCGAGCGTCAACGCCGGCGCGGCGTCGACCCAGCCGAGCGCCACCAGCGGCGCGGCGGCGGCCGGCGTCGCGCCGATCTCGTCGTAGGCCAGCTTGCTTTCGCGGAAATACGGGCCGCTGCGCATCAGCATGCGCACGAGCAGCGCGCGGGATGGCTGCGGCAAGGCTGCGAATGCTTCCAGGAAGCCAAGCTCGGCGGCGTCGAACAGATCGTCGTAGCGGGCGGCAAGCCAGGCCAGGGCGCGCTCGAAATTGTCGAGGTAGTAGAAGGCGTACGGGGTGGGGACGGCGGACGGCACGGGGTTCGGGTGGGGCTTCGTGTCAGACGGTGCATCGGCTGCGGTGACGGCCAATAAGGGCTGGATCAGTGCATCCAGGCGGCCGAAGCACACAGCATAGCGTGCGGCCCAGATCCTGACACGCGATTCCTCGGAGCCGACCGCCGAGCCGTGGGCCACAGCCGACAGCTTGCTATTTGTCACCGAATCGATGCACGTCATCCCGCCCGCGCCCGCAACGATTTGCTTAAAAATGAGCGCTTCCTGGCCCGTTACCGGATTTCGCCCGCGACATGAACGATTCACGCCGCCCGCTGCTTGCCGCCGCGGCTGGCTCGGTGCCCCCGGCAGCGAGTCAGCGTCGTGGCCGAAGCTGTTCGCAGGCGGGGCAAGGGAAAATCGCTGGTTCAGCCGAGACGTGCGCCGCCCGCCTCAGTCCCCCGACGGCACGCGCCGCTTCAACAAATACGTATCCATGATCCACCCATGCCGCGCCCGAGCCTCGGCCCGCACCCGCACGATCTCGTCCTTCGTGTCGGCCAGCGGCCCCGCCAGCAAAATCTCATCCGGCGTACCAACATACGCGCCCCAATAAATATCCACCTCATCCTCCACCCGCTCGAACGCATTGCGCGCATCGAGCATCACCACCACGCTGTCCGCCTCCTCGGGCAAACGCGCCGGCAGCGTGCGGCCGTTGACGATCGCCACGCCGCGACCGATCTCGTTGAGCGGCACGCGGTGCCGCGCGGCCAGCGCCTGCACGCTGCTGATGCCGGGGATCACCTCGTAAGCGATTTCGTGCCGGCCGCCCGCCGCGATCGCGCCGACGATCCGCATCGTGCTGTCGTAGAGCGCCGGGTCGCCCCACACGAGAAACGCGCCGCATTGGCCGTCGCGCAATTCGTCGCCAATCAGCCGCTCGAACAGTTGCTGCTTGTCGCGGTTCAGCGCCGCGACCGCGTCGGCGTAGCTGTCGCCGTCCGGGCCGCGCTCGGGGCTGGCGGCCTCCACCACGCGATAACCGTCGTCGGGCCGATGACGCGCCAGCATCGCGTGGCGCAGCGCAACCAGCGTGGCCTTGGCCGGGCCTTTGTCCATGACGAAGAACACGTCGGCGCGGCGCATCGCGTCGACGGCCTGCAAGGTCAGATGATCGGGATCGCCGCTGCCGATACCGATGACGAGAATGCGTTTCATGGGCGGCTCCGAAGTGGCCGGGAAGGAAACGCGCAGTCTAAACGGTCCGGGGCGCCGGTTTGCCGGCCGACGGAGGCGCGACCGGCGAGCGGCGCTCGCGCGGCGCAACGAACTCGCGCGGGCCGGCCCCGGCCAGTTCGAAATAGGCGGCCGCGCCGGCGCGCAGGTCGACGATGCGGAACGCACCCCACGGGTTGAAGACCACGCCGTGCGAGATCAGGTCGATCCGCTTCGAGCCGTCGCGGTAGCACAGCGTGGCGGCGTCGTGCAGCTCGGGCACGGTCCAGCCGGCAAGGCCGGCGCGCGCCATCGCGGCGAGGATCGCGTCGCGCGCCGCGTCGGCCGAATCGGGCGGCGGCGCGATGCGCGACAGCTCGGTGCGCAGCCGCCCGAGGCGCTCGACCGTTTCGCCACGACGCGCCGTCACCGCGCCGCGCGGGCGATGGGTGTCGGCGGCCAAGGTTTTCAGCGCGGCGATCCGGCCGCCCGGCGCGCCCGCAGCGTCAGCGCCGCGCGCTTGCGTCATGCTCGACGACGCACCGTCCGGCAAGGACGGCGCATCGGCGGCAGGCAGGCGAAGGGACGGGATTCGGGTCATCGGTCGGGCTGGCGCGGCAACAGCCGGCCGCGCCGACCACCGGCGGGCGGCATTGCCGCGTGCCCCTGTATAACGCCGAACACGTCGCGAGGCGCCGGCCGATCCGAACCGGCAGCGCGCAGCACGAAGCGGCGGCGGCAACAGGAAGCGCAGCGCGGCCGCTCTGCGATAATCGCGGCTCCCGCTCTCCCTCCCCGTCGATACCGCCATGACCGAAGCCGTCGCCGCCTTGCCGCCGATCCACTGCCTGCAACACGACGACCTGCCGTGGCTGCCGATGGCCGACGCGCTGCCGGGCCTGGCGATCAAGTACCTCCATATCGATGCGGCCCGCGACGAGCTGACGGTGCTGCTGCGCATGCCGGTCGGCACGACGCTGCCGCGCCATCGCCACGAGGGCACGGTGTTCGTCTATACGCTGGAAGGCGAGTGGCGCTACCGCGAATACGATTGGATCGCGCGCGCCGGCAGCACGGTGCTGGAGCCGGCCGGCTCGGTGCACACGCCGGAAACGGTCGCCTCGCCGACCGGCAACGTGATCACGTTCAACGTGATGCGCGGCGATCTGGTGCTGCTCGACGACGCGGGCCGCGACGTGGCCCGCGAGAACTGTCGCGTCGCGCTGCTGCGTCAGCGCCGCCATGCACGCACCACGCCCGACGCGGCGGCGCCGTTCGTCACGCGCTGATCAGGCGCGGCGCGCCGCAACAGCCGGACACGCCGCCCGCGCTCAATCCCCCGCCACGTCGATCGCCGCATCCGAACGCAACTGCGTGCGCAACTGGAATTTCTGGATCTTGCCGGTCGAGGTTTTCGGCAGCTCGCCGAAACGCACCGCCTTCGGCATCTTGTAGCCGGCCAACAACGCGCGGCAATGCGCGAGGATCTCCTCCTCGGTGGCCGTCATGCCCTCGCGCAACTCGACGAACGCGCACGGCACCTCGCCCCATTTCGGATCGGGCAGCGCCACCACGGCCGCCACCGCCACGGCCGGATGCCGATACAGCACGTCCTCCAGCTCGATGCTCGAAATGTTCTCGCCGCCGGAAATGATGATGTCCTTGCGGCGATCCTTGATGCGGATATAGCCGTCCGGCATCAGCACGCCGAGATCGCCGGTATGGAACCAGCCGCCGGCGAACGCTTCGTCGGTGGCGCGCGGGTTCTTCAGATAGCCCTTCATGCAGATGTTGCCGCGGAACATGATCTCGCCGAGCGTCTCGCCGTCGGCCGGCACCGGCGTCATGGTGTCCGGATCGAGCACGGTCGCGCCGGCCTGCAGGTGGTAGCGCACGCCCTGGCGAGCCGTCAGGCGCGCCACCTCCTCGTCGGGCAACGCGGCCCAGCCCTCCTGCACGGCGCACACGGTGGCCGGCCCGTACACCTCGGTCAGCCCGTATACGTGAGTCAGTGCGAAGCCGATCGACTTCATCCGCGCGATCACGGCCGGCGCGGGCGCGGCGCCCGCCACCTGCGCCTGCACCACGTGATCGATGCCCGCGCGCCATTCGGCCGGCGCATTGGCCAGCGTGCTGTGCACGATCGGCGCGCCGCTGTAGTGGGTGACGCCCTCGCGGCGGATCAGGTCGAACACGGCGCGCGCGTCGAACTTGCGCAGGCAGACGTTGACGCCCGCGCGCGCCGCCACGGCCCACGGGAAGCACCAGCCGTTGCAATGGAACATCGGCAGCGTCCACAGGTAGATCGCGTGCTTGGGCATGTCCCATTCGAGCAGATTGGACAGCGCGGCCAGATACGCGCCGCGATGGTGATACACCACGCCCTTCGGATCGCCGGTGGTGCCCGACGTGTAGTTCAGCGCGATGGCGTCCCATTCGTCGGCGGGCGGTGACCACGGCGTGTTCGGGTCGCCGCCCGCGATGAACGCCTCGTAGTCGGTCGCGCCGGCGAAGCTGGCGGGGTCGGCCGGCATCGCGTCGGCCACGCTGACGATCCGCAGCCCCGGCAGCTCCTCGGCCGCGCGCCGCGCGACCTCGGCGTATTCGGTATCGACGATCAGCAGCTTCGCCTCGCCATGACGCAGCACGAACAGCACCGACGCCGCGTCGAGCCGCGTGTTGATCGCGTTGAGCACCGCGCCGGTCATCGGCACGCCGAAGTGCGCGTCGAGCATCGGCGGGATGTTCGGCAACAGCGCGGCCACCGTGTCGCCGCGCCGGATGCCGGCCTGCGCCAGCGCGCCGGCCAGGCGGCGGGCGCGCGCATAGGCTTCGGCCCAGGTATAGCGCTGCGCGCCGTGCACCACGGCGAGCCGGTCGCCGTACACCTCGGCCGCGCGCGCGATGAAATCGGTCGGCGTGAGCGGCACGTAGTTCGCGTCGCGCCGGCCCAGCCCATCCTCGAACAACTGCGTCATGACTGCGTCTCCCGCGGGCTCGGCCCGCTCGTTATCGGCGATATCGGCCGGTTTCGAAATGTGTCAGGCTACTCGGCGCATTGTGGGGCGTCCGTCATGGAAACGACAGGCTCGCGCCAGACCAACCCACGTTATCCCTGAGATCGCTAACCCTGACCCCATGACCGCCGCCGCCCGCCCAGCCGCCACCCGCCTGCCCCACGGCCCCGCGCGGCCCGGCCGTCCGCCGATCGCGGCCGCCGCTTCCTGACAATTCAGCCATCCTGGCGTCAGGAAAGCGCCCCGGCCACCTGACTATCATCCAGTCCCGACCTTACACCCCACCCTCCGAGCCGCCCCCCGCCTGCCTCCATGTGGATCGTCAATCTCGCGCTGCGCCGCCCGTACACGTTCATCGTGATGGCCATCATGATCCTGCTCGCGACGCCGCTGGCGCTGGTCAGGACGCCCACCGACGTGCTGCCCTCGATCGATATCCCGGTCATCAGCGTGATCTGGAATTACAGCGGCTTCTCGGCGCGCGACATGGCCGAGCGCATCACCTCGGTCCATGAACGCACGCTGACCACCACCGTCAGCAATATCGAGCACATCGAATCGCAGACGCTGCCCGGCATCGCCATCGTCAAGGTGTTCCTGCAACCGGGTGCGAATACCCAGACTGCGATCGCACAGACGGTCTCGTCGGCCCAGTCGATCGTGCGGCAGATGCCGCCCGGCGCCACGCCGCCGCTGGTGATCAGCTATTCGGCGTCGAGCATTCCGGTGCTGCAACTGGGGCTGTCGAGCTCGTCGCTCAGTGAGGAATCGCTGGCCGACATCGCGCTGAACTTCCTGCGCCCGCAACTGATCACGGTGCGCGGCGTGCAGATCCCCTATCCGTACGGCGGGCGCACCCGCGTGATCTCGGTCGACCTCGACATGCAGGCGCTGATGGCCAAGGGCCTGACGCCGTCCGACATCGTCAATGCGGTGGGGGTGCAGAACCTGATCCTGCCCACCGGCACCGCCAAGATCGGGCCGACCGAATATCGCGTCGGCACCAACGCCTCGCCCGACTCGGTGGCCGAGCTGAACCGCCTGCCGGTGCGCACCCAGAACGGCGCGACCATCTATCTGGCGGACGTGGCGCACGTGCGCGACGGCTTCTCGCCGCAAACCAACATCGTGCGCAAGGACGGCCAGCGCGGCGTGCTGGTGTCGATCATGAAGACGGGTGACGCGTCCACGCTGCAGGTGGTGAACGCGCTGAAGACGCTGCTGCCGAGCGTCGAGGCCACGCTGCCGGCCGACCTGAAGATCAGTTCGCTGTTCGATCAATCGGTGTTCGTGAAGGCGGCGGTGCAGGGGGTGATCCACGAGGCGCTGATCGCGGCGCTGCTGACGGCGATGATGATCCTGCTGTTCCTCGGCAACTGGCGCAGCACGCTGATCATCGCGATCTCGATCCCGCTGTCGATCTTCACGTCGATCCTGGCGCTGGCCGCGCTGGGCCAGACCATCAACATCATGACGCTCGGCGGGCTGGCGCTCGCGGTCGGGATCCTGGTGGACGACGCCACCGTGACGATCGAGAACATCGAGCGCCACCTGCACCTCGGCACCGGGCTGCGCCAGGCGATCCTCGACGGCGCGGGCGAGATCGCGGTGCCGGCGCTGGTCTCCACGCTGTGCATCTGCATCGTGTTCGTGCCGATGTTCTTCCTGACCGGCGTGGCGCGCTACCTGTTCGTGCCGCTGGCCGAGGCGGTGGTGTTCGCGATGCTGGCCTCCTACGTGCTGTCGCGCACGCTGGTGCCGACCATGGCGATGCTGCTGTTCCGGCGCGACGCGGCCCATGCGCCGGCCGCGCACGGCGCCGATGGCGCCGATGGAGCCAACAGCGCCAACGCCACGGCCGCCGACGCGACGCATGCGCCGGCCCGCCGCCCGTCGCGTTTCGCGCGCATCCATCACGGCTTCGACCGCGCGTTCGAGCGCCTGCGCGCCGGCTATATCGTGCTGCTCGGCATGCTGATCGTGCGCCGCCGCGCGGCCGCCATCGCGTTTCTCGGCTTCTGCGTGCTGTCCACGGGCCTGATCTTCGTGCTGGGCCGCGATTTCTTCCCGAGCGTCGACGCCGGCAACATCCGCCTGCACATGCGCGCGCAAACGGGCATCCGCATCGAGGAAACCGCGCGGCTGGCCGATCAGGTCGAGAAGGTGGTGCGCGAGGTGGTGCCGGCCGACCAGCTCGAAACCATCGTCGACAACCTCGGCCTGCCGTCGAGCGGCATCAACCTGTCGTACAGCAACGCCGGCACGATCGGCACGCTCGACGGCGAGATCATGATCGCGCTGAAGGAAGGCCACCCGCCCGCGAACGGCTATGTCGAGACGCTGCGCCGCGTGCTGCCCGAGCGCTTCCCGGGCGTGGAGTTCTTCTTCCAGCCGTCCGACATCGTCACGCAGATCCTCAACTTCGGCCAGCCGGCCGCGATCGACGTGCAATTGCAGGGCAACGACGCCAGCTCGAACATGGCGATCGCGAGCCGCCTGCTCAAGCGCGTGCGCACCGTGCCGGGCGCGGTGGACGCGCACATCCTGCAGCGCATCGACGAGCCGACGCTGACGGCCTACATGGATCGCACGCGGATGCAGGAGTTGAACCTGTCGGCGCAGAACGTCGCGCAGAACATGCTGATCTCGCTGGCCGGCACCTCGCAGACCACGCCGACGTTCTGGGTCAATCCGCAAACCGGCGTGCAATACCCGCTGACGATCCAGACGCCGCAATACCAGATCCACTCGGTCGGCGACCTGCTCAGTACGCCGATCGCGGCCTCGGGTGCGCCCGGCACGCCGTACCAGTTGCTGGCCAACCTGGCCGAGTTGAAGCGCGGCGTCGATCCGGCGGTGGTCACGCACTACAACATCCGTCCGGTGACGGACCTGTACGTCAGCGTGGACGGGCGCGACCTCGGCGGCGTGGCGTCCGACATCGACGGGATCGTCAGCGAGGCCCGCAAGACGCTGCCGCGCGGCACCACGATCACGCTGCGCGGCCAGGTGGACACCATGCGCAGCTCGTATTTCGGGCTCGGCGCGGGCGTGGCGATGGCGATCGTGCTGGTGTATCTGCTGATCGTCGTGAACTTCCAGTCGTGGATCGACCCGCTGATCATCATCAGTGCGATGCCGGCGGCGCTGGCGGGCATCGCCTGGATGCTGTTCGTGACGGGCACCCACCTGAGCGTGCCGGCGCTGACCGGCGCGATCATGACGGTGGGCGTGGCCACCGCGAACTCGATCCTGGTGGTGTCGTTCGCACGGCAGCGGCTCGATGCCGGCGTGCCGGCGCTGTCGGCCGCGCTCGAGGCGGGCGCGACGCGAATCCGCCCGGTCATGATGACCGCGCTGGCCATGATCATCGGCATGATCCCGATGGCGCTCGGGCTGGGCGAGGGCGCGGAGCAGAACGCCCCGCTCGGCCGCGCCGTGATCGGCGGGCTGCTGTTCGCCACCGTTTCGACGCTGTTTTTCGTCCCGCTGGTGTTCGCGGGCGTGCATCATCGCCTGGCGAAACGGCGCGCGCACCGCGCCGAAGCGTCCTGACCCCTGGATTCGTTTTAGACCGGTTGAACTCATGGAAGAGAAACGTCATAGCGCCGTCGGGCTGCACGTCGAGGAATCGGGGCTGGACCTGCCCGCCCGCACCGCCGTGCGCCGGCGCACCAAGCTCGCGCTGATCGTGACCGGCGTGGTGCTGGCCGTGCTGGCGGCGCGCACGCTGGTGGCCGATTACTTCAATCACGGCAAGCTCGACAAGCTGGCCGAACAGAACGCGCGCCAGTACGTCATGGTGGTCACGCCGAGCCCGGCGACCGGCGATACGCGGCTGGCGCTGCCGGGCTCGCTGCGCGGCTATGTGGAAGCGCCGATCTACGCACGCGCGAGCGGCTACGTGGCGCGCTGGGACGTGGATATCGGCACGCATGTGAAGGCCGGCCAGGTGCTGGCCGAGCTGGATACGCCGGAAGTCGACCAGGAATTCGCGCAGGCGGTGGCGCAGCGCCAGCAGGTGCAATCGTCGCAGGCGCTGGCCCGCACCTCGTTCGACCGCGCGCAGCAACTGCGCCAGCGCGACGCCGTCTCGCAGCAGGAACTCGACGACCGCCAGGGCGCCTTCAATCAGGCCGTCGCGAACCTGGCCGCGGCCGAGGCGAACGTGCGCCGCCTGACCGAGCTGAAGGGCTTCCAGAAGATCGTCGCGCCGGTGGACGGGGTGGTCACGCAGCGCAACATCGACGTGGGCGACCTGATCAACGCGGGCAACAGCGGCACCGGACGCGCGCTGTTCATGGTCACGCAGGCGGACCGGCTGCGGCTCTACGTGCGCGTGCCGCAAACCTACGCGCAGCAGATCAGGATCGGCCAGCACGTGGCCGTCACGCAAACCGAGCTGCCGGGCCAGACCTTCGACGGCACCGTCACGCACACCGCGCGCGCCATCGACGTGGCCACCCGCACGCTGCAGATCGAGATCACGCTGCCGAACCAGGACGGCCGCCTGCTGCCGGGCGCCTACGTGAAGGCGACGCTGCCGATGGCGGCGGTCGGCACGCTGACGGTGCCCGCCAACACGCTGCTGTTCCGCGCCGAAGGGCCGACGCTGGCCGTGGTGGACGCCAACGGCCGGGTCACGCTGCGGCCGGTGCGGATCGCCCGCACGCTCGGCAAGTCGCTCGAACTCGACGAAGGCATCGAGGCTGGCGATCGGATCGTGCTGAATCCGAGCGATTCGCTGGCGAACGGCGACTTGGTGGTGGTGAAGGGGACGGTGGCCGGGAGCGGCAAGGCGGCTTCGTCGGCGGCCGCCGGTTCGGGTGCTTCGGGTGCTTCGGGTGCTTCGGGTGCTTCGGGTGCTTCGGGTGCTTCCGGTGCTTCCGGTGCTTCCGGTGCTTCGAACGTTTCGGGCGCTTCGAATGCTGCGACTGCTTCAGGGGCCGGAGCGTGAACGCCGTGCTTCGCACTTCGGGCCGGCTCGCGCGCGTCGCATCGGCGCGCGCGCTGGATGGCGATTCGCCGCCGCCGTCGCCGCACAAGCGCCAACGGTTTTCAGCCACCCTCGCCCGCCGCGCCGCCCTGACCGCCCTCGCCGCCACGTCCCCCCTGTGGCTGGCCGCCTGCACGGTCGGCCCCGATTACCATCGCCCGGCCGTCGACACGCCCGACACCTGGCAAACGCCGGCCGACGACACCTACTGGCAACGCGCCCGCCCGTCCCACGCGGCGCTCACGCCCGACTGGTGGACCGTGTTCGACGATTCGCTGCTGAACCAGCTCGAAACGCAGGCGCTGGCCGCCAACCAGACGCTGGCCGCCGCCGCCGCCCACTACGCGCAGGCCCGCGCCACGCTGGCCTCGACCTCGGCCGCGCAACTGCCGGCGATCGGCCTGAACACCGGTGCGAGCCGTTCGCGGATCTCGGCCGACCGCCCGCTGACCAACTACGCGCAGACCAACCACTCGACGGTCCAGAACGACACGCAGTTCGGCGCCGCGGCCAGCTACGAACTCGACCTGTTCGGCCGCATCCGCCGCACCGTGGAGGCCGCGCAGGCCGGCGCCGAGCAATCCGCCGACGATCTCGCCAATGCCCGCCTCGTGCTGACGGCCGATCTCGCGACCGCCTACCTGTCGCTGCGCGAAACCGATGCCGAGATCGACGTCCTGAGCCGCTCGGTGGCGCTGCAGCAGAAAGCGCTCGATTTCGTCAGCGCGCAGCATGAACTGGGCGCGGTATCGGGGCTCGATCTGCTCCAGCAGCGCGCCCAACTCGACGCGACGAAAACCCAGGCGCAACTGCTGCGCAACACGCGGCAACAATACGAGCACGCGATCGCCACGCTGACCGGCACGCCCGCACCGTCGTTCTCGATCGCGCCCCGCGTGCAGCCGCTGAACGCGCCCGCGCTGCCGCCGGGCCTGCCGAGCGAGGTGTTGCAGCGCCGGCCCGACGTGGCGTCGGCCGAGCGTGCGATGGCCGCCGCCAACGCGCAGATCGGCGTGGCGCGCGCCGCGTACTTTCCGCGCCTGACGCTGTCGCCCGACATCGGCTGGGAAGCCACCCGTTTCGCCAGCCTGTTCTCGGTGCCGTCGCTGGTCTGGTCGGTGGGGGCGTCGGTGTCGCAGCCGATCTTCTCGGGCGGCCGGCTCAAGGCCGGCGTCGACTACGCGCAGGCCGGCTACGCGGCCGCGCAGGCCAATTACCGGCAAACCGTGCTGACCGCGTTCCAGGAAGTGCAGAACGCCGTGACCGGCCTGTCGACGCTCGACGAGGCCAGCCGCCGCGCGCGCGCCGGCGTGGACGATTCGCGCCAGCTCGTCTCGCTCGCGCGCGACCGCTATGCCGGCGGCCTGACCGCCTACATCGACGTGATCAGCGCGCAACAGCAGTTGCTCACCAGCGAGCGCCAGGAGGTGCAGATTCGTGGTCAACGGGCCGCGCTGGTGGTATATCTCGCAAAAGCGCTCGGCGGCGGCTGGTCCGCCGCCGAGCCAGCCAACGGGAAATCCGAATGAAAGTACTGATCGTCGAAGACGAACCGAAGGTCGTCGATTACCTGAAAAGCGGGCTGTCGGAAGAAGGCTGGGTGGTGGATATCGCCACCGACGGCGAGGACGGCGCCTGGAAAGCGGTCGAATACGACTACGACGTGGTGGTGCTCGACGTCATGCTGCCGAAGATCGACGGCTTCGGCGTGTTGCGCGCGCTGCGTGCGCAGAAGGACACCCCGGTCATCATGCTGACCGCGCGCGACCGCGTGGACGACCGCGTGCGCGGCCTGCGCGGCGGTGCCGACGACTACCTGACCAAGCCGTTCTCGTTCCTCGAACTGATCGAACGCCTGCGCGCGCTGACGCGCCGCGCGCGCGTGCAGGAATCGACGCTGATCTCGATCGGCGACCTGCGGGTGGACCTGATCAGCCGCCGCGCCTCGCGCAACGGCATCCGCCTCGATCTGACCGCGCAGGAATTCCAGTTGCTCGGCGTGCTGGCGCGCCGGCGCGGCGAGGTGCTGTCGAAGACGACCATCACCGAGCTGGTGTGGGACGTCAATTTCGACAGCAACGCGAACGTGGTGGAAACCGCCATCAAGCGCCTGCGCGCCAAGCTGGACGGCCCGTATTCCGACAAGCTGCTGCATACCATCCGCGGGATGGGCTACGTGCTCGAAGTGCGCGACGAGCCGGAAGCCGACCTGCGTCGCTGAGGGCTGCCATGAAACGCTCGATCTCGATGCGTCTGTCGGTGATGTTCGCCATCACCTCGTTGCTGGTGTTCTCGCTGGTGGGCATCGGCCTGTTCGCGATGATGGAACGGCAACTGTTCGCCGAACTGCGCGCGACGCTGGAAACCCGCGCCAAGGTGGCCGAGATGATCCTCTCGCATGCGAGCACCCCGGCGCGCTGGCACATCACCCAGGAAAAACTGACCGACCTGCAACCGCTCGACGGCTCGACGCGCTATATCGTCACCAGCCCCGATCCGGCCTACACGCTCGGCAAGCCGGTGGAAGGCACGCCGGTGGACGTGCCGGTGGGCGAGTTCGACCTGAAGCATGTGGAGGGCAGCAGCTACAACGTGATGACGCGCACCACCACGATCGCGGCGAACGGCACGCACCCCGAGCTGACGCTGATCGTGGCCACCGCCTGCGACCGCACCCAGAAGATGCTGCGCTTCATCGCGCTGACGCTGGCGGCGCTGATCGGCGCGGCCACCGTGGTGTCGCTGCTGTTGAGCCGCGCCGTGACGCGCTTCGGGCTGGAGCCGCTCGCGCAACTGTCGAAGGAAGCGGCGGCGTTGAGCCCCGCGAACCGCAAGCAGCGGCTGCAGACCGACGCGCTGCCGAGCGAGCTGCACGAGCTGGCCAGTTCGTTCAACGGCGCGCTGGAGCGGATCGAGCTGGCCTACGACCGGCTCGAATCGTTCAACGCCGACGTCGCGCACGAGCTGCGCACGCCGGTCAGCATCCTGATCGGCCAGACCCAGGTGGCGCTGACCTCGCGCGAGCGCACGGTCGAGCGCATGCAGCAGACGCTGCAATCGAACCTCGAGGAATTCGAGCGGCTGCGCGTGATCGTCAACGACATGCTGTTCCTGTCGCGCAGCGATCGCGGCGAGCGCGCGACCAACCTCAGCGACGTGTCGCTGGCGAACGAGGTGGCACGCATGCTCGACTTCCTCGAGTTCTCGCTGGAAGACGCGCAACTGCGCGCCGAGCTGTCGGGCGATGCGCGCGCGAGCGTCGATACCTCGCTGTTCGGCCGCGCCATGACCAATCTGCTGATCAATGCGATCCAGCACTCGCGGCCCGGCGATGCAATCCGCGTGACGATCCGCGCGACCGGCGAGCAGGTCGAGATCGCCGTCGCCAACCCCGGCGCTTCGCTCGATCCGACCAAGCGCGCGCATATGTTCGAGCGCTTCTACCGGCTCGAGGAAGCCCGCACCAACAGCAACGAGAATCACGGGCTGGGGCTGTCGATCGTCAAGGCCGTCGCCGACATGCATGGCGGCGCGGTGTTCGTGAGCTGCGACGACGGCTGGAACACGTTCGGCTTCTCGGTGCCCGCCAAGCCGCCGGCGATGCCGCCCGAACAACGGGCCGTCATCAAGACCATGCCGCACAAGGCGACACTGCGCCCTTCCTGATCGCCGGTTGACGCGGCCGGCTCGTTCGATCACGAGCCGGCC
>NZ_BAAILN010000151.1:183938-187421 GCF_054589155.1 Burkholderia sp. 3C
TCGCGTTCGCTACATGGCGCGCGCCCGATACGTCGATTCGCGCGCCCAGGCCACCTCCTCCGCATCGTTTCTTAACAGTGGTTCCGGCCTGATACGTTCGCGCGACACCGGCCCGGACCGGTGCCGCTCGATGGCCGCCTCACGGCCGATCCGCGTCCGGCCCGCCAGCGCTCGCGTTCCGTGCGGTTCGCCACGCTCGGCATGCGGCATCGCTCAGGGTATTTCCCGTGCCATGCGAACCGCGATTCCAAGTCGTTCACGCGAAGCTTGTCGGCCGTGAACGAGGCCGTGTTTCAAGGCTGATACGTTTTCGTTCTCCTTACAGCCCGCAGGGCCTGGTGCGCGCAAGACAATCGAGCAGGGGCGTGCCTTTTGCGACGTTGGCACGCTCCTCGCTGTATGTCTTGCACACCGGAGACCTGCGATGTCGAACCTGCCCCGCCACCTCTGCCTGAATGTTGCCGCCGCGTTGATCGCCGCGGCGAGCCTGCCCGCCGTGCACGCCCAGGTGCTGCCGGCGGTGGCGGCGATCGAGTTCGCGGCGACGGAGCTGCCGCTGGCCGGCCCGCGCGACGTGTCGCTCGACGAAACGACGCTGGCCGCCCAACGCGGCCGCGCCGCCGGCATGACGATGATGGTGTCGGCCTCGCCGATGCAACTGGCCGCCGCGCGCAACGGCGTCACCCTGTGGGACGAACTCGCGCCGCCGGCCCTGCCGTCGCCGCTGCCGGTCCCGGCCGATGCGCCGCGCCCGATGCAGGGCAACAGCCTCAGCCTGACGCGCCGTTGAAGCCCCTCAGTTGAAACCCGATACGCCAAGGATGCCGACATGAATCCGCTCTGTTTTCCGTTCGTCGCTCCGCTCGCCGCGCTTGGCGCCGCCGGCGCGATCGTCGGCGCCGCGAGCACGGCCCACGCGCAACAGGCGCCGCAGAACCCCGGCGACCTGATCGTACTGCGCGACGTGACGCCACGCATCGCGTATCGCCCGGTGCCGGTCGACCAGGACCCGGTGCGCGTGCGCGCCACCACGTTCCCGGCCAACACGTTCAATCCGATGATGGGCACGCTGGCGTCCGACCTCGATCTGACCAATGCGCGCGGCTCGCTCGGCATCGCCAGCGGCAACGTGGCCAACACCAGCGCGACGGTGGCGGCCGTCACCCAGGTGCTGACGGCCGACCTGGCCGGCCCGCTCGGGCGCGGCGCAGGCGGCGTGAGCATCCCGACCTCCGGCATCACGACCATCGGCGGCACGATCTCGACCACCATCACCGGAGCGATCTCGCCGCTCGTGACGGCGCTGGGAGCCATCAAATGAGCCGCCGCCCCCGTCACGCACCGGCATCGAAATATTGTTTCGTCATGCGAATGATATTTTCGCATCGGGCGTACTGGCTGCCGGCGCTCGCGTTGCTTGCCGCAGCCTCCGTTCAGGCGCAATCGACGGCGCAGGTGGCCGGCGTCGCGACGATCGGCGCCAACGCGGCGCGCGATATCAGCGGCGTGCTCAAGATCAACGAGACGGTGGGTGCCGGCAATGCGCAAGCGAACCAGTTGGCGATCGGCATCGGCACCGCGGCGGGCGCGAATCTTTCGTCGCTGCAGGCGGCCACCAGCGTGGCGCGCACCGGCGACACGGCGGCCCGCATCGAGGGCGGCGCGTTGTCGAATCTGTCGGGTGCGGTGATGGTGAATCAAAGCGCGGGCAGCGCGAATCTACAGCGCAACAGCATGGCCATCGGCACGCTGGGCGCAGGGATCGAAGCCGTTTCGGATACCGAACTGTCCGAAACGGCTTCGAAGGCCGGAGGCCTGGGAATACCGGCGGGGGGCCGGGGAATGCGGGAGGTGTCGATTAGCGGCGACGCTTTCAAGCATATCAGCGGAATCGTGCAAGTCAACCAGACAGCCGGCGCCGGTAACACCACGGCAAACAGTTTTGTGCTCCGTCCCCCGGCGGGCACGCTTTTTATCAACTAGCCACTTCCGTATCGGAGCGCATCATGAAACGCACTGTCATTGCAGCCGCGGTTCTCGTCTCGGTTGCCGGATCGGCCCAAGCGGCCGACGCATTCCTCTACAACGTTACCGGGGTCACCGAGGCTGTCGGCATCTTCGGTTTTGTCGGACTGTACGGCGCCGTCGGCGTGTCGAGCAGCGCCGGCGCGGTGATCAACAACAACCAGACGGTGTCGTTGAATCACGTGTCGCTGGAGCCGCTGTATCAGAGCTATACGACGGGCTCGGTGACGACGTCGGTGGATAACGTGTCGGCCACGAGAAGCAACGTGGGCTCTTCGTATCACGGTCAATCCCAGGTTTCGACGTTCGACGCCTCATACAAGGCGAAGTCCTCGCAGTCGGCGTCTCGCAGCGGCAGCAGTTGGGTGGCTGGCAGTACCTACAGCACTGCCTCCTCGCAACAGAGCGCCACCGCGAATCAGTCGTCCAGCCTGCACCAATCGGGCAACTCGGGCGGCTCGGCCTTCATCGTCGGTGGTGCGGCTGGTGCATCGGGCAGCAGCCAGAGCGCTCAAATCGGCGGCTATGTCCTGCCCGGCCTGTTCAGCTTCGCAGCGGGCGGCAGTGCTTCGCAAAGCCAAAGCGGCTACATCGTCGGTGGTGCCGGCGCGGTCTGGGGCGCGTCGTCATCGGCCAACGCTTCCAGCACCTCGCATCAACATGCCGATGCAAGCGCCACCCGGACGAGTTCGTCGTACGGCAACGTGTGGGGTGCAGCCGGCATGCAAAGCGAAGCGCAATCGGCTTCGAGCGGATCGATTTCCGCCGAACAGGATTCGATGTCGGGCCATTCGGAAATCTGGGGTTTCACCAATACCTACAATTCGAATCGCACCGAAACCTCCGGCAGCGTCACCGCCGTCACCGACACCCGCTCGGCCGGCACGCTCACCGCCACCACCGGCACCAACGCGGCCACCGGCGTCAAGGGCAACCTCGGCGTCAACATCGCGATGGGCATCGACAACGCGCAAAGCAACGACGTGTCGCTGGCCTCGGTGGATGTCGGCAACGTGTTCGGCAATGCGCAGATCTTCAGCAACCAGGCGTCGTCGGGCCGCGCCCGCATCGACAACTTCGTGCTGAATGCGTCGATCGGCGACGGTTCGCTGGCAGGCGTGTCGGGCAATGTCGGCGTCAATGTCGCCTCGGGCGTCGGCAACGTGCAGAACAACAGCCTGGCGGGCTCGATGACGACGGTGTCCCCGGGTCAGGCACGCACGGTTGCGATGATCGCCACGGACGACAACACGCAAGTGGCCAGCGCGCAGATCAACGGCCGCTTCGTCGGCACCGCGATGCTCGGCGCGAACACCCTCACGGGTGCAACCGGCAACATCGGCGTGAACATCGCCGGCGGCGCGGGCAACCTGCAGCACAACGGCCTCGCGATCGCGGCGCTCAACAGCGGCCATTGACCGCTTCGGCGGCCTCGCGCGCCGCAGGACCAGCGGCGCG
>NZ_BAAILN010000151.1:187561-223512 GCF_054589155.1 Burkholderia sp. 3C
CACCCATGACATCGACACGCCTTCACTGGCCGGCCCGGCTCGCAGCCCTCTGCGCATGCTGGGCTTTCGGCCCGTTCACGAACGCTCAGGCCTCGGGCATCGATGCCCTGCCGTTCGCCGGCGTGCCCGTGCACAAGACATTGAAATCGATGTACGACCTGCGCCATCGCGACATCGTCGGCCAGCAGTTCGACTTCAGTTGCGGCTCGGCCGCCCTCGCCACGCTGCTGAAATACGGCTACGGCATCGACATCCCCGAAGCCGACATGATCCAGCGGATGATGGCCTTCTCCACGCCCGAGGTGGTCGTGCGTCACGGCTTCTCGATGCTCGACATGAAGAAGTTCGTCGAAACGCTCGGGCTGCGCGGGCGCGGCTTCCGGGTCGGCCTCGATGCGCTCTACACCCTGCAGATCCCCGTCATCGTGCTGATGAACATCGAAGGCTACGAGCACTTCGTGATCGTCAAGCGCGCCGCCGACGGCCGGGTCTTCATCGCCGATCCCGCGCTCGGCAACCGCATCCTGCTCGAACAGGATTTCGCCAAGACCTGGAACGGCCTGGTGTTCGCGGTTGTGGGCAAACCGTTCATGGAGGATTCCCCGCTGCTGCAGCACAACGACTCGCTGGCGCTCCGGTTGCGCGAACAGGCGCTCACCACCGGCTCCGCCGCGATCCCGTTCGTCGAGTACGGCTTGATCAAGGCAGACCTGTTCTGACCCATCATGAATCGCTCACTCTCATTCCTGCGCGGCGCGGCTTGTGCGGCCGTCTGCGCACTCACCGGCAGCGCCGCCTCGGCCGCCTCGCCCGCCGGCATGCAGATGCCGTTCGCGGGCGACGCGCTGGCCCCGGCCGCGCTGCCGATCGTCGCGGTGGACGACGACGTGCTGGCCCGTCAAACCGGCAAGTTCGCCGATGCGACGATGGTGTCCGGCTTCGTCGTCAACCTGCTCTCGCAATGGCAGTTGCCGAATGGCGCGCTCGCGATCGCTCAGGGATCGCTGAACGTCGTCGCCAACGGCGCCAACCAGTTGTCGGCCCAGGTGCAGACGGCCGCCGCCGTGGTGGCGGGCGACCCGTCGCGCGCCAACGGCACCGATCCGAACGCCGTCGCGTCGGGCGGCCAGACGATTCGCGTCAACGGCGTGTCGCAGGTCACGCAAGTGGCCGGCAACGGCAACACCGGCAGCAACGCGATGACGATCGACTTCGGCCCGAACCTCGGCACGGCGTCCACCATGCTGCCGGGCGCGAGCGGCTCGCCGAGCGCTTCGGCGGCCAGCGCCGACGGCACGATCCGCGCCAGCATCGCGTTCGGCGCGAACGGCGTGATGCTGGCGCTGAACACGCCGGCCGGCGTCGCGAGCCAGATCATCGCGCCCGCCGCCGCGCGGGCCGGCGCCGTCGCCCAGTTGCTGCAGGTGGCCGGCAACCAGCAGCTCGTCTCCAACCAGCTCCAGCTTCAGTTGCGCACGCAACAGATGTCGGGCGGCGCGCTGCGCCAGGCCGGCATCCTGCAGGCGCTGCAAGCCGGCTTCGCCGCAAGGAGATGACGCGCGGCCCGCACACCGCAGCCCCATAACCACGGCGCCCGCGCCCTTGCACGCGACGGGACGCCGATACGGCAGCAGAACGCGCCGTTCCTTTGCCGCCGGGCGGGTTGACCCGGCGAGCGGCGCGAAACCGAATGTCACGTTTCGAATAACACCGGGGGTTAGACCATGCAGATCGATTTCTCGCCGCGCCATCCGCTCGCGGCCATTCCCGCTGCCGTGCTGCTGCTGGCGATCGCCAGCAGCGCCCAGGCCCAGGCGCTCGCCAACCAGTCGGTCGAGGACCGGCTCAACGCGCTGATGCAGCTCGTCGACGCGCAGCAACGCAAGATCCAGTCGCTCGAACGTCATGTGGTCGACCTGGAGATGCAGCAACGCGGGCGCGGGCTGTCCGACCCGCCGGCCGAAGCCGCGAATGGGGGCAACGGCGCCACCACCGTGCTCGCGCAATACACGCCGCTCTCGCCCGCGCCCGGCGACGGCACCGGCACGGCCACCGGCGTGCCGGTCTCGCCACCCGTGTCGGGCTCGGCGGGCACCGGCACCCGCAGCGGCGCGAACGCCGCGGCCACCACCGGCACGATCGGCACCGAGAACCGCGCGGCCGAACCCACCCGCACCGAAGCCGAAAACGCCGTGGTGCAACGCGAGCACGCCCCGCTGTTCGATCACAAGCTGACGATCGACTGGGGCATCAGCGACACCTACTACGATCGCCGCCAGTTGCAGCTCTCCGGGTTCCTCGCGCTCGACGCGATCTTCCTCGGCAACCTGAACCTCGGCCAGACCAAATCGCACCAGTTGACGAGCGACGTCGACATCCGCTACGGCCTGACCAGCCGCATCAACGTGGATGTGGATGTGCCGTACGTGTACCGCACCAGCAACTTCATCGTCGGCGGCGCGGGCGGCGCGTCCAGCTCGCTGTCGGATGCGAGCGGCACCTCGCACGCGCTCGGCGACGTCAACTTCGGGATCTACTACCAGTTCCTGAAGGAAACCCAGAATCTGCCCGACGTGGTCGGCAGCCTGCGCGTGAAGACGCCGTCCGGCGCCTCGCCGTTCGGCATCAAGCTGCGCCAGATCGACCCGAACAACACCAACCTTGTCGCGCCCGACACGCTGCCCACCGGCACCGGCTTCTGGAGCATCACGGCCGGCATGTCGGTGCTGAAGACCTACGACCCGATCGTGCTGTTCGGCAGCCTGTCGTACACCTACAACGTGGCGCGCTCGTTCGGCGACATTTCGTCGGTGGTCGGCCAGACGCAGCCGGCCAAGGTCAAGCTCGGCGACATCGTGCAGATCGGCGGCGGCGTGGCGCTGGCCTTCTCGGAACGCGATTCGGCCAGCATCGCCTACACGCTGGCGTTCGAGCCGGAAACCAAGACCAAGGCCCCCGGCGACGTCTGGCAGAAGGTGCCGGGCAGCCAGACCACCGCGTCGACCCTGAGCTTCGGCCTCAATCACGTCTTCAACAAGCACCTGACGATGAATGCGTCGGTCGCCGTCGGCCTCACGCCGGACGCGCCGAACTTCGTGGTCGGCGTGCGTTTCCCGTACACGTTCTGATCGCCGCGACGGAGCCCATCGTGCAAGAATCCCGCGTCCCGCCCGCCGTCATCGCCGCCGATTTCTCGCGTCGCCGCCGTGCCGCCGATACCCTGTCCGACACCGCCGCGCCGGCCGCCCCGCGCACGCTCGTCTATCTCGCCCGCCAGCCCGACGCGGTGCTGGCCGCGTTTCTGTCGCAGCACGGCTGGCGCGTCGCGCGCTTCGCCTCGCCGCTCGAATTCGCGCGCAAGCCGGCCGCGGTCGAACCGCAAGCCGGCCTGCTCGACCTGCGCGGCTTCTCGACGGCCGAGCTCGCATCGCTCGACGTCGCGCTGCGCCGCCCCGCCACCGGCTGGGTCGCGCTGGCCGATGCCGCGCGCTTCGACGAGCCCGAGGTGCGCCGGCTGGTGCGTCAGTACTGCAGCAGCTTCGTCGCCGACGACGCGCCGCCCGCCACGCTCGACCTGCTCGCGCGCCAGGCCTGCGCGATGGCCGGCCTCGCCGAGCGCGAGCCCGGCGCCGACGCGCGAGCCCGGGACGCCGGTGACGACGAGATGGTCGGCACCTGCGAGGCGATGCAGCAGTTGTTCCGCACCATCCGCAAGGTCGCGAACACCGACGCGACGGTGTTCATCTCCGGCGAATCGGGCACCGGCAAGGAGCTGACCGCGTTGGCGATCCACGAACGCTCGACGCGCCGCAACGCGCCGTTCGTGCCGATCAACTGCGGCGCGATTCCGCCCGCGCTGCTGCAATCGGAGCTGTTCGGCTACGAGCGCGGCGCGTTCACCGGCGCGACCCAGCGCAAGATCGGCCGGATCGAGGCCGCGCAGGGCGGCACCTTGTTCCTCGACGAGATCGGCGACATGCCGCACGAAAGCCAGGCCAGCCTGCTGCGCTTCCTGCAGGAAGGCCGCATCGAGCGGCTCGGCGGGCGCGAATCGGTGCCGGTGGACGTGCGCGTGCTGTCGGCCACCCATGTCGATCTGGAAGCGGCGATGCGCGAGGGGCGCTTCCGGGCGGACCTGTTCCACCGGCTGTGCGTGCTGCGCATCGACGAGCCGCCGCTGCGCGCGCGCGGCAGCGACATCGAGGTGCTGGCGCGCCATATCCTGCAACGCTTCAGCGCCGACGGCGGCGGCCGGATCCGCGGCTTCTCGCCGTGCGCGATCGAGGCGATGTACCGCTACGCGTGGCCCGGCAACGTGCGCGAGCTGATCAACCGGATTCGCCGCGCGATGGTGATGGCCGAGCATCCGGTGCTGTCGGCCGACGATCTCGATCTCGGGGACGACGCGTCACACCCGTTGCCCACGCTCGCCGGCACGCTGGAAGCCGCCGAGCACCAGGCACTCGACGCCGCACTGCGGCGGCACGGCGACGACGTGGCGGCAGCCGCCGCCGCGCTCGATGTCGCACCGGCCGAGCTGATGGCCTTGTTGAATCGGCATCGGATCGATCTGGCATCCGGCGCGGCGCTGGAAAACTGAGGAAACCGGCACGCGCCAGCGAGGCTGGCGAGCAGGTCGCGCCGCATCCGCGAAGCCGGCCGGGGTGCGATTACCCCCGAGGCGGCGCCGAACCACGCCGGCGCCGTGCCGGCGTGCGCCGGGCGTGCGCACCGGCGAACCGGTCGCGCGCCACGTTGCGCACCGCGTCGATCAGGGCCTGCGCGGCCGGCGACGGCCGGGCGTCGGTACGCAGGATCAGGCCGACCAGCTCGTCCGCGCCGTCGGCCGGCAGCGGCAGCCGCACCAGCGTCCCGCCGGCCAGATCGTATTCGGCCGCGTAGCGCGGCACGAACCACACCGCATCGTTTTCAAGTGCGAGCGCGCGGCCCACCGACACCGACAGCACCTCCACGAAGGTATCGAGCGCCGGCGCGTTGCACGCCGCCAGCATCTGCTCGGCCGACTGCCGGATCAGCGTGCCGTACGGCGGCACCACCACCGGGAAGCGGCCCAGCTCGCCGGCCGGCGCCGGGTGGCTCGCGAGCGGATGACCGGCGCGCACCAGCGCCACCAGCGGCTCGTTGTACAACTGCTCGAACGACAGGCCGACCATCCGCTCCGGCTCCGACAGCCGCCCGACCGCGCACTCGATCTCGCCCGATTTCAGGCGTTCGAGCAGCCGCGCATTGGCGTCGGTGGCGATCCGCACGATCATGCGCGGCATGCGCGCCGTCAGCGCCTTCATGACGGCCGGCGCGAGCGAGGCTGCCACGGTCGGCAGCATGCCGATCTCCAGCGTGGCCGCCACGCCGCCGCTCTCCCCGGCCAGCAGGCCCACGCCCTGGCGCAGCGCCATCACGCTGGCGCTCGCATGGGGCAGGAACAACTGCCCCTCGCGGGTGGGCTGCGCACCCTGCCGGCCGCGCTCGAACAGCTTCACGCCGAGGATCGATTCCAGCTCGGCGATCGTCTTGGACACCGCCGGCTGCGTGATCGACAGGCTTTCGGCGGCCTTCTGCACGCCGCCAAGCTGCGCGACCGCCAGGAAGCACTGCAGATGCCGGAACTTGACCCGGCCGTCGGCGATACGATTGACCATAACGGTTGGTTATACGAGATGGGAAAAAACGTCATTTTGCATAACTTTCCGGATTGGTTAAAGTTCGGCGTCATGCCCTCATCAATACAGACAGGAGACACCGCGATGGACGACTCCATCCTCAGCCCGCGCGACTGGCCGTCGCATCCCGCCTACGTTCACCCCGAATACCGTTCGTCCGTCAAGCGCGGCCCGACGCGGCCGCTGATTCCGCTGAAGGAAAAGCTGCGCAACCAGTACGTGCCGGTGTATGGCGCGGAAGACCTCGGCGCGCTCGACCACGACCTGACGCGCAACGCCGTGAAGAACGGCGAGCCGCTCGGCGAGCGCATCGTCGTGACGGGCCGCGTGCTCGACGAAGGCGGCAAGCCGGTGCGCAACACGCTGGTCGAGGTGTGGCAGGCGAACGCCGCCGGCCGCTATGTCCACAAGGCCGACCAGCACGACGCGCCGCTCGACCCGAACTTCCTCGGCGCGGGCCGCTGCCTGACCGACGACCAGGGCCGCTACCGCTTCCTGACGATCAAGCCCGGCGCCTATCCGTGGGGCAACCATCCGAACGCCTGGCGCCCGAACCACATCCATTTCTCGCTGTTCGGCGATTATTTCGGCTCGCGCCTCGTCACGCAGATGTACTTCCCCGGCGATCCGCTGCTGCAATACGATCCGATCTATCAAGGCACGCCGGAAGACGCGCGCGAGCGCCTGGTATCGAACTTCTCGCTCGACGTCACCCAGGAAGGCTATGCGCTCGGCTACGAGTTCGACATCGTGCTGCGCGGCCGCGACGCCACCCCGATGGAGCGCTGATCATGACGACGCTGAAACAATCCCCTTCGCAGACGGTCGGCCCGTACTTCGCCTACGGCCTGTGCCCCCAGCAGTACAACTTCGACATGAAGAGCCTGTTCTCGACCGATATCGCCGAACCCCACGCGGCCGGCGAGCAGATCGTGCTGATCGGCCAGGTGTTCGACGGCGACGGCAAGACGATCCTCGACGCCATGCTCGAATTCACGCAGGTCGATGCGGCCGGCAAGTATCCGGCGTCGCGCGCCGAGATCGCGGCCAGCGGCTTCACGGGCTTTTCGCGGATCGGCACGGGCACCGACGCCCAGCACCGCTTCGTGGTGCGCACCGTCAAGCCGGGCGCGACCGATGCCGGTGCGCCGCACATCGACGTGGCGGTGTTGATGCGCGGCGTGCTCACGCATGCGTTCACGCGGATCTATTTCGACGACGAAACGGCGGCCAACGCTGCCGACCCGGTGCTCGGCAGCGTGCCGGCCGCGCGCCGCGACACGCTGCTGGCGCGCCGCGAGGTGCAGGCGAACGGCGTGGTGGCCTATCGCTTCGACATCCGCATGCAGGGCGAGCAGGAAACGGTGTTTTTCGATCTGTAAGTTCGGATCGGATCACGAAAAAAAAGCCGAGGGACGCGATGTCCCTCGGCTTTTTATTTCAGGATGACGCCAGCATCGCACTTCGCTGGACTACGCCACAACCCGATACAGCAGTTTGATTAAGGATTGAGGCAAGTTCGGCCTATGCCGGTGCTTTCTGAAACTTGCCCCGACTTCGCTTCTATTGGCGCCAGCGGTGGCCACCGGGTTGAACATCGCCGGCTTCAACCGAGGCATCGCGCCAGGTTCGCTGCTGGGCGGGACGAGCCGGGAAGCGATGGGGCTGACCAGTACCGCCTGGGTCGGTGCGGTGGCGGTGGGCCTGGGGATCGCCCGGATGCTGTGGCAGATGTAGCAGACGCCAGCACGTTGCATCGACGTGTCGGGATAGGCGCACGCGATGAACATCGGCATGGGTTTTCTCGAGGCGAGCGCAGCAGTTGGCGCGACTCCATCCCGATCAGGGCTTGAAAAGCTCCGCGCCCATGAAATCGATGAATGCGCGCAGCTTCGGTGCCAGGTGCTTGCTCGACGGCCAGAGCATGCGGAAGGTGCCCCGATGCTGGTTGAAGTTCTCCAGCACCGTCACCAGTTCGCCCGCCGTGATCGCCTCGCGCACCATGAAATCCGGCAGACAGGCGATTCCGAGGCCGGCGCGGGCGACGTGAAGCAGGGCCTCGGTGGTGTTGCATACCATCGACGCCGAGAGGCTGGGTTCCGCTTCGCCTTGCGGCAGACGCAAGGGCCACGGCTCGAATTTGCCGGTGCTCGGGAATTTGTGTTGCAGGCAGGCATGACCCGCAAGCTCAGAAGGCACGCGCGGCGTGCCGCGCGCCGCGAAATACCGGGGCGCGCCGACCAGCAGCAGCTTGAAGGTGCCCAGCGGGCGAGACATGAGGCGCGAATCCGCCGGCTCTCCGGTGCGGATGACGGCATCGAAGCCTTCTTCGATCACATCGACCATCCGATCCGAGACATCCACGTCCATTTCGATGGCCGGATAGCGATGCATGAAGGCCGTCAGCGCCGGCATAACCAGGCCGCTGACCAGCGGCAGGCTCACGCGCAGCTTGCCTTGGGGAGCCTGGCGGGTTTCCGACAGTTCCAGCTCCGCCGCCTCGACCTCGCACAGGATGCGCCGGCACCGCTCCAGAAACAGCGCCCCTTCGGCCGTCAGCGTGATGCTGCGTGTACTGCGGTGGAACAGGCGCACGCCCAGCCGCTCCTCAAGCCTCGCCACACTCTTGCCCACGGCGGAGGACGAGATGCCCAGCACGCGCCCGGCCTCCGAAAAGCTGCGGGCTTCCGCCGCTTGCACGAAGAACCCGATGCCGTTGAGGGAATCCATTGCGACGCTCATCTAAGAAAATTTGTCCGATATGCTCGGAACCTTAGCCTATTTTTCTTAATGGTGTGCGCGCCTACGCTGACGACTGCACAGGTTGGATGCGGCTGTCTTGGCTTTCGAGATATGGCTTTGGCGTCTGCCTGTCCCTTCACGGACTCTCTGCGGACGTTTTTCATGGCACAAACCTTGGCCGCCACACGCGGCACCACTGGCCGCGATTGGCTGCAACTGCTCGCCACCTGCCTCACCGGCATCCTGATCCCGTTGTGCTTCACCGGCCCGGCCGTCGTGCTGCCTTCCATCAGCCAGGAACTGGGCGGAACGGCGATGCAACTGAACTGGGTAGTCAACGGCTACATCCTGACCTACGGCAGCGCCATGATGGCGGCTGGCAGCCTGACCGACACCTACGGCCGCAAGCGCGTGTGGCTGGTCGGCCTGGCGCTGTTCGCGCTGGCGACGTTCGCGATTCCGCTGGCGCCGACGGTCGGCTGGATTGACGGACTGCGTCTGCTGCAAGGGCTGGGCGGCGCGGCCGCCTTCGCGGGCGCCATATCCTCATTGGCGCAGACCTTCCACGGCCCCATCCGCACGCGGGTGTTCAGCCTGCTCGGCACCACGTTCGGCATCGGCCTGGCCTTCGGGCCGCTGGCGGCGGGCGAGCTGGTGGAGCTGGCCGGCTGGCGCTGGGTGTTTCTGGCCACGGCGCTGATCGGGGTGGCCGGCTTCGTCATGGTGTGGGCCAGCGCCACGGAATCCCGCGATCCGCAGGCTACCGGCCTGGACTGGCCGGGCGCCATCAGCTTCACCGCTGCGCTCGCCTTGTTCACCTCCGGCATCCTGCTGGCACCGGAAGAAGGCTGGCGCAGCGCCGCGGTCATTGGGCCGCTGCTGGCGGCGGCCGTGCTGTTCGCGGCCTTCGTGCGTATCGAGCGGCGCGTGGCCCGCCCGATGCTCGATCTGTCGCTGTTCGGTGGTGCACGTTTCGTCGGCGTACAGGTGCTGGCCGCGTCGCCGGCCTTCTTCTTCGTCACGCTGATCGTGATGCTGCCGGGCCGCTTCATCGGCATCGACGGGCTGGGTGCGCTCGACGCGGGGCAAATGATGATTGCCCTGGCAGCGCCGCTGCTGGTGGTGCCATTCCTGGCCGCATTGCTGTCACGTTGGTTCACCGCCGGCGTGCTGTCCGGCGTCGGGCTGCTGTTGGTAGCGGTCGGGTTGGTTTGGCTGGCACAGGTGCTGGCCGGCGGCGCCGGCACTGCGCTGGTGGGGCCGCTGGCACTGATCGGCATTGGCATCGGCCTTCCCTGGGGGCTGATGGACGGTATGGCCGTGAGCGTGGTGGAGAAGGAACGCGCGGGCATGGCAACCGGAATCTTCAACTGCGTGCGCGTCTCGGCTGACGGCATCGCCATCGCGATAACCGGCGCATTGCTGGCGCTCCTGATCCAGGGCGGGTTGCTTGGCGCCTTGGGCATGGCTGATCCGTCCGTAGTGATCGAGGCAGCCAACCGTGTCGCGTTAGGCGATCTGGCGCAGGCCAACGCCCTCGTCACCGGAGAGCGCGCGTTGCTGCTGGCGAGCTACGACCATGCATTCCGCCGGGTCTTGTACGTCCTGGCCGCTGCATCCGCATTGACCGCATTGCTGGTATTCGCCTTGCTCGGCCGCTCGCGCGCGCATGAAGAAACGGGAGCGGCGGCATGAACTCAGCCGGCACAGGTTCCTTGCCCGTCGACCTTGCACGGCACCGGGCCTATGCACGGATCTTTCAGCCGGGACGGCTCACCGGCGGTCTCATCGCCCCATTGGAAGGCCGCCCGGATTCCCCTGCGCCCACGCGCGGGGAGCATGCGGCCCTGGCTCGCCAAGCTGATGACGCACTCGGTTTCGCGGCGATCTGGCTGCGCGATGTGCCGTTCCTCGCCTCCAGTGTCGGAGACGTGGGACACATGCACGATCCGATGATCTATGCCGGCTGACGGCCGCGATCACCCAACACATCGCCATCGGTACGTCGGGCATGGCGATGACCTTGCGCGATCCCCTGCCAGTTGCCAAGCAGGCGGCCAGCGTCGATCAGCTTTCCGGCGGCCGGCCGCTGCCGGGATTGTCCACCGGCGACCGGGCAACGGAGTACCCGGCATTGGCCCAGCCCCACGACCACCGCGTCCGCATGCAGGGCAAGCGGGAAACGGTGTTGTTCGATCTGTCGGTCCGGATCGGATCAAGAAAAAGCCGAGGCACGCGATGTCCCTCGGCTTTCTTTATTGCTTTTTTTATTGCCGCGCGGCCCGCTCAGCCCGCGTACACGGCGTCGCGCAGTTCGATCGTCAACGGCCCCGACATCCCTTCGTATGCCGTATTGGTCAGCAGCAGCACCGTCAGGCCGGCCGCGCGATCGATGAACCACGAATGGCCGTACACACCGCCCCACTGCAAGGTGCCCGCGCCCTGCGGCGAGCCGGCTGCCGCCGGATCGAGCAGCACCGCGCTCAGGTAGCCGAAGCCCCAGCCCGGCCCGCGCGATTCGGACGCCTCGCCGGCCTGATCGGTGCGCGCCGCCTCGGCCAGCGCGTCGGGCAGGAAGCCGTCGCCGGCGCGGATCGCCTCCAGCGCGCGCAGCACGTCGTCGGCCGAACCGTACATGCCGGCGCCGCCCGACGGATAGGCGCCGGGCGTGAACACCCGCGACGGCGCGAAGCGCACCACCGCGCCATGGCCTTCGGGCAGCGGCACGTCGAGGTTGTCGGTCATCCGCACCGGCTCGGCTGCGCCGTCGTGGTAAGGCGTCGCGAAACGCTCGGGCGTGCTCGACACGAAGCCGCAATCGCGCAGGCCGAGCGGCTCGCCGACCAGGGCCGCGACCGCCCGTTCGAGCGGCAGCCCGGTCGCACGCTCGATCACGGCGCCGAGCACATCGATCGCCAGCGAATACTGCCAGGCGCTGCCGGGCGCAAAGGCGAGCGGCGCGAGCGCGAGCCGGCGCAGGTTTTCGGCGAGATCGAAATCGCGCAGATCGATGCCGTCGGAAATGCCGAGCCGGTCGTACACCGAGCCGGGGCCTTCGAGCAGCCAGTAGCCGAGGCCGGACGTATGCGTAAGCAGATGATGGAGCGTGATGACCGGCTCGGCGCCGTCGGCCAGCTTCGGCCGGAACTCGGGCAGCCAGCGCATGACGGGCGCATCGAGCGCCAGTTCGCCGCCTGCGACGAGCCGCAGCACCGCGAGCGCGACGATCGGCTTGCTGACCGAAGCGAGCCGGAACAGCGTGTCCTCGCGCATCGGGCGCTGCGCCTCGCGGTCGGCCAGGCCGTGCGCGCGGCGGTACCGCACCGCGCCGTGTTGCGCGACGACGGCCACCGCGCCCACCACGCGGCGCTCGCGCAGCGCGCGCTCGAATACGGCGTCGAGCCGGCCGGCGAGCGCATCGGCATCAAGAACGGCGGGCGTGGCGGGGGCGATCGTCATGGTGCGGGTTCCGGTGGCGAAAGGCTCGATTCTAGACAGGCGCGCGCCGGCTTGCAGCCGTCTATCGTCGTCTGCGGCGCGTCACCTCGCAACGCGCCTCGCTTGGCTTGCGTTCTGCCCCGCCCGGCCGATAGAGTCACGGTTCCGGCGCTTCGCCGCTCTCGCTTCCGCGTTTCACCGTCATGCCCGCCACCGCCACCTTTCCCGTCTCGTCCTTCACCGATCTGCTGGCGCTCGGCGTGCTCGCCCTGCTCTGGCTGTTCGGTCTGATCTGGGCCGGCTGGCAGGCCTGGCACGCCACGCGCGGGCGGCTGTATTGGGTGGCCTGCCTCGCGCTGATCGTCGCCGGCTCGGTGGCGCTCGCCATCGCCCATCCCGATTCGCCCGACAGCGGCGAGATGCCCTCCGGCTTCGCGCTCGGCGTGCTGGTCACGTTCGCCGGCCTGGCCGCGACCTCGGCCGGTTGCGCCTGGCAGGCGATCCGCAGGCTGCGCGATCCGCGCGCCTGAGCAGGCCGCCCCGCGCGCCGCGCGTTCGGCAAATTCCGTCGGCGTCACGCAGAGCCGCTATCATGTCCGCACTTTCAGCGCTCGCCGCCATGGCGAGCCTTCGGTTGGAGAACACATGGCCTTGCCTCAGGACAGCGTCAACATGGCGCTCTTTTGCGACTTCGAAAATATCGCGCTCGGTGTGCGCGATACGAAGTTCGAAAAATTCGACATCAAGCCGGTGCTCGAAAAGCTGCTGCTCAAGGGCAGCATAGTCGTCAAGAAGGCCTATTGCGACTGGGATCGCTACAAAACCTTCAAAGGGGCGATGCACGAAGCCTCCTTCGAATTGATCGAGATCCCGCACGTTCGGCAATCGGGCAAGAACTCGGCCGACATCCGGCTGGTGGTCGATGCGCTCGACCTCTGCTACACGAAATCGCACGTCGACACGTTCGTGATCATCAGCGGCGATTCCGATTTCTCGCCGCTCGTCTCCAAGCTGCGCGAGAACGCCAAGCGCGTGATCGGCGTGGGCGTGAAGAACTCGACCTCGGACCTCCTGGTCGCGAACTGCGACGAATTCATCTTCTACGACGATCTCGCCCGCGAGCTGCAACGCGCGCAGGCCAAGCTCGATTCGCGCGCCGCAGCCGACAGCGGCAAGCGCGCAGCCGACGACAAGCAGCGCAAGCCGGATGCCGATGCGCGCAAGCTCGAAGCGATCACGATCGCCGTCGAGACCTTCGACGCGCTGGCCTCGGAGCGCAGCGACAGCGGCAAGATCTGGGCGTCGGTGCTGAAAAGCGCGATCAAGCGCCGCAAGCCGGGCTTCAACGAGACGTACTACGGCTTCCGCGCGTTCGGCAACCTGCTCGAGGAAGCGCAGGCACACGGGCTGCTCGAAGTGGGCCGCGACGAGAAGTCGGGCACCTATGTGTCGCGTCCGTCGCAGGCGGGCGCCGCCGATCCGGTGTTCGACGTCGAGACATCGAAGGCCGGCGAGGAGGCCACTACGGCCACTACGGCCGACACGCCCGCCGCCGAGGCGCCGAAGCATGGCGCGGGACGCCGCAAGGAACAGCGCGGCAACAAGCACGCGAAGGATCACGCTGCGCAACGCGACGAGCGACGCGACGATGCGGAACCGACCGTGCCAGCCAATCTGGCCAATCAGGCCGCCACCGCGCCGGCGGAAACCCGTCACGGCGAACCGAAGCCGCGCCATGAAAACCGCCGCGACGCCCAGCAGCACGACGGCGAACGCCGCCACGGCAAGCCGCGCGACGAAGCCAGGCAAGGCCGGGGCCGCGGTTCGCGCAAGCCCGAGCAGATGCCGCTGATCGAGGATGCCCATGGCGGAGAGCACGCCGCCGTGGCGCCGGTGCCGGCCGTGGTCGACAGCACGCCCGTCGCGTTCGATGAACCGGTGAGCCGTTTCGCGGGCGAAACCGAGGCAGCAATGGCTCCGGCGCCCGCCGAGCGGGCCGAGGCGGAAGCCGAGGCCGATGCCGCGCCGGCCGCCAAGACAGCAACCGGCAAGGCGAAGAAGGCCCCGGCCCGCGCCCGCAAGACGGCGGCCAAGAAGGCCGCCGCCGCGCCGGCAACGGAAGCGGCCCCCGCAACCGAAGAACCGGCGCCGGTGGCCGCCGCGCCGGCCGCCGATCTGCTCGGCGACCAAGCGGCCGCTCCGGCCCGCAAGGCCCCGGCCAAGCGGGCTCGTGCGCCGCGCGCACGCCGTCCGCGCAGCGCAACCGGCACGGCCGACGAGTCCTGACGCGCCAGCCGCGATGCGTGCGCCCGATTCCGCCACGCTCGACGCGCTGCGCGACGGCTGCGATGCCTGTTTCGGCACGCCGGCCGTCTGGCCGCACATCGAGCGGGCGTATCGGGAGCCGCAGCGCTTCTATCACACGCTCGCGCATCTGGCCGAGCTGTTCGCGCATCTCGCCCCGTATCGGGGCGTACCGCATTGGAAGGCGATCGAGCTGGCGGTGTGGGCGCACGACGTGGTCTACGCCACCACGCTGCCCGATTATGTCGAGAACGAACCACGCAGCGCGCGCTGGCTCGACGAGATCACAGCCGCGCACTGCCCGCCGGCCTGCTCGGCGAGCATGCACCGGCCATCGGCTTCGCGCACGAACTGGTGATCGCCACCCAGGCGCACCGGCTGCCGGACGCCTGGCAAGCCGATCCGGACCGTCGGCACGCCGCGGCCCTGTTCCTCGACGCCGACCTCGCGATCCTCGCCGCGCCGCCCGAGCGGCTCAACGCCTACGACCGCGACATCGCGCGCGAATGGGGCCAGGCGCCCGATGCGCCATCGGCGGCATTCCGCGACGGACGCCGCCATGCGCTCAAACAATTGCGCGAACAAGCGCCGCTGTTCCTCTCCACCGAATTCGCGCCGCTGACGGCGCGCGCCCACGCCAATCTGGACGCATTGATCGAGCGCTACGCCGCCCTGCCGGCCGCCGACGCCTGAGCGGCGACGCCAGCGCAACTCAAGCGGCGGCCCCGTCGCCCGGCTTCGTCTCGTCCTTGGCAGCCCCCGCGCCCTCGTCCGTCGCCTCCTCGCTGCCTGCCGCCCGCGCACCGCCGCCATCGTCCGGCGCGGCATCGCGCGCCGCCGCGATCACGTGATGAACGAAGCGCAGCTTCGCCACGACCGCGGGCGACAGCGCGAACGGATACGCGTCGGGCACGCCCATGCTGCGATTCAGGCTGTTCAGCGCATAAGTCAGCGGGAACCAGCGCCGCATCAGGTTGCCGAACGACGCTTCGTCGACGGAAGTCTGGTCGTCGAGGCGCGGCAGGCTCTCGTCGTCGGGATCGAGCACCAGCCCGCAGGCATTGGCCGTATCGAGCGTATCGACGATATGCAGGTAATGCGCCCAGGTCTCGGCCCAGTCTTCCCACGGGTGCATCGTCGCGTATTCGCTGACGTAGCTGTCTTCCCAGCCCGGCGGCGCGCCGTTCTGGTAATGCGAATCGAGCGCGGCCTGGTAATCGGCGCGCTCGTCGCCGAAACGCTCGCGGAACGGCTCGATCCAGTGCCTGCCCGCCACCAGCCGGTCGAAATAGTAATGGCCGATCTCGTGCCGGAAGTGCCCCACCAGCGTGCGGTACGGCTCGTGCATCTGGGCGCGCACGCGTTCGCGCTCGGCGTCGTCGGCCTCGGCCAGATTGAGCGTGACGAGGCCGTTGGCGTGCCCCGTCATGACCGGCTCGGTCTCGGTGGCCGCCTTGAACGCGAAGCTCATGCCGCCCGGCCGTGACTGCCGCGATTCGATCGGCAGGCCGAGCATCGTCAACGTATAGATCAGGCGCCGCTTGGCAACCTCAGTGCGATACCAGAGCGGCCGGTTCGCCGGATTCGACAGATCGGGGATGGTTTCCGTCAGCGCGCACGACGGGCAGAACGCCGCGTCGGATTCGGCCGGCACCATCCAGTTGCACACGTCCTCGGCGGAATAGTTCTGGCACGGGCGGTACAGCTTGTCCTTGGCGTCGCGGTGCAGGCTGCGCCAGTTGCCCGACGCGGCGTCCACCTCGAACGCGCCCACCTCGCCGATCTCGGGCAGATAGCCAAGCGGCGAGCCGCAACGCTCGCAGCGCACGTTCTCGAAAAACACCAATTGACCGCAGTTGTCGCAATGAAACGTTTTCATTCGTCCTCGCCTGGGTGTCGCCTGCCGATTGTCCGTCGATGATGTTCGCGGCTTGCCCGACGCCGTTCAGCGCGCCGCCGCACCTTGCGCCGCGACGCGCCGGCAATGTTCGAGATAGCCGACTTCATGGTTGCCCATCAATTCGATCACGCTGCGCCACAACCAGAACGGCGCGTCGATCGTCTTCGAGCGCGCGCGGCTCAGTTCCGCGAGCCAACGCTTGCGCGTGTCCGTATCCATCTGCCGTGCATGCGCGAGGCCGACCACATGCGCCAGGTAGCGCGCGATGCGCAGCGCCTCGGCCTCGTCGACGTTGCCGATTTCGAGCTTCAGGTCGGCCGGCAGCAGCTCGCGAACGATCACCGAACGCTCCGACAGCGTGGCCGCGCACATCCGGTTGCCGAGATACGGCGACAGGTGCCGCGCCCCCTCCACCACGCGCTTGCCGTTGTCGCGCGGCATTTCGGCGTCGCGATAGCGCGGCGCCAGCGCCTTGGTCCCTTCCTTGATATCGATCAGGCACAAATCGTCGCCGCCGGAGGCCGCGCCGTCCACGTCGAGCAACACCGCGTAACGCAGCCGCCCGAGCGAGCTGCAGCCCTTGACCCAATAGGCCGCGTCGAGCAGTTCGACGTGCTCGGTCGGCCGGTTGCCGCGCAGGCATATCGCCAGTTCGGCGATGGCCGGCGTGTCGACCAGCGAGGCGATGCCGTTCGATTCGGCTTTCGACAACGGCCAGAACCGCTTGCCGAGCGGCAGCACCGGCTTGACGCCCATCAGCCGCTCGCGCGCCAGATGCTTCCAGGTACGCGTCAGCGCGTCGCGCATCACGATGCGCACCACGTCCGGCTTGGGCACCGCACGCTTGCGCTTGCCGCCCATCAACGCATGCGTATAGCCCTCGTACACCTGCTCGATGACCCGCGCCGTGACGATGCCGGGCAGGTCGGAACTGCGCGCCGACGTCGCCAGCGACAAGCTGAGCCGAATCAGGTCATGCACGGGATTGCCGATCACCGTCTGATCGAGATCGCGGATCTGGATCTCGATCTCGCCGGCATCGTTGGCGACCGGGCCGAGGTTGCCGGTATGGCAATCGCCGCAAATCCAGATTGCCGGCCCTTCCGGCAGCGTGCCGACCTTGGCGTTGGCCAGCCATTCGTAATAACGCGCGGTATTGCCGCGCACGTAGGCGTGCACCGAGCGCGCCATCTTGCGGTTGCGGCGGACCACCAGCTTGCCGGCGCGCTGGCGCGGGCGGACGTAATTGACCTCGGGTGCGCTTTTCACGTTCTTGCCTTGGACGGATCGGGAGATCGGACGCGGCGGCCATATCGAAGGCGCGCCGCGCAATCTCGAAATATAAGCACATCCGACCCGATTCGAAATGGACGCAACGCTCGGGATGCGGCGCAACAGAGGCGATTCATCCAATCGGCACCTCGATTTCAGACCTGGGGGCCACAACATTCTCGCCGCCGATCATGCACCGCAGCACGAATCGTGCCTCGACCGGCTCCGCGCACGCACTTCGTCGACCGATCCTCGCGTCGCCGAACGACACGGCCATGACATCGACGTGACGCCGCGTGCCCGACTCCTTCGCTAAATCGATGCGGATCAGCAACCATGGCCTCGCCCGATTCGTAAAGCGTTTAACTCAAACCGATAGTTTGCTATCGAATGGAATTCCGATATGATCCGGCGCATGTCGAATCTCCATACGCTCCGCATGGCCGTCAGCAGCACGCTCGTCACCGCCGCCCGCAAGTGGCGGCGCACCAGCGACACCGTCCTGACCGCCTATCACGTGTCCGAAGCCTGCGCCACGCCGCTGCTGATCGCCGGCCGGCTCGGCGAGGCGGTCCGCCAGGTGACGCTCGCCGAACACGTGGGTATCGAGGGGCCCTCGCTGGTCCGGCTGCTCGATCAGCTCTGCGCGGCGGGCCTCGCGCGCCGCGACGAGGACCCCGACGACCGTCGCGCCAAAACCGTCACGCTGACCGACGAAGGCCGCGCCGTCACGGCCCGGATGGAAGACGACCTGCGCGCGTTGCGGGCCCGCGTGCTGAAATCGGTCAGCCGCGAGGACCTCGAAACGACCCTGCGCGTGCTCAATGCGTTCAGCGAGGCCGGCGAGCGGACCGCGTAATGACTTACCCGTCGATTCGCGACTGGCTGTTCTCGGTCAAGACCTTCGCGGCGTCGATGCTGGCGCTCTACCTCGGTTTGATCTTCCAGTTGCCACGCCCGTACTGGGCGATGGCCACCGTCTATATCGTTTCGAACCCGTTCGTCGGCGCGACGCGTTCGAAGGCGCTCTATCGCGCGCTCGGCACGGCGCTCGGCGCGTCGGCCGCGATCCTGCTGGTGCCCCCGTTCGTCGAGACGCCGTTCCTGTTCAGCGTGGTCGTCGCGCTCTGGACGGGCACGCTGCTTTATCTGGCGATGTCGGACCGCACCGCGCGCAGCTACGTGTTCATGCTGGCCGGCTATACGATGCCGCTGATCGCGCTGCCGACCGTGACCGACCCGACCACCGTGTTCGACGTGGCGATCACGCGGACCGAGGAAATCCTGCTCGGTATCGTCTGCGCAAGCGTGGTGGGCAGCGCCGTGCTGCCGAACCGGCTCGCGCCCACGCTGATCGAGCGCGCCGACGCCTGGTTCCGCGACGCCGCGTTCTACGGCCGCGAAACGCTGTCGGGCCATCTGGCCGGCAAGACGCTGTCGGGCTGCCGCCAGCGGCTGGCAATGACGCTCGCGGCGCTCGAATTCCTGTTGAGCCAGCTCGGCTACGACCACGCTCACCCACGCGTGATGGCGCGCGCGCAGGCGCTGCACGGCCGCATGCAATTGTTCCTGCCGATGATGTCGGCGCTGGCCGATCCGCTGATCGCGCTGATGCGCGAGCTGAAGGAACTGCCGGCCGACCTGGAGGCGCTGCTGGCCGAGGCCGCGCAATGGTTCGACGCGCCGCTGCCCGCGCCGGACGACACCACCGGCTCGGTCAGCGACCCGCAGGCCGACCGGCTGCGCGCCCGCATCGTGGCGCTGCAGCCATCGGGCGACGCGATGGTCAGCTGGGACGGTGCGCTGCTGTCGAACGCGCTGTGGCGGCTGCGGCAGATGATCGACATCTGGCAGGATTGCCGCTCGCTGCGCGCGTTGATCGCCAACGAATCGGGCGTCTGGCAGCCGCGCTACCGGCATTGGCGGCTCGGCGGCACCGATCGCTACTTCGACCGCGGCATGATGCTGTTCTCCACCCTGAGCGCGGGCGGCGCGATCGTGCTGGCGTGCTGGCTGTGGATCCAGTCGGGCTGGAACGACGGCGCGGGCGCCGTCACGCTGGCCGCCGTGGCCTGCTGCTTCTTCGCCGCGCTCGACGAGCCGGCGCCGATGGTGTTCCGGTTTTTCGCGGCCACCTGCGCGAGCGTGGTGTTCGCCGGGCTCTATCTGTTCGTGGTGCTGCCGCACGTGCACGATTTCCCGATGCTGGTGGTGATGTTCGCCGCGCCGTTCATCCTGGTCGGCACGCTGATCCCGCGCCCGCAGTTCAACCTCGTGACGATGCTGGTGGCGGTCAACACGGCCACCTTCATCAGCATTCAGGATGCCTATTCGGCCGATTTCCTCGTATTCCTGAACACCAATATCGCCGGCGTGGCCGGCCTGCTGTACGCGTTCGTCTGGACCCGCGCGACACGCCCGTTCGGCGCGGAGCTGGCCGCGCGCCGGCTGCTGCGCTCCAGTTGGGAGGACGTCGCGAAATCGGCGTCGCGGCAGCCGATCGTCGATCAACGCAACCACGCCGCGCGGATGCTCGACCGCGTCACGCAATTGCTGCCGCGCCTGAAGGCTTCCGACGATCATCGCCATCCGTCGATCGAAAGCTTTCGCGACCTGCGCGTGGCGTTGAACGCGCTCGACCTGCACCGCTCGCTGCGCCGCCTCGACGGCGACGTGCCGGCCGCGATCGACCGCGTGCTGGCCGGCGTGACCGCCCATTACGCGGCCTGCGTCGAAGCGAACGCGCGGCAGCCGGCGTCGCCGGGCCTGCTCGCCTCGATCGACGACGCGCTCGACGCCGTGGCGATCCGCCATCTGATCGGCGCGACGCAAGCACCGGCCGGCGACCCGGCGCAAAGCGGTGTCGCCACCGCCGCCCCTGTGGCGCCCGATTCGCTCACCGCCGTGCCGCGCGCGAACCGCCCGGCCGCCGCGCTGCAACGCGGCCTGCGCGACGCGCTGCATGCGCTGGTCGGCATTCGCCTGTCGCTGAACCCCGCGTTGATGCAGCCGCTGCCGCCACCGCCGCCCCGCTCCTGACCGACACCATGCAGAACACCACAACGCAATCATGATCGGCGAAATCGACATCTTCGGCGTGTTCGTTCCGGCACCGCTGGTGCTGATGCTGATCGCCTATCTCATCAACATCGTCGTGCGCACGCTGCTGACGCGCACCGGCATCTACCGCTTCGTCTGGCACCGGTCGATCTTCGATCTCGGCATCTACGTCTTCATCCTGGCCGGCGTCGTGATCGCCTCCCACCATTTCGTGGCTACCTAACGTGAACGTGAAAAGAACCTGGTTTTCCGCAGGGCAGATCCTGCTGACGCTGATCGTCGTCGTCATTGCGGTGCTCGTGCTCTGGCGCATCGTCAACTACTACATGTTTTCGCCGTGGACGCGAGACGGGCACGTGCGCGCCGACGTGATCCAGGTCGCGCCGGACGTGTCCGGCCTGATCACCGACGTGCGCGTGGTCGACAACCAATCCGTCAAGCAAGGCCAGGTGCTGTTCGTGATCGACCAGGCTCGCTACACACTGGCGGTGCGGCTCGCCGAGGCGACGCTCGAACAGCGGCGCGCCACGCTGGCCCAGGCCAGACGCGAATACGCGCGCAACCTGAAGCTCGGCAACCTGGTGGCGAGCGAGCAACTCGAGGAAAGCCGCACGCGCGTCGATCAGGGCGACGCGGCCCTGGCCGATGCGCAGGTCAACGTCGATACCGCGAAGCTGAACCTGCATCGCACCACCATCGTCAGCCCCGTGGACGGCTACCTGAACGACCGCGCGCCGCGCGTCGGCGAATATGTGCCGGCCGGGCGCGCCGTGCTGTCGGTGGTCGATCAGCACTCGTTCCGGGTGGATGGCTACTTCGAGGAAACCAAGCTGAACGGCATTCATATCGGCCAGCCGGTCGATATCCGCGTGATGGGCGAGCCGCGGCCGCTGCGCGGGCATGTGCAGAGCATCGTCGCCGCGATCGAGGATCGCGACCGCTCGCAGAGCGCAAACCTGCTGCCCAACGTCAATCCGGCGTTCAGCTGGGTGCGGCTGGCCCAGCGGATTCCGGTGCGCGTCTCGCTCGACGAGGTGCCGGACGATTTCCGCATGATCGCGGGGCGCACGGCGACGGTGGCGATGGTGTCGCCGGATGTGAAGCGGGATCGGAATGCGGCTTCGGCGGGCGCGGCTTCGGGTGCTTCGGGTGCTTCGGGTGCTTCGGGTGCTTCGGGTGCTTCGGGTGCTTCGGGTGCTTCGGGTGCTTCGGGTGCTTCGGGTGCTTCGGGTGCTTCGGCAGGCATCGTGCCGGCGTCGGGTGCGGCATCCGCCGCCAACGGAGCCTCGCGATGAGCACGCGAGCCTATCGCCGCGCGGCCGCGCTGACGCCGCTCGCGGTGGCCGCCCTGACGCTGGCGGCCTGCACGACCGTCGGCCCGAACTATCAGGTGCCCAAGCAAGCGCTCGTCAACGCGCCGCTGGCCGATGCCCCGCTCGATGGCGCGGGCGACGGCAGCTCGCTCGTGTCGAACGGCGACGTGCCGGTGAAATGGTGGCGGCTCTACGACGACACGGTGCTGGACAGCCTCGTCGAGCAGGCCCTGCAATCGAACGCGAACCTGCGCGTCGCAGCGGCGAACCTCGCACGTGCGCACGCGACGCAGGCCGAGGCGAATGCACAAGGCGGTTTTTCGGGCGGCTTCGCGGGCGGCGCCCAACGCGCCCAGGAATCGGCCGAACAATACCTGCTGACCGAGAAGCTGCCGGTGGTCAACGAAGGCGCGTTCAACATCAACGTGTCGTACGAATTCGACCTGTTCGGCAAGCTTCGCCGCGGCGTCGAGGCCGCGCGCGCCGACACGGACGCCGTCAAGGCGGCCGGCGACCTGGCGCGCATCACCGTGGTGGCCGACGTCGTAGCCGCGTATGTCGAATCGTGCTCGGCCGGCGAGGAACTCGACATCGCCAGGCATTCGCTCGACCTGCAACAGCAGCGCGTGACGCTGTCGAGGCGGCTGCGCGACGCCGGGCGAGGCAGCCAGACGGCGGTGACGCAGGGCACCACGCAGGTGCGCACGCTGGCCGCCGACATTCCGCGCTTCGAAGGCCGCCGCAAGGTCGCGCAGTATCAGTTGGCCGCGTTGCTCGCGCGCTCGCCGGACAGCCTGCCGGCCGCCGCATTGACCTGCAGGACGCTGCCGCAACTGAAGCAGGCGATCCCGGTCGGCAACGGTGCGGCCTTGTTGCGCCGCCGGCCCGACGTGCGCGAAGCCGAGCGCAAGCTGGCCGGCGCGACGGCACGGATCGGCGTGGCGATAGGTGCGATGTATCCGACCGTCAGCTTCGGCGCATCGGTCGGCACGACGGGGGTTTTCGGTGACTTGCTCGGCCCGACCACCAACCGCTGGTCGTTCGGCCCGTTGATCAACTGGACGTTCCCGGCCAACGGGCAGCGCGCGCGCGTGCAGGAGGCCGAAGCGGCAACCGGCGGCGCACTCGCGCAATTCGACGGCGTCGTGCTGAACGCGCTGCGCGAGACGCAATCGAGCCTCGCCACCTACGCCGCCGACACCCAGCGCGCCGATGCGCTGCGCACCGCGTATCAATCGGCGCGCGATTCGGCCGATGAAACGCACCGGCTGTATGCGGTGGGGCGCGAGTCATTCCTGTCGGATCTCGACGCGACCCGCACGCTGACCAGCGTGCGCGCACAGGTCGCCGCCGCCGAAGGTGTGGTGGCGGCCGATCAGGTGAGATTGTTCCTGGCGCTCGGCGGTGGTTGGGAAACCGACGCGGCAAGCCAACCCGGCACGCCGGCGAGTGGTGCCGCAACATCAGCCACGTCGGCAAGGGAATAAAGCGAGACGGGTGCGCAATGCGTGACTGCGCGCCCGGATTGATGTTTACAGCAGTTTTTCGATACGCCGCGACAATTCGATTTCATTGCTCACACCGAGCTTGCGCATCGCGTTGCGCTTCTGTGCGCTGATGGTTTTGTGGCTGCGATGCGTGGAGTGCGCAATCTGCTTGATTGTCAAGCCTTCGGACCACATGCGCACCACTTCCAGCTCGCGCGTGCTGAGGCATTGCACCGACGCGCGCGCCCGGCTGTCGAACACCGATTCGTAACGCTCCAGCAAATAGCGCTGCATGACGATATCGAAGTGCGTACCATCGCCGGCCAGCTTGCGAACGATGTCGGCCAAACGGCTGAATTCGCTGCCGCCCTTGTACAGAAAACCGTCCACGCCACCGTGTTCAAGCGCGCGCGCAATGATCTCGTAATGTTCGCGTGAGGACGTGACCAATATTTTCAGACGCGGATGCGCGGCACGAAGTTGTTCGATCAGGGACAACCCCTCGATGCCCTCCTCTTCGCCCAGTTGATAGTCGAAGATCAGCACGTCGCATGCGATTTCGTCGAGTGCCGTGACGAGCTGATCGGCCGAATTCACAAGCGCAATCAGCTCGATGTCGATGCATGTGTCGAGCAGCGACTTGATGCCGATCAGTGTGATCGGATGCGCATCGGCAGCCATCACGCGAATCGATGCGGCGCCCCCCCCGGCATCGGTGTTGGCACGGCTGTCGTACATCATGGGTTGTCCTGTGTGAGCGTTTCGGCTCTTGTGCCGTTGGCGGTGCCGCAGAGGCACTCATGCACATCGAACCGTGACCATCGCGCGGCACCCGACGGCACCGCCTCGCTCAACACATGAAGCGACACGCCGGCACGACCGGGAGAAAACAACCCGCGGAGATCAAAACGATGGAAATCTTCGGCCGCCATGCACGTTGTGAATCGACGTGCATGGCGGCCTGATGACGATTTCTCGCCACTGCCTTCGCATCGGGCAAGTCGAAAGTATATCGACCATGCCCCTCACATCCTGACATCATCCATACAAATACAGCCATATTCGTCGGGCAACTGTAATGTCGCGTCGTCGAGAACTGGCCTGACCGTCACATGTCGCTTGAACAGTGAAAACCTCAGCGCTCGGTCAGCCGAACCTGATCGTGCAACAGAAATACGGCATTGGCGGGAACGCGCGCCGATGCGACAGCGTGCGTGCGAGCCACCGCATCCTGCCGTGCCAGTTCGTCACGCAGCGCGCGAATGGCATCGTTACTCGCCCAATCGTCGCTCTTGCGTGCACGCTTGACGGAAGAGATCGAGCGATGCGTGGCGAGCTTCATCGGCCCGTGCTGACGGGTATGGTGCGTCGGCGCAGGCTTGCGGCTCTTGGTGGCCATGATCGGCGCCGGTTTGCCACTCTTGGCCTTCACGGATGGCGGCCGATGGACGATACGCCGCGCCATCGGCGTGGACACCGACTTCGTGCCCCGTGCCGCGCGCTTTGCGGCCGGCACTGCCGGCGCAGGATGCACAACGTGAACGACCGGCACGGAACGAGCTGCCGCCGGAGCGGGCACGGTGCCGATGATCTGATGCACCGATTGCATCGGTGTCTGTCGTATGACCATCGAAGGCGCATAAGCCGATTGAGCGCTGTCCCACACCATCGGATGCCGTATCGCGCTATCCGCGAACATGATGCCCAACATCGAAATCGCGGCGCATACCCCGATCAACATCTGGCAACAGGCCAACGCAATGGCCCGAAATGACCGGCGGACACGCCTGGGCCTGACGGCACTCCATGCATTGTTGTCGGTGCCGAACGCCGATGCGGCAAGCCGCCGCCTCCCGGTACCGTAGCGCTCATGCCATCGTCCCGGCACGTGCGCGTTCGGCGTGCCGGGCAACCGGCTTGTGCTCCGCAAGAAATCACTCATCAACGCGCCCTGGCGCGTTCCATACGGCGGCGGCAAATAGCCGGCAACAGGCGGGGATACGACAAACCGAAATGGAATCACGAAGACAGCCGACGACATGATTTGCTCCTCCTTTATGTGAACTGCCTGCGCCGGGCCGATGGTAAAACGGCAGCAGAGCCCCTTGATCAGGCTGCCACGCCGTCGCGCAGCCATCGCATCAGAACGCCGGCTGATGCATAGCTTTGCAACGTCGCGGCATATCCCTCGAACCGGTAGGCGATTTCATTGACACGGTTGTTGTAATAGTCGTTCTCCGCGATCAGCACATCGAGCAGCGAACGCTTGCCGAGGTGATACCACTGATCGTAGAACGCTTGACGCACTTGGTCCGACTCCACGGAAAGCGCGCGATACTGTTCCGACTGCGCGGCATAGGTGCGCGCATTGTGCTCCGACGTACGCAACTGATATTCGAGATCGAGACGCGTCTGGTCGGCTTGTCGATGGCTCGCAATGGCCCGGTAGGACGCGGCTTCGCTCGCGGCGGTGGACGCCCCGCCGTTGAAGGCGCTCCAGGTGAGCGTCAACATCGTCTGCCACGGCATCCGCCGGCCCAGCACGTCGCGGCCGGTATTGGTACTGACCACCCAATCGAGTTGCGGCTTCGCGGAGGCCTTCACGGCATCGCGATTCAGATCGGCGGCGTTCGCCTCGGCGCGCGCCTGAAGCAAACGCGGATTCTCGTCGAGCGAAGACATCAACGCATCGAGCCGCTGTGGCTGCAATGGCCAGGTGGAAGCAACAGGCACCGGTACCGGCCTTGTACCGACCAGCTTGCGCAGGTTCAATTCGGCGTCGCGGCATTTGGACAGCGCGGAATCGCGGCTCGCGATGGCCTGCAACAGCCGCGCTCTTGCCTGCGTCAGCTCGCTGCCGCGCCCGCGATCCACGGCGACAATCGATTCGAGCATGGCGACGAGGCGCGTCATCCGATCGACGAACCGCTGGCTCAACGCCGCCACGTTGCGCTGCTTGGCGAGCTCGACAAGCGTACTCGACACCTGATATGCCGAATTCTCGATTTGTGCAACGTATCGTTCCTGGTTCGCCACCGCAGATTCGCTGCGGCTACCGATCGTCTTGCTGGTGCGCCCCCAGTCAAACAACATGGTGCGCAAATTCACGCTGACCGAATTGCCCGGGTTGTAAGTGGAGCCCGCATTCGAACCGAACTGGGCATCGCGCGTCTGGCCGGTCAACTGCAATTGCGGCCAACGCGCGCCCTTTGCCTGATCGACATCGGATTGCGCGGCCTGATATTCGGCGTACATCTGCCGTACTGTCGGATTCAAGTCAACGGCGGCTTCGGTCGCCGCGTAGAGGACGCCACGCAGATCAGCCTCGGTTGCGGGAGCGACATCGATGTCCCGGGTTGCATCCATCGACTGCGGCAGCACGGGCATCGGCTCGCAGTGCCGGGCCGCATCGATTGCCGCACCCGGTTCCTGAGAAGCGGCCGCATGACATATCGAGGCAAGGGCATGCGGCACCGGCAGGGCGAGCAACGAGACAACAGCTAGCGCGAAGCCATGCCGGCGGGCGACGCGCCGGTAATCAGACACGTTCATTTCAGCGCTCCCGGAAAGCCTCACGGGCCTTGAAAATAGGTTTCAGCAAGTAATCGAGAATGGATTTCTCGCCGGTTCGGATATCGACCGTCGCCTGCATGCCCGGCAGAATCGGCAGATTCTTGCCGCCGGCATCGAGCGTCGTCGCGTCCGTTTCGATCATCACCCGGTAGTAGGTCGCATCGGGTCGGCCGGCGACGGCCTTCTGCTCGTCGCGCAGGGTGTCGGGGCCAATGCTGACGATCTGGCCGTCAATGCCACCATAGATGCCGAAGTCGTACGCCGACAACTTCACGAGCGCCGGCAACCCGGCTCTCAGGAATGCCACGTCTGATGGCTTGATCCGTACCTCGACCAGCAGCCGGCCGTCGAGCGGTGCGATCTCCATGATGTGTTCGCCGGACTGCACGACGCCGCCCGCCGTATGCATGCGGATATTTTTCACGATGCCGTTCATCGGCGACACGACTTCGGTGCGCGCAAGCACACCTGCGCGTCCGGCCAGTACCTCGGAAGTCTGTGCCAGCTCGGATTCGCGTCGCAGCAGTTCGTCGTTCGCGTCGGACCGGAAGCGGTTCTCGACATCGGCGATCTGCGAATCGATGTCGGTTTCCTGGCGCCGCATCCGCAGAATTTCGACTTCGGAAATCAGCCCCTTGGCCGACAGCGGCTCGGACATCGCGATCTCGCGACGCACCAGCGCCTGGCTCTTCTTCAGCGCGGCGACGCGCTGATCGACCGCCAGACGCCGCGTGCGATAGGCGGCCGTTTCCTGGGCAACGACGCTCGGCTCACGCTTGATCTCCTCGGGAAACACCAGCGCCCGACCTGATATTTCCGCCTTCAGCCGGACGATGCCGGCCTTCAGGTCGACCGCCTTCGCGCGCAGTTCGCGGTAGCTCGACTCGGCCGATGTCGGATCGATCTTCGCAAGCAGTTGCCCTTTTTCGACCTCCTGCCCCTCGTGTACCGGCACGTCGCGGACGATACCGCTCTCCAGCACCTGAATGACCTGTTCCCGGCTCGGCGACACGATCGTACCTTCGCCGCGCGTGACTTCTTCGACACGCGAGAAGTGCGCCCAGACGAGGCCGAGCACCAATACCGCGGCAATCAGATACAGCACGGCCTGCGCGCCGGCCGACGAGCGAACCAGCATTGCCTCGCGCAGGTCGTTCATGAACACCGAATCGGCTGCGACGAGACGCGGGGCGGCTTTGCTTCGGCGCGAGCGCAATAGCGGATTTCTGATCATGACGCCTCCTTGCTCGGTGCGGCTGCAGCGCTGCCCGCCTCGGCATCCGCTTCGGCCACCGGCTCGCGCGGCGCTGCCGGCGGCGCCGATGCCGCTGGGCGGCTGGCCTGCCTGGCAGCCGGTTGACCCGATAGCGCAGCCAGCACCTTTTCTTTCGGGCCGTCCGCGACGATCCGGCCTTGGTCGACGATCACAAGCCGATCGACCAGCGGCAACAGCGACATTCGATGCGTCACGACGACCAGCGTCTGACCAGCGGATGCCATTCGCAGATGCGCGATGAACTGTTGCTCGGTCTGGGAATCCATCGCGCTGGTCGGCTCATCGAGCAGCAACGTTCGCGGACGGTTGATGAGGCTTCGCGCGAGCGCCACGAGCTGCCGCTGCCCGCCCGACAACTCGCCGCCATGCTCGCCGACCTGCAGGTTGATGCCGAGCGGATGCGCCGCCACCAGCGTGTCCAGCCCCGTCATACGCAATACGTGCAGCAACTCCTCCGCGGTCGCGCCGGGGCGGCCGATCATCAGGTTCTCGCGCAGCGAGCCGTAGAAAAGCCGGCTGTCCTGCCCGACATAGCCGAACGCCGCACGCCAGTCGGCTGGCGAGATCTGGCCCGCATCGAGGCCATCGGCAAACAGCTTGCCGGCGGTCGGTTGATACAGGCGCGCGATCATCCGCAGCAATGTGGATTTGCCGCTGCCAACCCGTCCGAGTATCGCGACGCGCTCCCCGGCCTTGATCTCGATCGACACGTCCTGCAACACGGCCGGATTGGACTGCTTGGTCTTCGACGGATACGCGAATTCCACCTTGTCGAGCTTCACGTGTCCGCTTAACACGGGGTTGCCAAGATAAGCTTGATCCGTATCGTGATCGACCGGCATCGCCATCAGCTCATTCAGCGAACGCAGCGCCGCCCGTGCTTGCTGAAAACGCAACGCCAGTCCCATTACCTGGCTCAGCGGCGCCGTGACACGCCCGGCCAACATCACCGAGCCGATCAGCGCCCCCTGCGTGAGCTTGCCTTCGCCGATCAGGTAGACGCCGATAACGATCAGCACCACTGTCTGAATCTGCTGCAGAAATGCGACGATGCAAGTTGCAAGGCTCGACAGATGACGCGACTTCATCGACGATTCGGCCGTCTTGGCACTGCAGTTGTTCCAACGATGGCGCATCACGCCCTCTCCGCCAACGGCCTTCAGCGTCTCCAGCCCCTCGATCGATTCGATCAACACGCCCTGCTTCAGCGACGCTTCACGCAAGTTCTCGCGCATCGCCCGCGCGAGCGGCCACTGCACGATCACGCCGACGCCGACGATCAACGGAATCATCAGCAACGGAATCCAACCGAGCGGGCCGCCGACCGCGAAGATCACGCCGACGAACAGCAGCACGAAGGGTAGATCCGACAGTGCGGACAAGGTGGCCGACGTCGCGAAATCACGTACCGATTCGAATTCGCGCAGACGATTCGCAAACGAGCCGGCCGATGCCGGCCGATTCTCCATCTGGATCGACATCGCTTGCCGGAACAGCAGGCTGCCAAGGACGAGATCGGCTTTCTTGCCCGCCGTGTCCAGCACATGCGCGCGAACGTGACGAGAGATCGCCTCCATCGTCATCGCGATGGTCACGCCGATCGCGAGCGACCATAACGTCACATAGGCCTGTGTCGGCACGACGCGGTCATATACGTTCATCGTGAAAAACACACTGGCCAGGCCGAGCACGTTGATCAGGAATGCGCCAAGCGCCGCGCTCGAGTAATAGCGACGGTATGACCACAGCGTGCGCAACAGCCAATGACCGACCGGCTCCGGCGCCTGCTGGCCGGCGCGATTGTCGACACGCGCGGCCGGCTTCGCCAGGATTGCGTAGCCGGAATAGGTTTCGGCGATCTCCGACTCGTCGTATTCGACTGGCGATGTCCCCATTTCGGGGATCACGACGCGATACCGGACCGCGTTTTCCACGCGCTCCCCGTTTTCTACCTTGTCGTATCGTCCGAGCAGAATGGCAGCTCGGCCGTCGCGCAATAACAGCAGCGCCGGCATCAACGCATCGGGCAGCTGCGACAGGCGCCGCATGATCACACGCGCGGCAAATCCGGCGTTCGTCAGCGATTCGACCGCCAACGACGGCAGGAGCCGCTCCTGCATGGCCAGCCCTCGCGTCAGCATTTCGTGGCTAAGGGGAATTCGATGATGCGCACACATCCACGCGAGAGCGTCGAGCAAGCTGTCGCTCGTGACGGTCAACGCCGGCATGATGGCGTTGGCGGCCTCCGATCTGGCCGCTTCAGGTGTCGTTTCTGCCTGCATGATTCAATACTTTTTGGACAACCTGGACGAAAATCCGGATCGCATGAACCACGAACCGATTTGATTCAAGCGCATCGTCCACTGTGCGCTGAACAGTACCTATTCGATTCTGGCGTGGACAAACGGCGTTTAGCCTGTTTGCGCAGCAAGATCCCATCGCGAACCGGTTACCCGCGTCGCGATGGGCAGTGTTGAACCGTCACGAGCCAGGCACGCAACGGTTCATCGAAGGCAACAGCCTTCGACCTGCTACTACTTTTCGATTTGTATTTCGACGCGGCGATTCAGCGCGCGCCCTTCCGCCGTAGTGTTCGATGCAACCGGTTCAGCAGCACCGACACCTCGAGCAGAGAACAGTTGCGCGTTCAACCCGGCAGTCCGCAGGTAGCTCACAACCGACAGTGCGCGTTCCTGGGACAGTTTCAGATTGTGAGCGGCCGGTCCGGTCGAATCGGTATGGCCAAGCACGGTGACTCGGCTGAACGCATTGCCGCGGTTGGCCTGGACGAAGCTGTCGAGGCGGGCCCGTGCGTTCGGCATCAGCACGGCGCTGTCGAACGCGAAGTTTGCGCCGCCCTGCAGCAGCACTTCGCGCTTCACAACCGGCGGCGGCGGCGGCGGGGGCGGCGGTGCCGGACGAGCAACAGGAGCCGGCTTCGGTGCACCGCAGGTGAAGGTCAGTTCGCGAGGATCCAGTTTTGCTTCGTTGTGGGCGACGCCGTCGATCGCTTGCAACACCGTGATGCCTTTATCCTCGCAGAACTTATTGGCGGCAGATTCGCATTGCCGGGTACTGGACAACAAGCCGCCGCATGTCACACGGAATGCTGCGCCGGGCTTATTGGGCAGATTCACTGCGTGGATGCTGTAAGTCGGTCCGGATTGCGTTGCGCAAGCGCCGAGAAGCAAGCTCGTGGCCGCAACCAGGCCACCAAGCCAAAAAGTGGAAATCTTCATGATTAGAATGGCCCGCCGGAGCGGGCAAAGAAAATGGACGAATGGAGTGAAACGCTAATTGAGCGAAGGGGCACTGCCCCGGAACGTGCACGACTGGCGAAGTTCCGGGAGCAGTGTGGGCAAGGCGTCAAGAAAGCACCTTGCCCATCCAGCAATTACCACTGATACGACGCGCCCACGCCGAACGTGTTGCCGCCACTCGCCAGGCCGACACCAGCACGGAGCTTCAGGTTTTCCGTGATACGGGCCTCACCACCCAGCGCCACGGCCTGATAACCCTTGTACGATGCACCGGCAACGCCGAACGACAGGTTCTTGCCCGGATCGACGCCCGGAATCATCGTCAGCGCAGTGGCTGCCGCGATACCCGAGTAGGCGTTCTTGGACAGATCGTTGATCTGGCCGCGCATGCCGCCCATGGCACGATCCATCTGCCCCTTGTTGACCGCATCGGTGGCATTCACACCGTCCGCAATGTTGACGATCCGGCGCTCTTCGCCTGCCGCGCCGACGGACACGGTATTGGCCTCGTTCGCCACCGAGCCTTTGCCCAGCGCCACCGAGTTTTCAGCGCCGCTGCCAACCTTCGCGCCTTCGCCGATCGCCGTACCGCCGCTCGACTTGACCTGCGTACCGGAGCCCATCGCCGTGCCGTCGTTGACGCCATCGGACACACGCGAACCGGAACCCACGGCGACGTTGCCGTTGCCATTGCCCGCATTCGCGGCGACAACATCGCCCTTCTCCGCGGCATGACCACCGGTGCCGCTGATCAGGTCGTTGTTCGCACTGCCCCCCCCCGGCTCGCCAGGGATCGTCACTGCGCCCAGTCGGTCGTCGAGGTCATCGACACGATCCGACAGCGCCGACAACTGGCCGTAGTTGACGGCATCGTACGTGGTGGTGCCATCAGCAACGTTGGTCAAATGTACCGGCCCTGCCGACTGACCGTTGCCCAGCGTTACCGAACCGAAGTTGATGGTTTTGTCCGCATTCCGATCGTAGGCAACCATACCTGCCATATTCGCCACATCACCGATGTTGCCCTGGATGTCCTTGACGCGGCCATCGATGTCCGTCAGCGCATCCCCGACGTTGTGATACGTATTGCCACCGATATCGTAGGTCGGCGCCACGACCGCTCCGGTCGTCGGATCGATCTTCGCACCCCCACCGAACGCATCGGTCACGCCGGACAGTTGGCTGACATTGACGGCATCGGTAGCGGCGATACCTGCTGCGACGTTATGCAGACCGACTGCCGTGTCGACCTTGCCGAACGTCACCGAGCTGTAGTCCGGATTGCCGTCCTTACCTTGGTCGTACGTCACGGCGGCGAGCGTCTTGCCACCATCGCCGATCAGGCCGGCAGACTTCATCTGCGATACGTTCACTGCATCCTTGTCGGCCACGCCATCGGCAACATTCGACAACGTCGTGCCGTTGGCACCGGCAAGCGTCACCTTGGACTGGTTCGAATCGGCGTCGTATGTCACCGCCGACAGTGCCTTGCCGTCGTCTCCGATCAACCCAGCATCCTTCAGCTGCGAAACGTTCACCGCGTCCATGTCGGCAGCACCCGCCTTCACGTTCGACAGCGTCGTGCCATCCTTGCCAGCCAACGACACCTTGTCCTTCTCGGGACCGTCGTACGTCACCGCCGCAAGCGCCTTGCCGTCGTCGCCGATCAAACCCGACGACTTCAGCTGCGAAACGTTCACCGCATCCTTGTCATCGATACCGGCGTTCACGTTCTTCAGCGTCGTGCCTGCCGTTCCAGCCAACGTCACCGTGTCCTTCTCGGGACCGTCGTACGTCACTGCGGCAAGCGCCTTGCCACCGTCGCCAATCAGGCCGGCATCCTTCAACTGCGAAACGTTTACCGCGTCCTTTTCATCAACGCCCGCGTTCACGTTCTTCAGCGTCGTGCCGTCCTTGTCCAGCGTTACCGACGCGTAATTCGCGTTGCCGTCCTTGTCCTGGTCGTACAACACCGCAGCGCGCGACTTGCCATCGTCGCCGATCAGACCCGACGACTTCAGTTGCGACACGTTCACTGCGTCCATGTCGGCAGCACCTGCCTTCACGTTCGATAGCGTCGTGCCATCCTTGCCCGCCAACGACACCTTGTCCTTCTCGGGACCGTCGTACGTCACCGCAGCAAGCGACTTGCCGTCGTCGCCAATCAGGCCGGCATCCTTCAGTTGCGAAACGTTTACCGCGTCCTTTTCGTCAACGCCTGCGTTCACGTTCTTCAGCGTCGTGCCGTCCTTGCCAGCCAAAGTCACCTTATCCTTCTCGGGACCGTCGTACGTCACCGCAGCAAGCGCCTTGCCGTCGTCGCCGATCAGGCCGGCACCCTTCAGCTGCGAAACGTTCACCGCGTCCTTGTCATCAACGCCTGCGTTCACGTTCTTCAGCGTCGTGCCGTCCTTGTCCAGCGTTACCGACGCGTAATTCGCCTTGCCGTCCTTGTCCTGGTCGTACAACACAGCAGCACGCGACTTGCCATCGTCACCGATCAGACCCGACGACTTCAGTTGCGACACGTTCACTGCGTCCATGTCGGCAGCACCTGCCTTCACGTTCGACAGCGTCGTGCCGTCCTTGCCGGCCAACGACACCTTGTCCTTCTCGGGGCCGTCGTACGTCACCGCAGCAAGCGCCTTGCCGTCGTCGCCGATCAGGCCGGCATCCTTCAGTTGCGACACGTTCACCGCATCCTTGTCATCGACACCGGCATTCAGGTTCGACAGCGTCGTACCATCCTTACCCGTCAGCGTGACCTTGTCCTGCTTGGTACTGTCGTACACCACGCCGTTCGGATCCGTGCCGCTCGCCAGCTTCGCCGTCGCTTCCAGCGCATCCCCCACGTTGTCGTAGAAGCCATCGCCGACCTTGTACTCCGGCGCCTTGATCTTGCCGTCCGACCCGACTGCCGCTTTGCCGCCCAGCGCATCCGTCACGCCCGTCAGTTGCGACACGTTCACCGCATCGGTTCCTGCCATGCCTGCCGCCACGTTGTGCAGACCCACCGGCACGCCTGCGTTGCCCAGCGTTACCGACGCGTAATTAGCCTTGCCGTCCTTGTCCTGGTCGTACAACACCGCAGCACGCGACTTGCCGTCGTCACCGATCAGACCCGACGACTTCAGTTGCGAGACGTTCACCGCGTCCATGTCGGCAGCACCTGCCTTCACGTTCGACAGCGTCGTACCGGTCTTGCCCGCCAACGTCACCTTGTCCTTCTCGGGACCGTCGTACGTCACTGCGGCAACCGACTTGCCGTCGTCGCCGATCAAGCCGGCGTCCTTCAACTGCGAAACGTTCACCGCGTCCTTGTCATCAACGCCTGCGTTCACGTTCTTCAGCGTCGTGCCATCCTTGTTCAGCGTTATCGACGCGTAATTCGCGTTGCCGTCCTTGTCCTGGTCGTACAACACCGCAGCGCGCGACTTGCCATCGTCACCGATCAAGCCCGACGACTTCAGTTGCGATACGTTCACCGCATCCTTGTCGGCCGTACCTGCGTTCACGTTCGACAACGTCGTGCCAGTCGTTCCAGCGAACGTCACCCTGTCCTTCGCGGGACCGTCGTACGTCACTGCGGCGAGCGCCTTGCCACCGTCGCCGATCAGGCCGGCATCCTTCAACTGCGAAACGTTTACCGCGTCCTTGTCGGCCTTACCTGCATTCACGTTCGACAACGTCGTGCCGTCCTTGCCAGCCAGCGACACCTTGTCCTTCTCCGGACCGTCGTAGGTCACTGCAGCGATCGCCTTGCCATCGTCGCCGATCAGGCCGGCATCCTTCAACTGCGAAACGTTCACTGCGTCCTTTTCATCAACGCCCGCGTTCACGTTCTTCAGCGTCGTGCCGTCCTTGTCCAGCGTTACCGACGCGTAATTCGCGTTGCCGTCCTTGTCCTGGTCGTACAACACCGCAGCGCGCGACTTGCCGTCGTCACCGATCAAGCCCGACGACTTCAGTTGCGAAACGTTCACCGCGTCCATGTCGGCAGCACCTGCCTTCACGTTCGACAGCGTCGTGCCGGTCTTGCCCGCCAACGTCACCTTGTCCTTCTCCGGACCGTCGTACGTCACCGCCGCAAGCGCCTTGCCGTCGTCGCCGATCAGGCCGGCATCCTTCAACTGCGAAACGTTTACCGCATCCTTTTCGTCAACGCCTGCGTTCACGTTCTTCAGCGTCGTGCCGTCCTTGTCCAGCGTTATCGACGCGTAATTCGCCTTGCCGTCCTTGTCCTGGTCGTACAACACCGCAGCTCGCGACTTGCCGTCGTCACCGATCAAGCCCGACGACTTCAGTTGCGAAACGTTCACCGCGTCCATGTCGGCAGCACCTGCCTTCACGTTCGACAGCGTCGTGCCGGTCTTGCCCGCCAACGTCACCTTGTCCTTCTCCGGACCGTCGTACGTCACCGCAGCAAGCGACTTGCCGTCGTCGCCAATCAGGCCGGCATCCTTCAGCTGCGAAACGTTCACCGCGTCTTTGTCATCAACGCCTGCGTTCACGTTCTTCAGCGTCGTGCCGTCCTTGCCAGCCAACGTAACAGTAGCCTTGTCGGAACCCGCGTCGTAATGCACCGCGTTCTCATCCGCCGTTTCCGCCGCTGCCTTCAGCGCATCACCCACGTTGTCATAGTCCT
>NZ_BAAILN010000151.1:223643-225973 GCF_054589155.1 Burkholderia sp. 3C
ACCCAGCGCATCCGTCACGCCCGTCAGTTGCGACACGTTCACCGCGTCGGTTCCTGCCGTGCCTGCCGCCACGTTGTGCAGACCCACCGGCACACCGGTTTTGCCCAGCGTTACCGACGCATAATTCGCCTTGCCGTCCTTGTCCTGGTCGTACAACACCGCAGCACGCGACTTGCCGTCATCGCCGATCAAGCCCGACGACTTCAGTTGCGAAACGTTCACTGCGTCCATGTCGGCAGCACCTGCCTTCACGTTCGACAACGTCGTGCCGCTCGTTCCAGCCAACGTCACCTTGTCCTTGTCCGGACCGTCGTACGTCACTGCGGCAACCGACTTGCCGTCGTCGCCGATCAAGCCGGCATCTTTCAGTTGCGACACGTTCACCGCATCCTTGTCGGCCTTACCTGCATTCACGTTCGACAGCGTCGTGCCGGTCGCTCCAGCCAACGTCACCTTGTCCTTCGCCGGACCGTCGTACGTCACTGCCGCAAGCGCCTTGCCGTCGTCGCCGATCAGGCCGGCACCCTTCAACTGCGAAACGTTCACCGCGTCCTTGTCATCAACGCCTGCGTTCACGTTCTTCAGCGTCGTGCCGTCCTTGCCAGCCAACATAACGGTAGCCTTGTCGGAACCCGCGTCGTAATGCACCGCGTTCTCATCCGCCGTTTCCGCCGCTGCCTTCAGCGCATCACCCACGTTGTCATAGTCCTTCTTTCCAATCGTGTACGTCGGTGCCTTGATCTTGCCGTCAGCCCCAACCGCGGCTTCGCCGCCCAGCGCATCCGTCACGCCCGTCAGTTGCGACACGTTCACCGCATCGGTTCCTGCCGTGCCTGCCGCCACGTTATGCAGACCCACCGGAACACCGGTCTTGCCCAGCGTTACCGACGCGTAATTCGCCTTGCCGTCCTTGTCCTGGTCGTACAACACCGCAGCGCGCGACTTGCCGTCGTCGCCGATCAAGCCCGACGACTTCAGTTGCGACACGTTCACTGCGTCCATGTCGGCAGCACCTGCCTTCACGTTCGACAGCGTCGTACCGGTCTTGCCCGCCAACGTCACCTTGTCCTTCTCCGGACCGTCGTACGTCACTGCCGCAACCGACTTGCCGTCGTCGCCGATCAGGCCGGCATCCTTCAACTGCGAAACGTTTACCGCGTCCTTGTCGGCCTTACCTGCATTCACGTTCGACAACGTCGTGCCGCTCGTTCCAGCCAACGTCACCTTGTCCTTCTCCGGACCGTCGTACGTCACTGCCGCAAGCGCCTTGCCGCCATCGCCGATCAGGCCGGCATCCTTCATCTGCGAAACGTTCACCGCGTCTTTGTCGGCCTTACCTGCATTCACGTTCGACAGCGTCGTGCCGGTCGCTCCAGCCAACGTCACCTTGTCCTTTGCGGGACCGTCGTACGTCACTGCAGCGATCGCCTTGCCGTCGTCGCCGATCAGGCCAGCACCCTTCAACTGCGAAACGTTCACCGCGTCCTTGTCATCAACGCCTGCGTTCACGTTCTTCAGCGTCGTGCCGTCCTTGCCAGCCAACGTAACAGTAGCCTTGTCAGAACCCGCGTCGTAATGCACCGCGTTATCGTCCGCCGTTTCCGCCGCCGCCTTCAGCGCATCACCCACGTTGTCGTAGTTCTTCTTTCCAATCGTGTACGTCGGTGCCTTGATCTTGCCGTCAGCCCCAACCGCGGCTTCGCCGCCCAGCGCATCCGTCACGCCCGTCAGTTGCGACACGTTCACCGCATCGGTTCCTGCCGTGCCTGCCGCCACGTTGTGCAGACCCACCGGCACGCCGGTCTTGCCCAGCGTTACCGACGCGTAATTCGCCTTGCCGTTCTTGTCCTGGTCGTACAGCACCGCAGCGCGCGACTTGCCATCGTCACCGATCAAGCCCGACGACTTCAGTTGCGACACGTTCACCGCGTCCATGTCGGCAGCACCTGCCTTCACGTTCGACAACGTCGTGCCGCTCGTTCCAGCCAACGTCACCTTGTCCTTCTCGATACCGTCGTACGTCACTGCCGCAAGCGCCTTGCCGTCGTCGCCAATCAGGCCGGCACCCTTCATCTGCGAAACGTTCACCGCGTCTTTGTCATCAACACCTGCGTTCACGTTCTTCAGCGTCGTGCCCGTCGTTCCAGCCAACGTCACCTTATCCTTCTCGATACCGTCGTACGTCACCGCGGCGCGCGACTTGCCGTCGTCACCGATCAGGCCGGCATCCTTCAGCTGCGACACGTTCACCGCATCCTTGTCGGCCTTACCTGCATTCACGTTCGACAGCGTCGTGCCGGTCGCTCCAGCCAACGTCACCTTGTCCTTCG
>NZ_BAAILN010000151.1:225983-232861 GCF_054589155.1 Burkholderia sp. 3C
GGGACCGTCGTACGTCACCGCAGCAAGCGCCTTGCCGTCGTCGCCGATCAGGCCAGCACCCTTCAACTGCGAAACGTTCACCGCGTCCTTGTCATCAACGCCTGCGTTCACGTTCTTCAGCGTCGTGCCGTCCTTGCCTGCCAACGTAACGGTGGCCTTGTCGGAACCCGCGTCGTAATGCACCGCGTTATCGTCCGCCGTTTCCGCCGCCGCCTTCAGCGCATCACCCACGTTGTCGTAGTTCTTCTTTCCAATCGTGTACGTCGGTGCCTTGATCTTGCCGTCAGCCCCAACCGCGGCTTCGCCGCCCAGCGCATCCGTCACGCCCGTCAGTTGCGACACGTTCACCGCATCGGTTCCTGCCGTGCCTGCCGCCACGTTGTGCAGACCCACCGGCACGCCGGTCTTGCCCAGCGTTACCGACGCGTAATTCGCCTTGCCGTTCTTGTCCTGGTCGTACAACACCGCAGCGCGCGACTTGCCATCGTCGCCGATCAAGCCCGACGACTTCAGTTGCGACACGTTCACCGCGTCCATGTCGGCAGCACCTGCCTTCACGTTCGACAACGTCGTGCCGCTCGTTCCAGCCAACGTCACCTTGTCCTTGTCCGGACCGTCGTACGTCACTGCCGCAACCGACTTGCCGTCGTCGCCGATCAAGCCGGCATCCTTCAGTTGCGATACGTTCACCGCATCCTTGTCGGCCTTACCTGCATTCACGTTCGACAGCGTCGTGCCGGTCTTGCCCGCCAACGTCACCTTGTCCTTCTCGGGACCGTCGTACGTCACTGCGGCAAGCGCCTTGCCGTCGCCACCGATCAGGCCGGCATCCTTCAACTGCGACACGTTTACCGCATCCTTGTCGGCCTTACCTGCATTTACGTTCGACAGCGTCGTGCCGTCCTTGCCAGCCAACGTCACCTTGTCATGCTTGCTGCTGTCGTAGATCACGCCGTTCGGATCGGTGCCATTCGCCAGCTTCGCCGTCGCTTCGAGCGCGTCTCCCACGTTGTCGAAGGTGTCATCGCCAATCTTGTACGTCGGCGCCTTGATCTTGCCGTCAGCCCCAACCGCGGCTTCGCCGCCCAGCGCATCCGTCACGCCCGTCAGTTGCGACACGTTCACCGCATCGGTTCCTGCCGTGCCTGCCGCCACGTTGTGCAGACCCACTGGAACACCGGTCTTGCCCAGCGTTACCGACGCGTAATTCGCCTTGCCGTTCTTGTCCTGGTCGTACAACACCGCAGCACGCGACTTGCCGTCGTCGCCGATCAAGCCCGACGACTTCAGTTGCGACACGTTCACTGCGTCCATGTCGGCAGCACCCGCCTTCACGTTCGACAGCGTCGTACCGCTCGTTCCAGCCAACGTCACCTTATCCTTCTCGATACCGTCGTACGTCACCGCGGCGCGCGACTTGCCGTCGTCACCGATCAGGCCAGCATCCTTCAGTTGCGATACGTTCACCGCATCCTTGTCGGCCTTACCTGCATTCACGTTCGACAGCGTCGTGCCGTCCTTGCCAGCCAACGTCACCTTGTCATGCTTGCTGCTGTCGTAGATCACGCCGTTCGGATCGGTGCCACTCGCCAGCTTCGCCGTCGCTTCGAGCGCGTCTCCCACGTTGTCGAAGGTGTCATCGCCAATCTTGTACGTCGGCGCCTTGATCTTGCCGTCAGCCCCAACCGCGGCTTCGCCGCCCAGCGCATCCGTCACGCCCGTCAGTTGCGACACGTTCACCGCGTCGGTTCCTGCCGTGCCTGCCGCCACGTTGTGCAGACCCACCGGCACGCCGGTCTTGCCCAGCGTTACCGACGCGTAATTCGCCTTGCCGTTCTTGTCCTGGTCGTACAACACCGCAGCGCGCGACTTGCCATCGTCACCGATCAAGCCCGACGACTTCAGTTGCGACACGTTCACTGCGTCCATGTCGGCAGCACCCGCCTTCACGTTCGACAGCGTCGTGCCGCTCGTTCCAGCCAACGTCACCTTGTCCTTGTCCGGACCGTCGTACGTCACTGCCGCAAGCGACTTGCCGTCGTCGTCGATCAAGCCGGCATCCTTCAGTTGCGACACGTTCACCGCGTCCTTGTCGGCCTTACCTGCATTCACGTTCGACAACGTCGTGCCGGTCTTGCCCGCCAACGTCACCTTGTCCTTCTCGGGACCGTCGTACGTCACCGCGGCAAGCGCCTTGCCGTCGTCGCCGATCAAGCCGGCATCCTTCAGTTGCGATACGTTCACCGCATCCTTGTCGGCCTTACCCGCATTCACGTTCGACAGCGTCGTGCCAGTCGCTCCAGCCAACGTCACCTTGTCCTTCGCGGGACCGTCGTACGTCACCGCAGCAAGCGCCTTGCCGTCGTCGCCGATCAGGCCAGCATCCTTCAGCTGCGAAACGTTCACCGCGTCCTTGTCATCAACGCCTGCGTTCACGTTCTTCAGCGTCGTGCCCGTCGCTCCAGCCAACGTGACCGTGCCCTGGCTCGAATCCTTGTCGTAGAGAACCGCATCGATGTCCGGTCCGCCACCACCGCTCGCGGCCGCAGCCTTCAATGCATCGCCAACGTTGTGGTACGTCTTTCCGCCCAACTCATACGTCGGCGCCTTGATCTTGCCGTCAGGCCCGACCGCGGCTTCGCCGCCCAGCGCGTCCGTCACGCCCGTCAGCTGCGACACGTTCACCGCATCAGTCGGCGCCGTGCCGGCTGCCACATTGATGATCTGGCGCTGCACCGACTTTGATCCAATCGACAGCGCGTTTCCACGATCGGCGACCGAGTCGGAACCGAGGGCAACGCCGTTGAGATTTCCTGCTTTCACAACCGCGTCTGCGCCCAACGCGATACCACCGGTGACGCCAATCTCCACCGCCGAATTCGTACCGATAGCCACACCATCGGTAGCTCTTGCTCGCGATTGCGCCGTGCGACCGATCGCGATCGATCCGTCTCCAATCGCCTGCGCATCCTCCGAACCAAGTGCCAGGGAATAATCGCCATTGGCGGAAACCCGCTCCGTACCAATCGCTACGGCATAGTTGGCGCCGGTCACGACATTGTTGCCGATGGCAACGGCGTCATGCTTCTTGATCAGAGTCTGCGCTCCAACACCAAATGCAACCGAGTTGTCACCGTAAGCCGCCGTACCAATACCTACCGATACAGTGTCGCTACCATCGCTGGTGCTAGAGATCCCCATGGCCAGTGCAGAGCCACTCAAATTTGGTGCGACATACGCAATATTTTCCGAAGTGGAGACCGGCCCGCCATCAGCCACGATGAAGCCAGTCTTCGGTTCGACGGCTGCTGCGCGCGACTGCGGGAGGAAACTTCGCGCTTTCTGACTTACCGTACTCATCGCATCATGAAGTTGCTTCAGGTTCACGGCATCGGTGTCGTCCGTGCCCGCTGCGACATTAACGATCCGGCGCTCTCCCCCGGTACTGCCTACCGCGAACGTGTTGGCTTCCAATGCCGCCGAGCCATATCCAACCGCTACCGAGTTTTTCCCGTTCGCGCGCGAACCCGTGCCGATTGCAACGGCATTCTCCGTACGTGCGCTGGCGGCACTGCCGATCGCAACTGAATCGGCTCCCGATGCTATGGCCTGACTGCCCGTCGACTTGACCTTGATGTACTTCATTTCCAGCGAACCGTCTTTCAGACCGTCCCTGATCTCGTCCGTGGCGTCGTTCAACTGACCGACATTCACGGCATCCGTGTCGGCAACGCCCGTCGCGATATTCTTCAATGCAACCGGGCTGCTGGCTTTCTTGGTACCCAGCGTAACGGCCGACTTGTTCTTGTCGTCGTACTGAACGGCATTTTCATCGGTGCCACCACCACTGCCGGTAGCGGCAGCCGCTGCGATCGCATCGCCCACGTTGTCGTACGTTTTGTCGCCGACCTTGTATGCCGGCGCCGTGATCTTGCCATCCGCACCGACGCCGGCTGCACCGCCAAGCGAATCCGCCACGCTCGACGCCAGCCCGAACAGTTGCGAGCCATTCACTGCGTCGGTGCTCGAAACCGAGATCGCGCCGGCCTTGACGTTGGTCAGCGTCGTGCCGGTCTTGCCACCCTTCAGCGAGACCTTGCCCTTCGTCGCGTCGTCATAGACGACGGCCAACGATTCGCCCGTCGATGGGTCGATCACGCCGCCGTCCTTCAGCGAATCCTTCAGATCGCCGATGTCCTTGTTCGTCGCGAACAACTGCGAACCCACCACGGCTTCCGTGCTTTTTTCCGTCAACGCGCCGGCCTTCACGTTCGACAACGTCGTGCCTGCCGTTCCAGCGAACGTCACCTTGTCCTTCGCGGGGCCGTCGTACGTCACCGCAGCGACCGCCTTGCCGTCGTCACCGATCAGGCCAGCACCCTTCAACTGCGACACGTTCACCGCGTCCTTGTCATCGACACCTGCGCTCACGTTCTTCAGCGTCGTGCCCGAACTACCCTTCAGCGTGACCTTGCCCTTGCTGGCATCGTCATACGTCACGGCCGACAAGGCAGCGCCATCGTCGCCGATCAACCCGGTCGACTTCAGTTGGCCCACGTTCACCGCGTCCATGTCGGCCTTACCGGCCTTCACGTTCGACAGCGTGGTGCCGGCCGCACCGCCGGCCAGAGTCGCCTTGTCCTTTTTATCGCTGTCGTACGTCACGGCAACCGAAACCTTGCCGTCATCGCCCACCAAGCCGCTATCTTTCAAATTTTTGTTCGTGGCGAACAATTGAGCACCGTTGACTGCGTCCGTGCTCGTTTCCGTCAGCGCGCCGGCCTTCACGTTCGACAGCGTCGTGCCGCTCGCTCCAGCCAACGTCACCTTGTCCTTCGCGGGACCGTCGTACGTCACCGCAGCGACCGCCTTGCCGTCGTCACCGATCAGGCCAGCACCCTTCAACTGCGACACGTTCACCGCGTCCTTGTCATCGACACCTGCGCTCACGTTCTTCAGCGTCGTGCCCGAACTACCCTTCAGCGTGACCTTGCCCTTGCTGGCATCGTCATACGTCACGGCCGACAAGGCAGCGCCATCGTCGCCGATCAACCCGGTCGACTTCAGTTGGCCCACGTTCACCGCGTCCATGTCGGCCTTGCCGGCCTTCACGTTCGACAGCGTCGTGCCGGCCGCACCGCCGGCCAGAGTCGCCTTGTCCTTTTTATCGCTGTCGTACGTCACGGCAACCGAGACCTTGCCGTCATCGCCCACCAAGCCGCTATCTTTCAAATTTTTGTTCGTGGCGAACAATTGAGCACCGTTGACTGCGTCCGTGCTCGTTTCCGTCAGCGCGCCGGCCTTCACGTTCGACAGCGTCGTGCCGCTCGCTCCAGCCAACGTCACCTTGTCCTTCGCGGGACCGTCGTACGTCACCGCAGCGACCGCCTTGCCGTCGTCGCCGATCAGGCCAGCACCCTTCAACTGCGACACGTTAACCGCGTCCTTGTCGTCGACACCCGCGTTCACGTTCTTCAGCGTCGTGCCGGTCTTGCCAGCCAACGTCACCTTGTCATGCTTGCTGCTGTCGTAGATCACACCGTTCGGATCGGTGCCGCCGGCCAGCTTCGCCGTCGCTTCGAGCGCATCTCCCACGTTGTCGAAGTGGTCATCGCCGACCTTGTACGACGGTGCCTTGACCTTGCCGTCAGCCCCAACCGCGGCTTCACCACCCAGCGCATCCGTCACGCCCTTCAGTTGCGACACGTTCACCGCATCGGTTGCAGTCGTGCCTGCCGCCACGTTGTGCAGACCCACCGGGCCACCTGCCTTGCCCAGCGTTACCGACGCGTAATTCGCGTTGCCGTCCTTATCCTGGTCGTACAACACCGCAGCACGCGACTTGCCGTCGTCGCCGATCAAGCCCGTCGACTTCAGTTGCGACACGTTCACCGCGTCCATGTCGGCAGCGCCTGCCTTCACGTTCGACAACGTCGTCCCGGTCTTGCCGCCCTTCAGCGACACCTTGTCTTTCTTATCGCTGTCGTACGTCACAGCAACCAAGGCTGCGCCGTCATCGCCCACCAAGCCGCTGTCCTTCAGCGAATCCTGCAGATCGCCGACGTTTTTGTTCGTCGCGAACAGCTGCGAACCGTTCACGGCTTCGGTGCTGTTCGCCGTCAGCGCACCCGCCTTCACGTTCGACAACGTCGTGCCCCCGGTGCCGCCAAGCGTGACATTGCCCTTGCTCTCGTCGTCGTACGTCACGGCCGACAAGGCCGCGCCGTCTTCGTCGATCAGACCCGACGATTTCAGTTGGGATACGTTGACCGCGTCCATGTCGGCCTTGCCGGCCTTCACGTTGCTCAGCGTCGTGCCGGTCTTGCCGCCCTTCAGCGACACCTGGTCTTTTTTATCGCTGTCGTACGTCACGGCAACCGAGACCGTACCGTCCTCGCCCACCAAACCGCTTTCCTTCAGCGAATCCTGCAGATCGCCAACGTTCTGGTTCGTCGCGAACAGTTGCGAACCGTTCACGGCTTCGGTGCTTTTCGCCGTCAGCGCACCCGCTTTCACGTTCGCCAACGTCGTACCCCCGGTCCCGCCGAGCGTGACCTTCCCCTTGCTTTCGTCGTCGTACGTCACGGCCGACAAGGTCGCGCCGTCGTCGCCGATCAGGCCTGACGATTTCAGTTGGGATACGTTCACCGCGTCCATGTCGGCCTTGCCGGCCTTCACGTTGCTCAACGTCGTACCGGTCTTGCCGCCCTTCAGCGACACCTGGTCTTTTTTATCGCTGTCGTACGTCACGGCAACCGAGACCGTACCGTCCTCGCCCACCAATCCGCTTTCCTTCAGCGAATCCTGCAGATCGCCAACGTTCTGGTTCGTCGCGAACAGTTGCGAACCGTTCACGGCTTCGGTGCTTTTCGCCGTCA
>NZ_BAAILN010000151.1:232871-238314 GCF_054589155.1 Burkholderia sp. 3C
CTTCACGTTCGACAACGTCGTACCCCCGGTGCCGCCAAGCGAGACCTTCCCCTTGCTCTCGTCGTCGTACGTCACGGCCGACAAGGCCGCGCCGTCTTCGCCGATCAGACCTGACGATTTCAGTTGGGATACGTTGACTGCGTCCATGTCGGCCGTGCCGGCTTTCACGTTGCCCAGCGTCGTGCCGGTCTTGCCGCCCTTCAGCGACGCCTTGCCCTTGGTCGCGTCGTCATAGACGACAGCCAACGACTCGCCCGTCGTCGGATCGATCACGCCGCCGTCCTTCAGGGAATCCTTCAGGTCGCCAATGTCCTTGTTCGTCGCGAACAACTGCGAGCCCACTACGGCTTCCGTGCTTTTTTCCGTCAGCGCGCCGGCCTTCACGTTCGACAACGTCGTGCCCGATGCACCGCCACCCAATGTGACCTTGCCCTTGCTGCTATCGTCATACGTCACCGCCGACAAGGCAGCGCCGTCGTCGCCGATCAGGCCAGCACCCTTCAGCTGCGACACGTTCACCGCGTCCTTGTCATCGACACCTGCGTTCACGTTCTTCAGCGTCGTGCCCGCACTACCCTTCAGCGAAACCTTGCTCTTGGTCGCGTCGTCATAGACGACGGCCAACGACTCGCCCGTCGTCGGATCGATCACGCCGCCGTCCTTCAGGGAATCCTTCAGATCGCCAATGTCCTTGTTCGTCGCGAACAGCTGCGAACCCACCACGGCTTCCGTGCTTTTTTCCGTCAGCGCGCCGGCCTTCACGTTCGACAACGTCGTGCCCGATGCACCGCCGCCAAATGTGACCTTGCCCTTGCTGCTATCGTCATACGTCACCGCCGACAAAGCAGCGCCATCGTCGCCGATCAAGCCGGTCGACTTCAGTTGGCCCATGTTGACTGCGTCCATGTCGGCCTTGCCGGCCTTCACGTTCGACAGCGTCGTGCCGGCCGCACCGCCGCCCAGAGTCACCTTGTCCTTTTTGTCGCTGTCGTACGTCACGGCAACCGAAACCTTGCCGTCATCGCCGACCAAGCCGCTGTCCTTCAAATTTTTGTTCGTCGCGAACAATTGAGCACCGTTGACGGCTTCCGTGCTTTTTTCCGTCAGCGCGCCAGCCTTCACGTTCGACAATGTCGTGCCCGATGCGCCGCCACCCAACGTGACCTTGCCCTTGCTGCTATCGTCATACGTCACCGCCGACAAGGCAGCGCCATCGTCGCCGATCAAGCCGGTCGACTTCAGTTGGCCCATGTTGACTGCGTCCATGTCGGCCTTGCCGGCCTTCACGTTCGACAGCGTCGTGCCGGCCGCACCGCCGCCCAGAGTCACCTTGTCTTTTTTGTCGCTATCGTACGTCACGGCAACCGAAACCTTGCCGTCATCGCCGACCAAGCCGCTATCCGTCAATTTCTTGTTCGTGGCGAACAATTGAGCACCGTTGACTGCGTCCGTGCTCGTTTCCGTCAGCGCGCCGGCCTTCACATTCTTCAGCGCGACCGGTTGTTGCGCGGCAGCACCGCCCAGCGTGACCGAATCCTTCGCTTTCGAGTCGTACTGGACACTTCCTTCGCCGCCCTGCGATGCCGCGGCGACCAAGGCGTCGCCAACGTTCGAATAATCCGTGCCGCCGATCGTGTACTTCGGCGCCTTGATGTTGCCGTCCTTATCGATATCCGCGCCGCCGCCGAAGACCTTCGTCACGTCCTGCAACTGCTCGACGTTCACCGCGTCGGTCGCGCCGGAACCACGTGCGACGTTGATGATCTGGCGCTCCATACCTTCCGCGCCGATCGATACCGCCATATCCCGGTCTGCGACGGAATAGGCACCGATCGCGATGCTCTCGTCCGCCGTTGCCGACGCCTCGGAGCCGATCGCCATCGAATCGTCTCCCGAGGCGGCGGCCATGCTGCCGATCGCGGTGGCATTGGACCCCGAAGCGTTTGCCGTGGGGCCGATTGCGAGCGCACCGCTGGCACTCGCGACGGCTGCACCACCCAGTGCATAGGATCGAATGCCACTCGCCCTCGCCGCATTGCCCAATGCGAGCGAGGATTTTCCGTCCGCCTTCGCACCCGAACCGAGGGCAACCGCGCCGACGTCGCCCATCGCGCTTGCCCCGGCGCCAAGCGCGACACCGTCGCCTGCCGCCTTCGTGCCGCCGCCGATCGCTATTGCGCCGCCCAGCCCGCTCGCCGCGGCGCTCGCGCGCGCGTTGCTGCCGATCGCAATCGACTGTTCGCCCTCGGCCAATGCCTTGCTGCCGACCGCGATGGATTTTGCCCCCGTGGCAGACGCAATATCGTTGCCGCTCGGATCCGCATCGATCTTCACGTACTTGCTGTTGTCGGTCGCCAGCGCGCGCGTAGAAGGCAGTTCGTGCTGATCGGGGACCGCATCGCCCTTCGCATCCTCGAGTGCGCGCTCGGTTTCCTGTGACGTATCGTCGGTCGCGTCGTTCGGCATGGCAAAGGCGGAACCCATCGACGCAGCGACGAGCGCAGCAGCCACGGCTACCCGCTTTTTGGCGGACGTGGTGGACTTGCTACGCCCGCGCGCTGTTTCCGGTACCGCGCACCAAACACTGGTGGATACGTTCCATACAACTCGATACGTCTTGTTCATGCGAAAACTCCCCTTCTAGTAAGCCTATTTCGCCAATTCGCCGGAAGTCAGCTCCGGCAACGAGCAAATGGAAATGCGATTGGATTGTCGACGCGACAACGTATGCCAAAATGGCATCACATGCGCCTGTAGGATGAGAGCAGCCCGATCGTCAAATAATTGACCCAACAGCTTTGATATACCTGCGGCACATCAAGCGAATCGAAGAAGCAACGGCAGCGATGCATGACATGCGCAACCGGGAAGGCCAAGAAACCGTCGCGACGGTTCAACGATGATAACGACTGAGGCTTTGCGCATCGGCCGCCGATATGGAATCGCGAATGACACGGGAGCACACGGCTCTGAAAAGCATACAGCGAAAAAACCAACGTTACGAAGAGTGGCCGTACACCCCTGGAGAGACAGGCTCTGAGATACCGCCATCTACTTAGGACATGCCGAAAATCGATCGACCCAAGAAAAATAAAAGAAAACAGATTGTTCTTAAATCAATGAAAGATGACGAATCTACCCATATCCCGAAACATATGGAGTCAGAGTATAGGGATGTGAAAACAGACCGGCTATAAGATTCATCTCAATTTATTGGGATAGATTTGATTAAAGCCAAAAATATGGATAGCCTCGCCCACCAAACCCAATAAAAATCAGCTTCCTTGCGCTCCCCCAAAAAACCGTCGGGAATAATGAGTAGCCAAAAATCCGGGCCACCGGGATGCGGGCCGACCGTCGGCACAACGGATTCCTCACCTTTTCATGCCACCATTGCGGCAGAATCACGATGATTTCGGTCAAAACGCCGCATCCGCTGTACCATCCGGGCTCGATCCGCACGACCCTGCTTTATCCGCCATGCCAGCCACTCCGCAGCCGCGCACCTACGCCATGCCCGAGCGCAGCGACCGCCTCGATTTCTATATCCGCGACCAGACCACGCGGCAGGCGATCACCGAGCCGCACCGGCATGCGTACTTTCAGATCCAGTTCAACCTGGGCGGCGATACCGAGCAACGCATCGGCGGCGTCACGCGGCCGTTTCCGCGCGGCGCGCTCGCGTTCATCCTGCCGTTTCGCGAACACCTGATTCCCCATCCGCCGGGCGCGCATTTCATCGTCATCAACTTCTCGCAGCCGTTCCTGCGCACCGATCTCGACGTCGATCCGCTCGATCTCGACGACGTGCCGGTGCAGCGCGTGCCCGAGCTCGCGCCGTTCCGCTTCCAGGAGCGGCTCGATTACATCCTGACCGGCGATGCGTTCGACGATGCGCGCCGGATCGCCCAGCGCATGCTCGACGCCAACCGCGAGCGCACGTTCGGCTCGGTCACGCTGCTGCGCGGCCATCTGCTCCAGTTGATCGGGCTGGTCAGCACCCAATATGCCGGCGCGCTCGATCGGCTCGCGCACAGCCACGGCGCACAAAAGGCCGGCCGCCGCGATGCGCTGGCGCGTGTCATGCGCCACATTCGGGCGAACCTGACGAGCGGCGAGCTGACGCTGACGAACACGGCCGAAGCCGCGTTCCTGTCGCCGAACTACCTCGCGCACCTGCTGCGCAAGGAAACCGGCAACACGTTCACCGAACTCGTGACGGAACGCCGGATCGCCCTTGCGCAGTCGCTGCTCGCCCACACCACGCGGCGCATCGCCGATATCGCGCACGATGTCGGATTCCGCGACGAAGGATACTTTTCGCGGCGGTTCCGGGCCTGCGTCGGCATGTCACCGAAGGAATACCGGGAGGCCAACGGCGAGGAGGGAAAACCGCTGCAGACTGCCACTGCCTTGCCGGAAGCCGTCAAGGCGCCGAAGCCGGACTGAACGGCATCGGCCGGACGGTCGATTGGCGAACAGAAACCCGGGCAGCGTAATTTTGTCCAGAATGTCGACAACTGCGTCGCATCGCGGTACGGGCGCGCTTGTTATCGTTGACCCATGCCGCATTCACGCGGCTTCCCTCGACCCTTCAAGCCAACGAGTTCCGCCATGACCGATCGTTCCGCAGATTTCGTCGTCCCGCTCCCGGTGCCCGCCAGCGTCGCCGTCGCCGGCTCCACCGCCCGCTTCCCGCTGCGCCGCGTGTTTTGCGTCGGCCGCAACTATGCCGAGCACGCCCGCGAAATGGGGGCCGATCCGACCCGCGAGCCGCCGTTCTTCTTCGCCAAGCCCGCCGACGCCGTGATCCCGGCCGAAGGCACGGTGCCCTATCCGACGCTGACTTCGGACCTGCATCATGAAATCGAACTGGTGATCGCGGTCGGCAAGGGCGGCAGCCATATCGCCGCGGCGCAGGCGCTCGGCCATATCTGGGGCTACGGCGTGGGCGTCGACCTGACGCGCCGCGATCTGCAGGCCGAAGCCAAGAAGCTTGGCCGGCCGTGGGATTGGGCGAAGGGTTTCGATGCGTCCGGCCCGGTCTCGCCGCTGTACGCCGCCGCCGACATCGGTCACCCGCAAACCGGCCGCATCTGGCTGGCCGTGAACGGTGAAACGCGCCAGCAAGGCGATCTCGCCGACCTGATCTGGCCGATCGCCGACATCATTGCCTATGTGTCACAGGCGATCGAGCTGCAGCCGGGCGACCTGATCTTCACCGGCACGCCGGCCGGCGTGGGCGCGCTTCAGCCGGGCGACCGCGTGTCGGGCGGCGTGGATGGCGTGGCCACGTTCGAATTCACGATCGGCGCGAAACCCCAGGCCACCGCCTGAGCGCCCCTCGTCCCGGCTCTCCGCCGGGACAGCCGCGCGCAGTCCATCGCTCTGCGCGCGGCCGCGATGCCTCGAAGCACTCGCCACCAGCCCGCTCGCCGCGCGG
>NZ_BAAILN010000151.1:238429-238939 GCF_054589155.1 Burkholderia sp. 3C
TGAGCCCGCGCGACTTCTCCCTTCAGAAATGTCCGATTTCCCGACGACGATGCTGCTGCCCTGGGCGGCAATCTTCGCCGCCGCGCTGCTGGCGTGGTGCCCCCGGCTCAGGTTCGCGAGCCTGATTCTCGGTTTGCTCGGTTATGGCTCGGCGTTCGTGCTCGGTCTGCTCACGCCGCCGGCCTTCGCGTCGCTGGCGGGGCTCGGCATCGCCGCCTACGCCATCGCGCCGGGCCGCGCGTGGCCGCTGCGGATCGCGGCCGGCGTCCTGTTCACCCTGCTCGGGGGCGCGCTGCTGCTGCATCTGGCGCCGGGCTTTCATAACCTGCGGGTGTTGCACGGCGTGCCAATCACGCCCGACGCCGTGCCGTTCACGATGTATCTGAATGCAGACAAGGCGCTGATCGGCCTCTGGCTGCTGTGGGTGCTGCCCTCGGCCGTCCGGCCGGCGCGCTGGGTCAAGGCCGCGCCGATCGGCGCGGCGGCCGCCGCAGGCGTATTGCTGATCAG
>NZ_BAAILN010000151.1:239027-248727 GCF_054589155.1 Burkholderia sp. 3C
GCCGATCGCCTTCGCCGCCGGCGCGGTAAGCTTCGCGCCAAAATGGCCCACCTTCGGCTGGCTGTGGCTGCTCAACAATCTGCTGATCGTCGCGCTGGCCGAGGAAGCGTTGTTCCGGGGCTGGATCCAGCGCGGGCTGGGAATCGGGCTCGCCCGGGTGGGTGGCGGCCAGTGGATGGCGATGGCGATCGCGGCACTGTTATTCGGTGCCGCTCACGCCTCGGGCGGCATCGTGCTGGTGGGCCTGGCGACACTGGCCGGCATCGGCTATGGCCTTGCCTACCGGTTCGGCGGCCTGCGCGCGGCCTGGCTCGCGCACGCGAGCTTCGATGTGATCCATTTCGCGCTGTTCACCTATCCGCTGCGTGCGATGCACGGCGGCTGACTCATTTCATCTGATCGGCCAGCGGTTGCAGGAACGCCGAGAAGCCGGTCAGCATGATCTGCACGCCCACGCACAACAACAGAAACGCCGACACGCGCTGCGCAACCTTGGTGCCCTCGACGCCGAGGTAACGCGCCAGCACTTCGGCACGGCTGTAGGTCTGCCAGATCACCAGCGCGACCAGCGCCGACACGGCCACCGAGACGATGCTCGACAGCAGGAATTCCGACAGCTTGTGGGTACGGTTCGCGTTCAGCGCGATGGCCGTGGCGATCGAGCCGGGGCCGACCGTCAGCGGGATCGTCAACGGAAAGAACGCGCGCGCCATCACGTTGCGCGGATCGATCGGCTTGATGGCGTCGGTGCTCGGCACGTCGGGCGCGTTCAGCATCTGCCAGCCCGACACGGCCACCGCGAAGCCGCCGCCGATCCGCAGCGCTTCCATCGAAATTCCGAAGAAATGCAACACTGGCGTGCCGAGGAAGAACGCCACCAGCAGCACGATGAACGCGTTGATGGCCACCTTGCGCGCCAGCACTGCCCGCTGCCGTTCGGTGAGCGAATCGGTGCGTTCGAGGAACAGAAAGGCGATGCCGAAGGGATTGATGATGCCCATCAGGCCGGTGAAGCCGAACAGGATTTCAGAAATCAGACGGTCGATGATCATCGCGTGAAGAAGGGTGAACGAGGTTCGGAATCGGGGCCGGCGCCATTGTAGTGCAGCGCTTCGCGCCTGAATCGCCCCGTTGAACGAAACATTCCGCCATCGCTCCCGGACCTCGTCAAGGCGGCCAATCGGCTTATGTCTTTCGCAGGGCCCGACCACAGCGACCCGCCTGCTAGAATCGTCCTCGCCCTCACCCTGACCACAGGATTCCCGATGCCACACTCCTCGAACGCCTTGCCCCGCTGGACCCTCTGGGCGCCGCTCGCCGCCTGGGTCGTGCTGGGGCTGTCGCGCGTGATCTCGGTCGACGGCGGATTCACGCTCGTCTTCGTTGCAGCCGCGCTGGCCGGCGCGGTGTTCGCGGCGGTCCACCACGCCGAGGTCATCGCGCATCGCGTCGGCGAGCCGTTCGGCACGCTGGTGCTCGCGATCGCCGTCACGGTCATCGAGGTCGCGCTGATCGTCTCGGTGATGCTGTCATCCGGCCCGGAGAAAGCCGGCCTCGCGCGCGACACGGTGTTCGCGGCGGTGATGATCGTCTGCAACGGGATCGTCGGGCTGTGCCTGCTGGTGGGCGGCTGGAAGCACGGCGAACAGGACTTCCAGGGGCGCGGCGCGAGCAAGGCGCTGGCCGTGCTGGCCTCGCTGGCGGTGCTGTCGCTGGTCATGCCGAACTACCTGAGTGCCGCGCCCGGCCCGCAACTCTCCACCTCGCAACTGGCGTTCGCGGGCGTGTCGTCGCTCGTGCTGTACGGCGTGTTCGTGTTCGTGCAGACGGTGCGCCACCGCGATTACTTCCTGGTGGCCGACAGCGCAGACGAATCCGTGCACGCGGTGCCGCCGAGCCGCAACGTGGCGCTGATCAGCATGATTTTTCTGTTCGTCGCGCTGGTGGCGGTGGTGCTGCTGGCGAAGCTGCTGTCGCCGGCCGTCGAGCGCGGCGTGGCGCAGTTGGGCGCGCCGGAGGCGGCGGTGGGCATCGTCATCGCGGCGCTGGTGCTGCTGCCCGAAGGGCTGGCCGCGGTGGGCGCGGCGCGTGCCAACCGCTTGCAGACCAGCCTCAATCTCGCGCTCGGCTCCGCGCTGGCCAGCATCGGCCTGACCATCCCGACCGTGGCCGCGGTATTCGTGTGGACCGGCCAGCCGCTCACGCTCGGCGTCGGCCCGATGGAAACCGCGCTGCTCTCGCTGACGCTGCTGGTCAGCACGCTCACGCTCAGCACCGGGCGTACCACGGTGCTGCAGGGCGTGGTGCACCTTTCGATATTCGCGGCCTACCTGTTCCTGTCGATCACGCACTGAACGCGCGGGGCCTCGGGGCAACGCGCGCGCGGCGAAAGCCATGCTCGGAAGTTCAGGCGCCTGCCGCCACCGGGCTGGCGAGCCGTTCGAGTTCGACGAGATCGTTGGCCAGCGCCGGCGTGAGCGTCGTGCGCAGGTGGTCGAGGAACGTGCGCGTCTTCGCGTCGAGATAGCGGCGCGACGCATACACGGCAAATACATGGATCGTGTGCAGCCGATAGTTCGGCAGCACACGCACCAGCCGCCCCGAGCGCAGGTCTTCGATCGCCGTGTAGAGCGCGATCGAGCCGATCCCGCGCCCCGAGCGCAACGCCACGGCCAGTGCGTCGGGCACGTTCACCTGGAACGGCGACGCCGGCAATTCATAGCGCAACTCTTCGCCGTCGCCACCTTCGAGGCGCCACTCGCCGCCCGGCGCCGAAGGCGTGTCGAGCCGCAGGCAGACATGCTTGCGCAGGTCGTCGGGCGTCTTCGGCGTGCCGTGGCTCGCCAGATAATCGCGCGACGCGACCAGCACGCTGCAGCTCTCGCCGCAAGTCTGCGCGACGTAACCCGAATCGGGCAACTGCGCCGCCGTCACGATCGAAACGTCATAGCCTTCTTCGACGAGGTTCGGCATGCGCTGCGCGAGCGTCAGATCGACCGACACCTCGGGGTTGTCTTCCTGGTAACGCACCACGGCGGGCACCACATGGCTCTGCCCCAGCCCCGTCATCGCATGAATCCGCATCCGGCCGCTCGGTTTGAGCAGCGCGTTGCGCGCCTCGGCGTTCGCATGATCGATTTCGGCGAGGATCGACTTCGCGCGTTCGAAGTAGCGCTGGCCGCTCTCGGTCATGCCGAGATGGCGCGTCGTGCGGTGCAGCAGGCGCGTTTGAACGTGGGCCTCGAGATTCGAGACGGCGCGTGATACCTGCGCTGTGGTGGCGGCGATTTCCTTGGCAACGGCAGTGAAGCTGCCGGCCTCGACGACGCGCACGAACAGTCGCATGTTTTCGAGCATGTCCATGGGGATTCAGGGAGACGGTGGGTGGCGCAAAATCGCGACGGCGCAGGCCGTGCGGCCCGCTCGGAGAAGACAACCCGACCTCGGCCTTGGCAGCGGGCAGGAGGACGGTATCGCGAGCGGCATGTTTTGGAATTGAATGTGAAGCAACCAGATTGGCGCGAATTGTACGCCTGCTCGCAATACATGGCGTGCCCGATTCATCACGACTTCATACGGTTCGTCTAGCTGCGCGCCTCGCCTTCTGTCACGAAACTTTGCGCTAATCGCACCGAAGCTGAACGTTTTCGTATCAAAACGGAGCAAAGACGCACCGCTTTAGCGCCGATGCACCATGATAAATATCATATTGAGATACAATTCGCGCTCACCCGACTGCCGCCCAACGGTTTCGCCATGTCATCCGTTACCTCGCACTCCCCCGTGTCGACCGCTTCGCGCCTGCGCGCCTGGCTGCTCGGTTTCGCACCGGCACCCGTCACGCTGAGTGCGCGCGAGCGGCTGCGTTCGTGCGTCGGCGCGCTGGTCGGGATCGCCTGCGTGGGGCTCACGATGCGCATGCTGCCCGGCATCCCCGAGGCGATGCCGTTGCTGGTGGCGCCAATGGGCGCGTCGGCGGTGCTGCTGTTCGCGGTGCCGGCCAGCCCGCTCGCGCAGCCGTGGTCGCTGCTGGGCGGCAACCTGGTGGCGGCCACCGTTGGCGTGGCCTGCGCGCGCTGGATTCCGGACCCGATCGGCGCTGCCGCACTGGCGATCGCGCTGGCCGTTGGTGCGATGCTGGCGTTGCGCTGCGTGCATCCGCCGTCGGGCGCGGTGGCGCTGACCGCCGTGGTCGGCGGGCCGGCCGTGCATGCGCTCGGTTTCGGTTTCGTGCTGGAGCCGATCGCCGTGCAATCGGCCGCGTTGCTGCTGGCCGCGATCGTTTATCACGCGCTGACCGGCCACCGCTACCCGCACCGTGCCGCCGCACCACGCGAGGCTCAACAGGCGCCGGCACGTGGCTTCTCGCGCGAGGATCTCGAAGCGGTGCTGAAGCGCCGAACCGAATGGCTCGACGTGTCGACGGACGATCTCGACGCGCTGCTGCGCGAAACCGAGCTGCACGCCTACGCCCGCACCTTCGGCGCGCTCTGCTGCGCGGACATCGCCGCGCACCCCGAAGCCCGCCTGAGCGCCGACACGCGCGCCACCGATGCACTGGCCGCGCTGGACAGGCTCGGCGCCGATGCCCTGCCGGTGGTCGATGCCGCGCAACGCCTGCTCGGCATCGTCACGCGCGACACGCTCACCGTCAGCGGCGCGGCCGATCCCGCCGCCATCGACACGAAACGGGGTCCGGCGCTTGCCGGCCTGCTGAACGTCGACACGCCAACCATCCTGTCGACCGAACCGATCACCGATCTCGTGCCGCTGTTCGCCGAAGCCGGCGAGCCGGTGATCGTGGTGGTGGATGCCGCCGCGCGCCCGGTCGGGCTGGTCACGCAAGCCGATCTGATTGCCGGTTTGTACCGGCGCACGCAGGTGCTGACGGCCGCCTGACCGACAACGCAGAGAGAACCCGATGCGTCCTGCCCTGCCTCCAAACGCCGAAATACGACCACTTATATCATGTCATGATATATTTGCCGATTCCGCCCGAGACGGGCCATCAGGAATCCCGATGAGCGACACGAACCCCTTGCTGCAGAAGCGCGATTTCGAGCAACTGTCCGACTTCCGTTATCACATGCGGCGCTTCGAACGCTTCTCCGAGCGCGCCGCCCAGAGCGAAGGCGTGACGCCGCTCCAGTACCTGTTGTTGTTGCATATCAAGGGCTTCCCAGCCCGCGAATGGGCCACGATCGGCGAGCTGGCCGAACGGCTGCAAGCCCAGCATCACGGCGTGGTCGCGCTGGTGTCGCGTTGCGAGGCGCTTGGCCTCGTGCAGCGCCGCACCAGCGAAAGCGACCGGCGCCAGGTGGAAGTGCATCTGCTCGAAGCCGGCGAAAGCGTGCTGACACGCCTCGCCGCGCTGCATCGCGCCGAACTGAAATCCCTGCGCGGCGCCTTCCAGGTACCGCAAATCGACTACTGATTCCCTTATCGTCCCGCCCGCCATGCACGCCGCCCCGCACCAGCGCGATTTCGCGCCCAATGTCCGCCTGCCCCGCATCGCCATGCTCGCAGCCGTGATCGGCGTGACCAGCACGCTCGCCGCGGTCGTGCTGCTGAACCTGATCCATCTGTTCACGAACCTGTTCTTCTTCGGCCACGGGTCGTTCGCCGACCGCTCGCCTGCCGGCCATGCGCTCGGCGCGTGGGTGATCGGAGTGCCGGTGATCGGCGGGCTGATCGTCGGCATGATCGCGCGCTACGGCTCGGAGAAGATTCGCGGTCACGGCATTCCGGAGGCGATCGAGGCGATCCTGTTCGGCAAGAGCCGGATGTCGCCGAAGGTGGCGGTGCTCAAGCCGCTCTCGTCGGGCATCGTGATCGGCAGCGGCGGGCCGTTCGGCGCGGAAGGGCCGATCATCATGACGGGCGGCGCACTCGGTTCGTTGATCGCGCAGTGCTTCAAGGTGACGGCGGCCGAGCGCAAGACGCTGCTGGTGGCCGGCGCCGCGGCCGGCATGACGGCCGTGTTCGGCACGCCGGTGGCCGCCGTGCTGCTTGCCGTGGAATTGCTGCTGTTCGAATGGCGGCCGCGCAGTTTCCTGCCGGTCGCGCTGGCCTGCGCGGTGGCCGGCTTCGCGCGTGCCTTGTACTTTGGCGCCGAGCCCTTGTTCCCGCTGACCACCGCGGCCCCCTCCACCTCGGCGCTCGGCATCTGCCTGCTCGCGGGGCTGCTGTCGGGCGCGTTGGCCAGCGGGCTGTCGGCTGCGCTCTATCGCACCGAGGATGCGTTCGGCAAGCTGCCGCTGCACTGGATGTGGTGGCCCGCGCTCGGCGGCGTCGTGGTGGGCATTGGCGGCTGGCTCGAACCGCGCGCGTTCGGCGTGGGTTACGACGTGATCGGCGACTTGCTGCACGGCCATCTGGCCTTGCAGGTGGTACTGGCGATCCTGGCCGTGAAGGCGCTGATCTGGGTCGTCGCGCTCGGCTCGGGCACCTCGGGCGGCGTGCTCGCACCGCTGCTGATGCTCGGCGCGGGGCTCGGCACGGTGATCGGCGCGGTGCTGCCCGGCAACGATCCGGCGCTGTGGCCGCTGGTGTGCATGGCGGCCACGCTCGGCGCCACGCTCGGTGCGCCGCTGACGGCCGTGGTGTTCGCGTTCGGCCTCACGCACGACGCCAACGCGCTGCTGCCGCTGCTGGCGGCCACGCTGGTGGCGCACGGCTTCTCGGCGGTGGTGATGCGGCGCTCGATCATGACCGAGAAAATCGCGCGGCGCGGCTATCACATCTATCGCGAATACGGCGTCGATCCGCTCGAACGCCATCACGTCGCCGACGTCATGACACGCGAGGCGACCACGCTCGACGCCGCCATGACGATCTCCGCGGCGCGCCAGGCCGGCTTTGCCGCCGATCAGCGCCATCGCGCCTATCCGGTGCTGCGCGACGGCGCGTTCGTGACGATGCTCGACCGCGCAACGCTGGAGCGAATCCACGCCGCCGCCGGCCCCGACGCGACGCTCGGCGACGCGTTGCACGGCGCCTCGCGCGGCGCGTACGCGCTGGCCGACGAAACGTGCCGGCTCGTCGCCACCCGGCTGGCAGTACACGAACTGGAGCGACTGCCGGTGCTGACGGACCCGCACACGCGGCAGCTTGCCGGCATCGTGTCGCGCAGCGACCTGGTCAAGCCGGCCTTGCGCCATTTCGACGAGGAACACAAGCGCGAACGCTTTCACGCCATGCGGCCGGCCCGCCCGGCGCGTCGGCTGGTACGCGCGCGCTGAACGGCGGTTTTCAGCGCCCGAACACGTCACGCAAATGCGTGCCCGGCCCCGTTTGGAGATGTCACGATTGTCGCGATGTATTTATATGTGCTTGACAGTTGTACGCCGCATTTTTTGCGATCATGCGTGCAAATGCGACGGGGCCACCGTTCAGCAAGCACACTGCGCCATCGGCCGAAGAGCCGGGGCGTAGGCTGACGGCGGATTTCGCCTTGACCCTCCTGTTGACCGCCTCTCCTCCCTATCCGCCTCGCCAGATCTGCGATCACGGCTCTCTATCTCGGAAACACCTGGATACGTCTCGTCACGTTTCGGCATGCAACTTAACAAACTGTTGCGCACTTCCCGGAACGGATCGGCGAACATGTGATCTGACACTTTCGTAGTCACTACCGGCGCGCTGATTTACACAAGCGCGCGGTTCGTACCAACGACCGAACAAGGAGATAACGTGAAGAAACTGCTGCCGCTTATCGCACTGACCGTCGCCGCTTCCGCTTTCGCGCAACAGCAACCCCAGTGGACGATCCAGAACGTCGGTCAAAGCCAGAAACCCGCCCAGGAGGTTTCCGCCTGTATCGCGAAGGCCTGGGCCGACAAGTCCCAACAAACCGTGGTTTCGCAGAACGTGCTCGCCAACGGCCAGGCCATGGATGTCTACGTCCCGGGCCAACAGCCGCCTAACGGCGCCGCCGCCCTGGTGCGCCCGGCTCGCTCGGCCGGCTCGGCCACCTGGGTGGGCTTCCGCTCGGTGGGCGATGCCGCCAGCCCGGCCGCTGCCGACCTGAACGCCTGCCTGTAACACGGCGTTCGGGCCGGGCGCCGCTTCGATAGGTCCACGCAAAGCCTGATCGGCGCCCGGCCTCGCTTCAACCTCGCTTCGGCGAGGTTTTTGTTTTATTGGGGTGCGAATTGGATATCACCGCGCCGAATCGGCCCCGCGCTGTCTCACATTCCCTCCCGCCGTCGCCGGTTGCTCGCGCCGCATGACGAAACGGTGGCATGATACGAGCCTTGCGCCATCTTTCATTCCAATCGCGCCGAAATATGTCGAATCTGATCGTTCACGGCGGCACTCCGCTACGCGGGGAAATCACGCCGTCCGCCAATAAAAACGCCGTCCTCCCGATTCTCTGCTCGACCCTGCTGACCGATCAGCCGCTGCGGCTCGTCGGCGTGCCCGACATCACCGACGTGCGCAAGATCCTCGACATCTTCCGCACGCTCGGCAGCGACGTGTCGATGGATTTCGCCAGCGGCGTGCTCGACCTGCATCACCGCGACACGACATTCGATCCGGCCGTGCACCGCCTGCCCGAGGAAATGCGTTCGTCGATCATGCTGGTGCCGCCGCTGCTCGCGCGCTTCGGCGTGGCGCGGCTCGAGAGCGACGTGAAGGGCTGCACGCTCGGCGTGCGCGAGATCGATCCGCACGTCGAGGTGTTCGAGCGCTTCGGCGCCACCATCGAGCGCACCACCGATTCGCTGATCGTGCGCGCGTCCGGCCCGCTGACGGCCAACGATCACTGGCTCGATTACGCGTCGGTCACCACCACCGAGAACTTCGTGCTGTGCGCCACCGCCGCGGCCGGCGTCTCGACGCTGGTCAACGCCGCGTCCGAGCCGCACGTCCAGGAGTTCTGCCACTTCCTCGAATTGCTCGGCGTGCCGATCGAAGGCATCGGCACCTCGCACGTGCGCGTGCAGGGCGGCGGCAAGCTCGGCGGCGGCGAACACCGCTTCGCCGAGGATTTCCACGAAATCGCCACGTTCCTCGCGCTCGGCGCAATCACGGGCGGCGACATCGCCGTGCGCAACAGCGGCCCCGAAATGTTCCCGCTGATCGACCGCACGTTCGCCAAGCTCGGCGTGCAGGTCACGCACGCAAACGGCTGGTCGCGCGCCCAGCGCGACGGCGTGATGCGCGTCAAGAAGCCGTTCACGCAGAACATCCTGACCAAGATCGAAGCCGCACCGTGGCCGTATCTGCCGGTCGATCTGCTGCCGATCTTCATCGCGCTCGGCGTGAAGTCCGAAGGCAGCGTGATGTTCTGGAACAAGGTGTACGACGGCGCGATGGGCTGGACGGGCGAGCTGTCGAAGTTCGGCGCGCACGTGTTCCAGTCGGACCCGCACCGCCTGATCACGTTCGGCGGCCTGCCGCTGACACCGGCGCGCGTCGAAAGCCCGTACATCATCCGCGTCGCGATCGCGCTGCTGATGGTGGCCGCGAGCATCGAGGGCCGCTCCGAAATCCTCAACGCGCAGCCGATCCGCCGCGCGCATCCGCGCTTCGTCGAGAACCTGCGTTCGGTCGGCGCCAACGTCGAGTGGACCGCCGGCGACTGATCGCCGGGTGCCGAACGGCACATCGCCCGGCCCGCGGCCGAAGCCGCGCCGGGCGATGCGAGTGAAACACGCAAGCAGTTCAATTCACGGCCGGTGCGAACCGGCCGCGT
>NZ_BAAILN010000151.1:248877-271125 GCF_054589155.1 Burkholderia sp. 3C
GGTGGAATCGCGCGTCGAGGCGATCAGGCCGAAGTTCGAATTCCCGCCGTTGCGCATGTAGGCCACCGTTCCGTACAGGAACGTGCGCTTCGACAGGTTGTAGGTGGTGCCGAGCACGTACATGATCGCGTGGCCCGACGGGTCGTGCGTGGCGTCGCCGTTGCCGCTGCCCACCCGAACGTAATAGCCGCCGCCCGTCACGGCCCAGGCCGGCGTGGCCGAGTAGGTCGCGCCGAGCCAGATGTGATCGGCGCGGTCGGCCAGGCCTTGCGGCGTGTCCGGCGCCGAGTAATGCGTGTAGGCGGCCTGGATCTTGAACTTCTGCACGTAGACGTTGGTGCCGACGAAATACTCGCGCGACGCCGTGAAGATGTTGTCCATCTTGCCGTTGTTGTTGCGCAGCTCGTCATAGATGCCGCGCACGTCGAACAGCGCCGAGTGATACGACAGCATGATGCCTTCCGAGCGGCCGAAATCGTTGGCCGGGCCGGTGTTGAAGCTGGTCTGGTTGCCGAACGCGTATTGCCCCTGCACGTCGAAGCCGTTCCACACCGGGCTGTGATACTCGATGTTGTTGCTGGTCTGCTGCCAGTTGCGGCCGCGCACCAGCGACGCCGACGAAAACGCCTGCTGCACGAACGGATCGAATTCCCACACGCCGTCGCTGTCGATGAACAGGTTGCGACCGGCCTGCAGCGTGCCCCATTCGTTGTTCTTCAAGCCCACATAGGCGCGCCGCGAAAACATCCGCCCGCCGCCGGTGGTGCCGTTCATGACCTGGAATGCGGTTTCGAGGTCGAAGATCGTCGAGGTGCCGCCGCCCAGATCTTCCGTGCCCTTCAGGCCGAACATGCTGGTGCCCCAGTCGCCGCCCTCGGCGCTCCAGCGCGTGCTGCTGCCCGTGCCCGACGGGTTCGCGATGTGGTTCAGGTACTCCACGCCGCCGTCGATCCGGCCGTAGAGCGTGACGCTCGACTGCGCGAACGCGGCAGCCGGCATGGCGACGATCAGCGCCGCGATGGAGGTCTTTCGAAGTGTCATATCCCCAGCCTGTTTGTCTCTCAGATTGATTGGCACTTCCGGCGGCCCGTGCGGCGCTTGTCGCGCCTGGCACGCGCGGCCAGCCGGAACGTGTTCCGGGCGCACGCTGCGGCCGCCGTTCGGGCGGGCAAGTGCGGTGTTCTTGTTGTCGACGACCGGTTCGATCCCTGCACCGCGCATTGCCGCGATGCGTCGCCCACTCGCGAACCGACGGCCGCCGGTTTCACATCCACGCGCCGGGCAGCCGGTTTTCCGGCCTCACCGGGCCGCGCGGACCGGAAATGTACGCGCTTGAGGCGGGCAGGACAATCTCTTTATAGGCGAAGGATTGTTACGGTCTACTGGATAAACCGTACCGATCGCCGGTTTGTCGGGCGTGCACCACAGGGCTTTTCGGGGCAACGCAATCGTGCTAATGCGACAAAAATTGTGACCTGGCACCTGAAAGGGGTCGGTTAGAATCGCAGGCATTCCGAAAAGCATGCCTTCCGAGGGCGGGTCAGCGATGAAGCAGAACACATCTAAAAAAATCGTGTATTGGAGTGCCGCCCTGGCGCTCGCAGCGGGGCTCGGCGCCGGTTTTGGCTGGCCGGCGGACGCGGCGAAAATCGTCAGCGTATCGCCGCAAGGCTCGACGCCCGATGTCCGTCAGGTGGTGATCAAGTTCGATGAACCGATGGTGGCGTTCGGTTCGCCATCGCTGCCGGCCCCGGCGCAAGTCACTTGCGACGATCCGGCCAACTCGAAATACGACGCGGTGTGGAACGACGATCGCACCTGGCTCGCGCAGTTCGCGCAGGATCTGCCCGCATCGGTGCGCTGTACCGTGACGCTGGAGGACAAACTCCGCTCGAGCGCCGGCCACGACGTGACCGGCCCGCGCCGCTTCACGTTCCAGACCAGCGGTCCCTACCCGTCCGAGATCCGCCCCGGCCGCACCGAGATCGAGGAAGGCCAGCAGTTCGTGCTGAAGCTGACCGGCGCGGCGACCGACGCCTCCGTGCGCGACAACGTCTGGTGCGAAGCCACCGGCATCGGCAACCGCATTCCGGTCAAGCTCGCCGACGCCGACACACGCGCGCAACTGCTCGACCACTTCCACTGGAAGAAGGATGCCGCCCGCGTGCTGACGCTCGGTTGCGCCCAAACCCTGCCGCCCGGCCAGCCGATGCAGCTGGTGTTCGGCGCCGGCGTGAAAGGCCCGAACGGCGTGGCCAACGGCACCGAGAAGCGCTTCGATTTCCGCGTGCGCGAGCCGTTCGCGGCCAACTTCAGTTGCGAGCGCGAAAACGCCAAGGCGGCCTGCACGCCGCTGCGCCCGGTTCGCATCGAATTCAACGCGCCGATCACGCGCGCCAATGCCGAGAAGCTGCGCCTCCAAGGCCCGGATGGCGCGATCGCCCCGACCTTCAAGCCCGACGACAAGGCCGGCGACACGCGCGCCGTCGAATTCGCCGCGCCGCTGCCCGACAACGCCGACCTCACGGTCACGCTGCCCGACGGCCTGACCGACGACAGCGGCCGCCGCCTCGCCAACGCCGACCTGTTCCCGCTGAAAACACGCACCGCAGCCATGCCGCCGCTCGCGAAATTCTCGTCGTCGACGTTCGGCATCATCGAGCGCTACGCCGAGCCCGATTCGCCGGCGCTGGTGCCCGTCACGCTGCGCAACGTGGAAGCCGACCTGAAGATCGCCGGCCTCAACGCCGGCCAGGCCGAGTTCGCCAATATCCGCGTGGAAGACGACAACGCGATCCGCGACTGGATACGCACGGTCGACCAGCTCGACACCATCGGCATGTCGGTCGGCAGCCTCGACAAGCTGCGCCCCGGCCTGTTCGAACACGCCAAACACCCGGTGTTCGTGCCGCCGGCCGAAGGCGAGAAGCCGCCGGTCGGCAAGCAGCGGATCGTCGACGTGCGCTCGCTGTCGCTGCTGGCCGGCGAGCCGCAGCTCCAGCGCCTGACGCTGCCGAAGGCCGATCCGGCCACGCTGCGCCCGTTCGAGGTGGTCGGCGTGCCGATCCCGAAGCCCGGCTTCTACGTGCTCGAACTGGCCTCGCCGGCGCTCGGCCGTTCGCTGATGGCCAAGCCCGGCGCGATGTACGTGCGTACCACCGTGCTGGTCACGAACCTCGGCGTGCATTTCAAGCGCGGCCGCGACAACAGCCTCGTGTGGGTCACCACGCTCGACAAGGGCAAGCCGGTGCCGAACGCGGAGATCCGCGTGTCGGACTGCAACGGCGAAGCGCTCGCCTCGGGCCGCACCGACGCGCAGGGCCTGCTCAAGATCGACGGCCCGCTCGCCGAACTGCATTCGTGCAACTACGAAAGCGGCTTCCGCAACACGTTCGTGTCGGCGCGCGTCAACGACCCCGCAACCGGCCCGGACATGGCGTTCGTCATCGACGACTGGAACCGCGGCATCGAATCGTGGCGCTTCGACGTGCCGACCGATCGCTCGGCGCGCCCGAACGTGGTTGCGCACACCGTGTTCGACCGGATGCTGGTGCGGGCCGGCGAAACGGTGTCGATGAAGCACTACCTGCGTACCGAGATGCTCGACACGCTCGGCTTCCCGAAGCGCTACCCGAACCGCGTGACGATTCGCCACGAAGGCAGCGGCGACACCTACGAGCAGCCGCTCGTGTGGGCCGCCGATCACACGGCCGATTCGAGCATCACGCTGCCGGCCGGCGCCAAGCTCGGCGAATACACCGTCTCGCTCGACTACGGCGGCACCGATGCGGGCGGCCAGCCGGCCGCTTCCGGCCGCGACGATCGGAATGATTCGCACGTCGCCTACGATGCCGGCTCGTTCCGCGTCGAGGCGTTCCGCCTGCCGGTGTTCAAGGGCACGGTGGCCGTGCGCGACGCCAAGACCAGCCCGCTGGTCGGCGCCAGCGAAGCCCCCGTGACGGTGCAGCTCGACTACGTGTCGGGCGGCCCGGCCTCGAACCTGCCGGTGCGCGTGTCGGCGCTGGTGCGCCCCGCCACCCCGGCGTTCGCCGACCGCTACCCCGATTTCTCGTTCAGCCCGTATCGCCCGGAACAGCCCGGCTCGGACGCCGGCGCGAGCGACGATGACGACAGCGACGACAGCAGCGCCGCCAACTCCGGCCCCGATCCCGACGCGCCGAAACTGGTGGCCGACAAGCTGCCCGTCACGCTCGACCGCAACGGCGCAGGCTCACTCACGCTGAAATCGCTGCCGAAGGTCGATGCGCCGAAGCGCCTGGCGCTCGAAGCGACGTTCGCCGACCCGAACGGCGAGATCCAGACGATCCGCAACGACACCACGCTGTGGCCCGCCGCGCTGGCGGCCGGCATCAAGGCCGGGCACTGGGTGGCGGTAGGCGATTCGGTGCCCGTCACCGCGCTGGCCGTCGATCTGGACGGCAAGCCGCACGCCGGCGCACAGGTGGAAGTGCACGGCTATGCGCGCATCACGACCTCGTCGCGCAAGCGCATGGTCGGCGGCTTCTACAGCTACGACAACCGCAGCGAAACGCGCGACCTCGGCGCGCTGTGCAGCGGCAAGACCGACGACAAGGGCCGCTTCGCCTGCGACGCCAAGCTCAAGGATGCCGGCGAAGTGTCGCTGGTGGCGGTGGTCAAGGACGGCTCGGACCGCGCCGCGACCGGCAGCACGTCGGTGTGGGTGGTGCGCGAGGACGACCTCTGGTTCGGCGGCAACAACACCGACCGGATCGACCTGATCCCCGAAAAGCCGTCGTACGAACCGGGCGAAACGGCGCGCTTCCAGGTACGCATGCCGTTCCGCTTCGCCACGGCGCTGGTGGCTGTCGAACGCTCGGGCGTGATGGAAACGCACGTCGTGCAACTGAACGGGCGCGATCCGACCGTCGAATTGAAGGTGGACAAGACCTGGGGGCCGAACGTCTACGTGTCGGTGCTGGCGCTGCGCGGCCGGCTGCGCGAGGTGCCCTGGTATTCGTTCTTCACGTGGGGCTGGAAGACGCCGGTCGACTGGGCGCATGCGTTCTGGAACGAGGGCCGCCACTACGTGCCGCCTACCCAGCTCGTCGACCTGTCGAAGCCGGCGTTCCGTTACGGGCTGGCCGAGATCAAGGTCGGCACGGCCTCGCATCAGCTCGCCGTGACCGTCACGCCCGATGCGGCCAGCTACCCGGTGCGCGGCACCGCGCACGTCAAGGTGGCGGTGCGCATGCCCGACGGCAAGCCCGCGCCGGCCGGCACGCAGATCGCCGTGGCCGCCGTGGACGATGCGCTGCTCGAACTGATGCCGAACACCAGTTGGGACCTGCTCGGCGCGATGCTGCAACGGCGCGGCTACGGCGTCGAAACCGCCACCGCGCAGATGGAAATCGTCGGGCGCCGCCACTTCGGCCGCAAGGCCGTGCCGGCCGGCGGCGGGGGCGGCACCGCGCCCACCCGCGAGCTGTTCGACACGCTGCTGCTGTGGAACCCGCGCGTGACGCTCGACGCGAACGGCGAGGCCAAACTCGACGTCAAGCTCAACGATGCGCTGACGCGCTTCACGATCGTCGCCGTGGCCTCGGTCGGCGCCGACCGTTTCGGCACCGGCCGCGCCAGCGTGCGCAGCACCCAGGATCTGCAATTGATCTCGGGCCTGCCGCCGCTGGTGCGCGAAGGCGATGCACTGGTCGCGCCGTTCACGCTGCGCAACACCACCTCGCGCGCGATGAAGGTGGTCGTCACGCCGAACGCGCCGGGGCTCGACTTGCCTGCGCAAACCGTGGAGCTGGCCGCCGGCGCCTCGCGCGAGGTGTCGTGGCGCGTGGCCGTGCCGAACGGCGCGGGCGACGCCGGCGGTGCGCTGCCGTGGTCGATCGCCGCCGCCGAGCAAGGCGGCGCACACGCGGCCGACGCGCTGAAGATCACCCAGCGCGTGGTGCCCGCCGTGCCGGTCACGGTGCAGCAGGCCACGCTGACGCAGATCGACGGCAGCTTCTCGTTGCCGATCGCGGCCCCGGCCGATGCGGCCGCCGGCAGCAACGGCATTGCACGCGGCGGCATCTCGGTCGCGCTGCAATCGAAGCTCGCCGACGGCCTGCCCGGCGTGACGCGCTGGTTCCAGCAGTATCCGTACCGCTGCCTCGAACAGCAGACCTCGCGCGCGCTCGGCCTGCATGATCCCGCGATGTGGCAGGCCGTGATCGCGCAGATGCCGGCCTATCTCGACCGCGACGGCCTGGCGGGCTACTTCCCGCTGTCGGCCGACAGCGGCGAGAACGGCAGCACCACGCTGACGGCCTACTTGCTGTCCGCCACCGACGAGGCGGCCAAACTCGATCCGCGCTTCGCCCTGCCCGATGCGCTGCGCACCCAGCTCGAAGCCGGGCTGGCCAGCTACGTGGACGGCCGCATCACGCGCGACACCTGGGCGCCGCGCGAGGATCGCGACCTGCGCAAGCTCGCCGCGCTGGAGGCGCTGTCGCGCCACGACGCCGCGCAGGCGCGCATGCTCGGCTCGATCGCCATCACGCCGGAGCGCTGGCCGACCTCGGCGCTGCTCGACTACTACGCGATCCTGTCGCGCCTGGCGGACATCCCGCAGCGCGACGAGAAGCGCGCCCAGGTCGAGCAACTGTTGCGCGCGCGCCTGTCGTATCAAGGCACGCAACTGGTGTTCTCGACCGCGCGCGACGACGATCTCTGGTGGCTGATGACCGGCAACGACAGCAATGCGGCGCGGCTCGCGCTGGCCTTCAACGGCAATCCGGCATGGAAGGACGAGATGCCGCGCATCGTGTCGGGCCTGCTCGCGCTGCAACGCAACGGCGCGTGGCAGACCACCACCTCGAACCTGCTCGGCGAGCTGGCCGTCGAACGCTTCTCGAAGACCTACGAGAACACGCCGGTGACGGGCCAGACGCAGTTGCGGCTCGGCGAGGCGGAGCGTCGAATCGGCTGGGGCGGAGCGGCAGCGGCCGTGGCCGCCTCGGCGCCGGTGCAGGCGTCGGGGGCCAAACTGACGGCACCGTCGAACGTGACGCAGTCGTCCGCCGCCACGCGCAGCGCGCCGGCTCGCACGGCGCTGCTGCCGTGGCCGGCGGCAGCGGCCGGCCACGCGCCGCTTACGCTGTCGCTGACGCAGGACGGCACCGGCAAGCCGTGGGCGACGATCCAGAGCCTCGCCGCCGTGCCGCTCAAGCGGCCGGTGGTGTCCGGCTACCGGATCACCAAGACGGTCACGCCGGTCGATCCGGCCGTGAAGGGCGCGCTGACGCGCGGCGACCTGGTGCGCGTGCATCTCGACGTCGATGCGCAAGCCGCGATGACCTGGGTGGTGGTCAACGATCCGGTGCCCGCCGGCGCGACCATCATGGGCTCGGGCCTGGGCCGCGATTCGGCGATCGCCACACAGGGCGAGGCGTCGTCCGATGGCGCCTGGCCGTCGTTCGTCGAGCGCGACGTGGCCGGCTACCGCGCGTATTACGGCTACCTGCCGGCCGGCAAGACCTCGATCGAGTACACCATGCGGCTCAACGCGGTCGGCAGCTTCGGCTTGCCGCCGACGCGCGTCGAGGCGTTGTATGCGCCGTCCGCCTACGGCATGGCGCCGAACGCGCCGATCGTCGTGAAGCCGGCCGCGGCGCAGCAGCCGTGAGCGCGGGCCGTCCCGGCGCGCGGCGCAGGCTGCGCGTGCTGCACGTGCTCGCTGCCGCCGCGCTGATCGGCGGCGCGGGCGCGGCCCACGCCGTGCCCGGCTACGACGCCGTGCGCCGCGATTTCCGCAGCTCCGACTGGCTGCTGCTCGCACGCGACGGCACGCCGCTGCAGCGCACCCGCATCGACAGCGCCGAGCGGCGCGGCGACTGGGTCACGCTGGCCGACGTGTCGCCCGCGCTGCGCGCGGCGATCGTCGTCTCCGAAGACAAACGCTTCTACGACCACAGCGGCGTGGACTGGCGCGGCATCGCCGGGGCCGCATGGGCCAATCTGTGGAATTCGCGCACGCGCGGCGCCTCCACCGTCACCATGCAACTGGCCGGGCTGATCGGCGACAGTTCGCGCCGCTCGGGCCAGCGTTCGCTGCCGCAGAAGGCCGGCCAGGCGATCGATGCGCTGTGGCTCGAACGCAGTTGGCGCAAGGATCAGATTCTGGAGGCCTACCTGAACCTGGTGCCGTTTCGCGGCGAGACGGTCGGGCTGTCGGCGCTGTCGGTCACGCTGTTCGGCAAGGCGCCGTCCGGCCTCGACGAACGCGAATCGGCCGTGGCCGCTGCGCTGATCCGCGCGCCGAACGCCAGCTATCCGAAGGTCGCCGAGCGTGCCTGCCGGATTCTCCATGACATGCAGGCGGCGGCCGGCTGCACCGGCCTCGACGGCTTCGTGCAACTGGCGTTCGCACGCCCCGCGCCGCCCTCCTCGGCGTTCCTCGGCGGCGAGGCGCTCGCGCCGCATTTCGCGCGCCGCATCGCGGCGGAAACCAGCCCGCAACCCGGCGCACGCATCCGCTCGACGCTCGACGCGGGCCTGCAACGCTTCGCCCGCGATGCGCTCACGCACGCGCTGACCGAATTGAGCGCCGCGCCGCGCTCGCGCAACGTGCAGGACGGCGCGGTCATCGTGATCGACAACCGCAGCGGCGACATCCTGGCCTGGGTCGGCTCGTCGGGCGCGCTATCGGCCGCGCCCGAGGTCGATTCGGTGCTGGCACTGCGCCAGGCCGGCTCGACGCTGAAGCCGTTCCTGTATGCGCAGGCCATCGACGAGCGGCGCCTGACGGGCGCCACCCTGCTCGACGATTCGCCCGTCGATCTCGCGGCCGGCGGCGGCCTCTACGTGCCGCAGAACTACGATCACGATTTCAAGGGCTGGGTCAGCGTGCGCAGCGCGCTCGGCTCGTCGCTGAACGTGCCGGCCGTGCGCACGCTGGTGCTGGTCACGCCGCACCGCTTCTCGCGCACGCTGACCGCGCTCGGCCTGCCGCTCACGGAACAGGGCGACTACTACGGCTACAGCCTCGCGCTCGGCAGCGCCGACGTCACGCTGCTGACGCTGGCCAACGCCTACCGCGCGCTCGCCAATGGCGGCCTGGCGCGGCCCGCGTTCGATCTGCCGCGCAGCGCCGCGCAAGTGGCCGCGCAGGCGGGGGCCAAGCGCGTGTTCAGCGCCGACGCGAGCTTCATCGTCACCGACATGCTGGCCGACAACAATGCGCGCACGCGCACGTTCGGCTTCGACAGCCCGCTCGCCACGCACGTGTTCTCGGCGGTCAAGACCGGCACCAGCAAGGACATGCGCGACAACTGGGCGGTCGGCTACACGTCGCGCTACACGGTGGGCGTGTGGGTCGGCAATGCGGACGGTTCGCCGATGTGGAACGTGTCGGGCGTGACCGGCGCGGCGCCGGTGTGGGCGGCGATCGTCGCGCGGCTGCATCGCGACGGCGGCAGCGTCGCGCCGAAGCCGCCGCCCGGCGTGGTAAGCGAGCGCGTCACATTCGAGCGCGCGATCGAGCCGTCGCGCGACGAGTGGTTCCTGAGCGGCACCGAAACGGCCGAGGTCAAACTGGCGGCCGGCGCGGGCGGGATGCCGGCGCGGGCTTCGGTGACCGCACCGGCCGCGCGCCGCGACGGCGCGGGCCGGCTTCGCTCCGTGGCCGCCACGGCAGGTGCCGGCGGCCCGCATGCGCCACTGGCGATCGCCTCGCCGACCGACGGCACGATCTTCGCGCTCGACCCCGACATCCCGCCGCGCAACCAGCGGGTCTGGTTCGAGCGTGTATCGGGCGACAGCGGACGCGGCAGCTGGCGACTCGACGGCCGCACGATCGGGCGCGGCGAACGCGTCGCGTGGCTGCCGTGGCCGGGCCATCATCGGCTCGAACTGCTCGATGCCAGCGGCAAACCGGCCGATCAGGTGGGGTTCGAGGTGCGCGGGGCCGTGGCGCGGCCCGGTGCGGCGGGACGCAGCGGGCCGTAAGCGCCGCCCGCCGTCCAACCGAAGTCAGTGCGCGGCCGCGGCCTCACCGGCGATTGCGCGCCGCACGCGCCCATAACAACCGGCCGACGATCAGGCCGATCACGATCGTCGCGCCATAGCCCGCCGCGAGCACGATCTCCGGATCGGATTCCGAACTCCGCGCGGCCACCACCGCCGTGCCGATCAAGACGATCAGCAGCCCTGCCAGCCATTTCATCGGCATCTCCCCCTCCATCCCGTCGTTTTATGGCGGTCGCACGCCGCTTCGGTCGTTATAACGGCTCGCGCCCGCTTGCGCAGGGAGGGAAAACACGGGAGACGTCGCGTCGTATCCAAACCGCGTCGGATTCCGAACGATTCGCGCTCGATGGCTCGAATCGTCGGAGGAATCGCTCGTTCGGATGCCTATGAACGGCTCGCCAGCGTCGCCGTAGGCGTCACGGCATGGCGGACATGCAAACCCGGTTCGGTGCGATACCGGTCGGCGGCGAGCAATGCGTGTGCCGTCGGTTTTCCGGGGCATGGCAAGCAAGCGCGCGTTTCCACGCGGTGCGATCGGAAATCATTGCGCCGCGCCAATGAAAAAGCCCCGCCTGAAGCGGGGCCAAACGATTCCGGAATCGATCCGGTCAGTGAGCGGCAGCGACCAGCCGATAGCGCTTGTACAGTTCAGTCACATCGAAGTAATAGGTGCGCGACTGGCCGCCGGCATCCACCGTGTCGATCGCATCGATCTTGCGGGCCGGCACGGTATCCAGCGACTGGCGGCCTGCCCGCAGCTTCTTGGCGAGCAGCCAGTTCACTTCCTCACTGATGGCCACGACATGCACGGCCGTATCCGGCGTCAATCCGTCGCCGCTATGTGCAATATCCTGCTCGATACCGAACAGATACAGCCGTATCTCGTCTTGCGCCTGCGTATCACCGGATTTACCGAGCAGAAAACTGTAGACCGACATCAGGCTGAAAATCGGAATATCGCAAAGCGGCCGGATTTTCTCGATCTCTCGAAGTTTGGCGAGCGCGGCGGTTGCATCGCCTTGCTGTATCAATTGCATCGCCTGCTTCTGGTCGTCCTGCACGGCTCGAATCAATTCAAGATAATTGAAACTCGTATCGTTCAGGAATGTGATGCGCCGTTCATGCGCGTCTTTCAAGGCGGCGGCGAACTTGCCTTGATCGGCCGTAACCGGCAGCGGCTTGAAAATATCCGGATTCGCCTGCTTGATCTCCTGGGCTTCACGCGGATTCGTCGTGAAATAAACGATGGCCGGGCTGCCGCCGGCCGGTGCGACATACGACACTTTCTGCAGCGTCGCGCCTCGATATTCGAGCGTGCTCACGTTGCTGACCGTGCCCGAATGCAGGCGCACCCAGACGCCCATCTCGCCGATCCGCACCACGCGCACCGGATCGTCGGGCGTATCGCCGCTGCCGGAGCGCTTGAGCAGGATGTCCGCGAGGGCATCCACGCGCTGGCCGCATTCGGTGGCTTTGATGATCAGGCCGAGCTTGTGATAGATATTGAAGCAGACGATCTGCGCGTCGTAATCGGGATATTGCGCAAGTGGCGCGTATTTCTCCAGTTCCTGCAATTTCGTCAACGCGTCCCAATCCTTGCCCGAACGATCGAGTGCATTGGCGGCGGTCACGATGGACAGCGTGTCGCGGCTGAACTGCTGGAAATTGATTTGGGCATTGTCGGCAAGCGCTTGCCGCGCCGTTTGCATTTGTTCGACCGGCGACGCGGCGTCTTGAGCAATGGCGGCCGTGGCGATGAAGCCGCACAGCAGGAAAATCAGACATCTGATCGGCTGCATGAATACCTTGTTTTTGATTTGATATCGGGGAATTTATTTCAAGCGCGACAGTATGCCTTGGCGTTATCGACTTGCGTACTCGCCTGCATGTCTTTTTATTTCGGCGGTGGAAAGCGATTCATGCAAATTCCTTTCCCAATGCCATCTGATTGATTACCTATCGAGCGCTGTCAGGCGGCGCGGATACCCACCCGCCACGATGCCGCCGCTGCCGCTTCGCCGGTTGCCCGTCACGAACCGCACCATTTCCTCGACATTTCTCGAAAAACGCGGCCACAACCTCAAAATCTCAACTAGCAAACGTTTGCTTTTCAGAAAAAAATAAATCGGTGCGCTACCGCACCGTTGCAATCGAACCGATTCGCGAGTGACGTCGTCATGGGCGCCGTCGAATTCCCGACATCCATGCGATCGATCATGTATCTTGCGCGCCCCGGGGCCGGCGGCAGCTGGCACTGGCCGTCTCGGCCCGGGATCGTCATCACGGGCGGCGCTTGCCGCCCCGTCGATCAGGCGATCAGGAAGCGGTCGCGATCCTGTCCGGCGATCCAGCCCGGCACGCGGCCGCGGCCGGTCCAGGTTGCGCCCGTTTCCGGGTCGCGATAACGGGGCTTCGGCTTCTGATCCTCCTTGCGGGGGCGGCCCAGGCGCGGCGGAAACAGATCGCGCTCGGTCAACCCGTATTCGGCGATGGCGCGCCGGATATCCAGAATCACGGTCTTGAGCTCGGCTTCCCGGGCTTCTCCGGCCTGGCGGGTCAGCTCGTTCAATTTCTCGAGCAACTCGTGGTAATTCGACATGACAGCTTCCTCGTAGAACACCGTCGTTCTCGCGCGTCTTGGCATGAGGCTGTGAGGAATCGATGCACGCTGCGACGGTTTATAACGATCAAACAGGTCTCAACCCACTATCGCAAGATAGTGGCTCGCTTTTTTTCATGCGTCCTGCCCCGACATCCGAGTCGATGCGGGAAAACGGCCCCCGATCGGGCGCGAACGATTGCGCGACACGCCGCCTTTGGCCATGGCGGAATGTTGTCGTCGGGTTGCATGGCATGCCGGCTGGCGCGCCTCGCATCCCGTCACGGCGTGCAGCGCGTTGCCCCACCGCCGTGCCTGTTGCCACGCAATCGTATTGGCTCTCGAAACCCAACCGGACACCGTGCGAAAACGGTACGCGCATCACCGGACGAAGCGGCTTCATCCCCTCCGGCGTTGCACGTCGAACCTGCGTATTGCCCGTGACTCGGCAGCCCGTTTTCGCAGACGACGACCGTGGCACCCGGCGTCGCCCGGCTCGCGCCGAACCCGTTACTCAACCTGCTACTCAACCTGCTACTCAACTCATTACCCATTGCGGCGACCCAGGCCCCACCCTGGCATCGCATGGGTCCTGCTGCCTGCCGCTTCATCAAGCCAGGCCATCCCCGCCTGCCCGGAATTCATGTGGTTCGCGTCGAGCCGCGCAGGCGGCGTGCCGCAAGCCGGCGTTGCCGGCAGGCCGCGCCCCGTCAGCATGCGCCGGCCCCATTCGAGCAAGCCGCCCGGCAACGCCGCCGCGGTGTCGCGCGCGCAGCGCGCCGCGTCGTCCGGCTTACCGGCCGAGATGCTCGCGAGGCTGTTGCCGAGCCAGGCCGGCGCACGACCATCGGCCAGCGCGAACGGGCCGAGCCGATGTTCGAATTCGGCTGCCGCGAACGGATGCGCGACGCTCTGCGGATCGGTCGCGCGCGGCGACAGCACCACCACGCGGTCGTACAACGACAGCGCGCGGTGTGCCCCACCGCCCATCCGTTGAAAACAGGCATCGCTCACGCACACCAGCACGCGCGGCGCGGCCGTCGTATCACCCCAGAACGCGCGCACCCGCTGACGCCCGGCCTCGACCACAGCGCGGGCCCGAGCGGCATCCGCGGCGGTGGCGCTCCGTTCGAGATACAACGCGGGCGCCGTTTCGACAAAACCGAAGCACGACGGGCACAGCGCAGCAGCCGCCGCCGGCACGCTGGCGGCAAGGCCGCCCGCCAGCGCGGCCAGCACCAGCGCCACGACGCCATTCAGCACGGCGAACCGCAGCGCACGCGCCGCGAATGGCGTGCGCACGATCGGGCCGGTCTCGCCGCGCATCATGCGACGCACTCCGAACCGAGCCGTCGTGACAGCCGCCCTGTGATCACACCTCGCGCCCACCATTCAACCCGCGCAATCGGTTGCGCGCGCAACCGCTTCGCAACGCGGCGGCGGCATGCGCTCGACCTTGCGCACACCGCGAATATCGCGATGATCAAATACATGGTGGCGATGGCGGCCCAAATGAACGAAAGCATTGTGAAAGCTATGCCTGACGGGCTTTTGACCCATTGATCAATGGATCGGTAAACGGATTGGGAGAATAAAACTTGAGGGTTAAGGCGGAAATTTGAGCGTTGCCTGCCGATTTTCGAGTCATACCCCCTCCAAATCGGAAGCAATACGAATGAAATGCCGGCATTCATCGGACAATTGGGAGGTAATCCGATCACAGCATGCGCCGTGAATATGACGCCATCAGGCAGCGGCATGCAGCACACCGATTCGGAAAGCTGTTGCATGGCAACCTCCGCCATGAATTACTTTCGATGCGCCGGGGTGAAATACCGCGCCGGACTGCTACAATCGCGGTCCAACCTGAAAGATCGTGCGAAATGGGTTTCGAACAACTCGCTGAATTGAAGAAGCAGCTCGCCCAACAGCGAGCTGACGCCAAGCCGCAAGGCAAGTCCCCGAGCCAGGGCCAGTCCCAAGCCAGATCGTCGGCGAAGCCGTCGTCCGAGAAGCGTCACGGCCAGCCGGGGCAGAAGCCCGCATCCGGCAAGCCTGCCGGCCACGCGGGCGGCAAGCCCTCCGGCAAACCGCAGCAGAGCCGCCGTCCGGCGCCCGCCGTCGACGCCAAGCCGGTCAATCCCACGGTGCTCGCCATCGGCAAGCTGCAACGCCGCTTCCCCGCCGCCTTCCCGAAGAACCCCGCGCCCAAGGTGCCGCTCAAGATCGGCATCTTCAAGGATCTCGTTGCGCACACCGCCGAGCTGAGTCTCGACGAAGCGCAACTGCGCGATGCGATCAAGGAATGGTGCCGCGGCAGCCGTTACTGGGCCAGCCTCGTCACGGGCGCGAAGCGCGTCGACCTGACCGGCGCCGAAGCGGGTGAAGTGACCGAACAGCAAGCCGCGGGCGCGGTGCGCCTTGACCAGGCTCGCCGTACGCGCGCCGCCAAGTCGAAGGCCGGCGAAGCCAAGCGCGACGAGGCAGCCAAGGTGGAAGGCGAAGCGAACGCCGACGCCGCGGCCCAACCGCAGGCTGAAGCGGCACAAGCTATCGACGCGGCAGACGTGCCGGCCGAAACCGACGCTGCCGCACAGTCAGCCGCCCCGGAAGCGCCGGCCGCCAGCGAAGCGGGGCCCGACGCCGCATCTGCCGATCAGGAAACCGAACCGAAGTAAGGCAGCGAACCCGGCACCTCGCAGGATCGTGCCTTGCTCCTCCCTCGCTTCATCCCACGCGCCGACGGCTCACACCGTCGGCGCGTGTCGTTTGGCGCGCCCGGTTAACGGAACATCGTCGTCGCCAGTTCCACCACCTCGTTGCCCTTCGCGTTCAGCACCGCCTTCAGCATGTACAGGCTGAAGCCCTTGGCTTGCGCCCACTCGATCTTCGGCGGCAACGCGATCTCCTGACGCGCGATACGCACGTCGACCAGCACCGGCCGGCGCTGCGAGAACGCCTGCTTCAACGCCCCTTCCAGTTCATCCGACCGGTCGACGCGAATCGATTCGATGCCCGCGCCGCGTGCGATGGCCGCGTAGTCGGTATCGGCCAGCCGCGTGTCGTCGTCGAGATAACCGCCTGCCTTCATCTCCATCGAAACGAAGCCGAGCGAGCTGTTGTTGAACACGACGAGCACGAGCGGCAGCTTCTGCTGGCGTGCCGTGAGCAGCTCGCCCATCAGCATCGACAGCCCGCCGTCACCACACAGCGCCACCACCTGACGATCGGGCCGCGCGGCCTGCGCGCCGAGCGCCTGCGGCAACGCATTGGCCATCGAGCCGTGATTGAACGAGCCGAGCAGGCGGCGCTTGCCATTCATCTTCAGATAGCGCGCGGCCCACAGCGTGGGCGTGCCGACATCCACGGTGAAGATCGCATCGTCGTCGGCCAGTTCGCTGACGAGCCGCGTCAGGTATTGCGGATGGATCGGCGCGTCGCCGGGCGACGGCCGGGCGAGGCTGTCGAGCCCCTCGCGCGCCTCGGCGTAATGCTTGCGCGCGGCGTCGAGGAAGTGGCGGTCCGCCTTGCGCGCGAGCCGGCCGTTCAGCGCCGCCAGCGTCGCCTTGACGTCCCCCACCACCCCGAAATCGACCGGCACGCGCTTGCCGATCGTTGAACCGCGACGGTCGATCTGGATCACCTGCGCGTCGCTCGGATAGAAATTCCGGTAGGGGAAATCGGTACCGAGCATCAGCAGCGTGTCGCAGGATTTCAGCGCGTGATAGCCGGAGCTGAAGCCGATCAGCCCGGTCATGCCGACGTCGAACGGGTTATCCCATTCGACATGTTCCTTGCCGCGCAGCGCATGGACGATCGGCGCGCCGAGCATGTCGGCCAGCGCCACCACCTCGTCGTGCGCACCGGCGCAGCCACTGCCGCACAGCAGCGCGACCTTCTTCGACGCGTCGAGCCGTCGGGCCAGCTCGTCGATCTGGGCCGCCGCCGGCACCAGCGCGCTGCCCTCGTAGCCGATATGGCTCGGCGTGGCGTCGGGCGCGGCCTCCAGCGCGATATCGCCGGGCAGCACGATCACGGCCACGCCGCGCTCCTCGATCGCCGTGCGGATCGCACGGTCGAGCACGCGTGGAAATTGCTTCGGATTCGATACCAGTTCGACGAAATGGCTGCATTCGCGGAACAGCTCCTGCGGATGCGTCTCCTGGAAATAGTCGAGGCCGATTTCGGACGACGGGATATGCGCGGCGATCGCGAGCACCGGCACATGACTGCGCTGGCAGTCGAACAGGCCGTTGATCAGGTGCAGGTTGCCGGGGCCGCAACTGCCGGCGCACACCGCCAGCTTGCCGGTGATGGCGGCTTCCGCACCAGCCGCAAACGCGGCGGTTTCCTCGTGACGCGTGTGCGACCACGCGATCGTGCCAAGCCGCCGCAGGCTGTCCGAGAGGCCGTTCAGGCTGTCGCCCGTGACGCCCCAGATACGTTCGACACCGGCTTGCGCCAAGGTGCTGGCGAGATAGTCCGCGATGGTTTTGCTGGCCATAGGCCCTCCGCTCGAGTGGAAACAGGGTTCGCGCGCGGCCGTGCGCAAGCACGCAACGGCCGCGCATTCGAATCAGAATCAGTGGAGGATTGTGCCCGCTTGCGGCAAACCGCGCAGTTAGGCCGGGGCGGACCGCGCCGCCCCGTGAAGCTTACGAATCCGACAGCCGCGCCCGCACCGTGTATTCGCCGGACATTTCCCGCTCGGGCCGCACCGTATACCGCGACGCCTCGAAATCCACCGGCAGCGGCTCCACCGGGAAGCCGTGCTTTTCCCACGCGTCGAGCCCGCCCTTCAGCGCCTTCAGGTTGTGCACGTTCTTGCGCTGCAACTGCTGGATGATCTTCTTGGCCGTGGCTTCGTTCGGGCACACGCAATACACCACCAACGGCCGCGACAACAAGGCCGGATCGAGCTTGTCGGACGAGTCGAGATCAAGCGGATAGGCGCCCGCGATCCGGTAGGCATCCTTCTGGCGGATCGCGCGAGGGCGCGCATCGAAGATCAGCGGCGGGTTCGGCGACTTCATCATCTCGTCGAGCTGCGATGGCTCGATGCGCACCTTGCCGAGCCAGCGGCGGAACTGCATGCGGCGCACCCAGCGATACAACAGGAAGGTCAGGAAGATCGCGGCGAACGCGTCGAAGATGGTGCCGCCGCTGCTGCGCACCCACAGCACGATGCGCACGATTTCATGATCGAGCGCCGCGCCGCCGAGCAGCCAGGTCGAGGCCCACAGCGTCGCGCCCGCGAAATCCCAGAACAGGAACACCGGCACGGCGATGGCCGTGGTGCCGAGCAGCGGCGCCGACATCAGGCCAAGGCCCGGCAGGAATTTGGCGACGATCAGGAGCGGCGCGCCGTGGCGTTCGAATACGTTACGAGCGATCCGCAGCGTGGTGTCGAGCGACAGCGAGTAGCGCACCAGCCCGTTGAGCAGCCGGCGCCCGCGCAGGCGCCCGGCGCTGAACCACAACGAATCGGCCAGCAGCGTCGCGCCGATCGCCGCGGCGAACATGCTGGCGTAGGACGCCTGCCCCATCGCCGCCATCGTCCCGCCCAGGATCAGCATCGGCGCGGCCGGCACCGGCAGCCCGAGCTGCGTGACGAGCACGCTCAGGAACACGGCCCAAGGGCCGAGCGACGAAGGAATTGCTACGGGAAAGTGCCACACGGCGCCGCTCCTGGATCGAATCGAACCGGACTGCGCGGGGCGGAACCGCCCGGTGCGACATCGGCACGGGGTGCGGCACCCGGCCGCACGACCGGGATCAGCGCATTTTAGACGGTTTCGGTAACCGTACGTTGACAAAGGATTCTTGCGCAAACCGGTGCAGCGCGATTTTTATCCGCAAGACCGGTTCACGAACCACACAAACTACACGAGCCATCGAATCTGAAATCAAAACAATCCAAACCATCGTGTCGAATCGATTCAGTGCGCGTGTTTGTCTCTTGCCATTAGCCAAAAACAAGTAAACCAAGCACAATTTCACATCGAAAAGAACGAACCGACGCTCACCGCCACGAGCCGGCCGACGGACGCACGCAGGCACTGCATGCGGATACGGCTCGCGATGCGGCTCATACCTAAAAGCTCATGACCGATAGCGGTTCCTCACGCCCCTCATCCGGGCCGCCGCGCGAGCGTTCACGCTCGAAGTTCGCCGCGGCGCTGGCGCGCCCGGCTGCTGCGGGGTTCGGCGCGTTCGTCGTGGGCGCGGTGCTGTCGGCCGCGCTCGCGTGGTTTGTCGGCCAATCGTGGCAGGACGCCACCACGGCGCGCTTCGCGCGGCGCACGGGCACCGTCAGCGCCAATCTGCAACGCGAGCTGCAGGCGGGCGCCGCGGTGCTGACCGGCGCGCGCGGCATGCTGCAAGCCTCACCCGGCTTGAGCCCCGATGCCTGGCGCGCTTACGTGTCGGGCCTCGATCTCGACTACGCCCGTGCCCCGCTGCGAGCGCTCGGCTACGCGAGCGCGGGCAGCACGGCATCGCCTTCCGCCGCGACGATCGCCCTGTTCGCGCCGGTGGCCCACGGCGCGGCGCCCGAATTGCCGGCGCAGGACGCCGAGGCGATGCAGCGCGCCGCCGACACCGGCCAGATCGCCTTGGCCGCCCATGCAAGCCATCCCGCTCCGGACGCGGCCGGCAGCGTGGCGCCCGCGCTGACGCTCTACCTGCCCGTCTACCGCGACCCGGCCCCGGCAAACACGGCCGCCCGCCGCGGCGCGCTGGCCGGCTTCCTGTTCGCACCGCTCGACACCGCACGCGCCTTCGAGCTGGCCACCGAGGAAGACCGCAACCTCGGCCTGCAAGCCTATACCGCACCGCCAGGCGCCCCGCTCTACGCCACCGACATGCCGCCCGACGAGGCTCCGATCGCCCACTCGCGCTACCGCCGCACCGACACGCTCCATTTCGGCGGCGACACGCTGACACTCGCCTACACCGCGTTCGACACCACCGGCGGCGCCCGCACGCTGGCCTCGCTGGTGCTGGCGGCCGGCCTGATCGCGTCGCTGTCGCTGGCCGCCGCGATGGCCGGCTGGTCGCGCGCACGCGCCGCCGCACGCGCCGTGCCGAGCGGCAGCCGTCTCAACGAGGCGCGCATGATGGGCATCATCCGTTCGTCGATGGAAGCGATCATCACCGTGGACGAGGACCAGAAAGTGGTGATCTTCAATCCGATGGCGGAAAAGGTGTTCGGCGTGTCGGCCATGGACGCGATCGGCGCCCCGCTCACACGCTTCATTCCGCCACGGTTTCGCCCCGCCCACGGCCAGCACATCGCGCGCTTCGGCGTGACCGGGCAATCCGAGCGCCATCTCGGCAGCCAGCGCCTGCTCTACGGCCTGCGCGCGAACGGCGACGAATTCCCGATCGAGGCCTCGATCTCGCAGATCCACGACGGCGCCGGCAAGCTCTACACGGTGATGATGCGCGACGTGACCGAGCGCCTGCAGGCCGAGAACGCGCTGAAGGCGTCGCGCGAGGAGTTGCGCGAGCTGTCGGCCAACCTGCAGCGCGTGCGCGAGGAGGAAAAAACCCGCATCGCCCGCGAACTGCACGACGACCTCGGCCAGCAACTGACCGCGCTGAAGATGGATCTGTCGGCCGTCGAGCACCGGCTGCTGCGCAACAGCTCGCCCGAGGCGCACGAGAGCGTGGACGAGCCGCTGCGCGAGATGCGCCGCCTGATCGACGCGACGGTGGCCTCGGTGCGCCGCATCGCGGCCGACCTGCGCCCCGTGATGCTCGACGATCTCGGCCTGGTGCCGGCGATCGAATGGCTCGTCAACGATTTCACGCACCGCTACGGCATCGACGTCGAACGCCGCATCGAGCCGGGCGAGCTGGAATTCTCGAACGCAAGCGCGACGGCGCTGTTTCGCATCGTGCAGGAAGCGCTGACCAACGTGGCGCGCCATGCCGACGCCACGCGCGTGGAGCTGGCGCTGACGATGGACGAGCACCAGTGCGTGCTGCGCATCGCCGACGACGGCGTGGGCGCGACGCACACCGACGTGCGCCGCGCGCCCGACGACAAATCGTTCGGCCTGCTCGGCATTCGCGAGCGCGCCCACATGCTGGGCGGCGCGGTACGCATCGAAACGGCGCGCGACCAGGGTTACGCGCTGACCATCACCATTCCCCTACCGTCGATTCAACAGGACCCGAACCTGCCATGATCCATGTGCTGATTGCAGACGATCACGCCCTCGTTCGCGACGGCTTGCGCCACATCCTGAAGGAAGCCACCGGCTTCGATGTGGCGGGCGAGGCGCACGACAGCGCCTCGACCATCTCGCTGATCCGCCAGACCCCCGCGCAGGTGCTGGTGCTCGATCTGTCGATGCCGGGCCGCAACGGCGTCGAACTGATCAAGCAGATCAAGGATGAAAAACCGGCGCTACGGATTCTCGTGCTGACCATGCACGCGGAGCAGCAATATGCGCTGCGTGCGTTCCGCGCCGGCGCGTCGGGCTATCTGACCAAGGAAAGCGCCAGCGCCGAGCTGGTGGGCGCGGTATCGAAGGTGGCGTCGGGCGGCGTGTACGTGAGCCTGTCGATGGCCGAACGGTTCGCGCAAAGCCTCAACGAGCCGGCCGACACGCTGCCGCATCAGCGGCTGTCCGACCGCGAATTCGACGTATTCCGGCGCATCGCCACCGGCCAGACGCTGACCGAGATCGCCAACGCGCTGTGCGTCAGCGCGAAGACGGTCAGCACCTATAAAACCCGGATTCTGGAAAAGATGCAGATGCCGCACGAAGCGGCACTGGTGCGCTACGCGCTGCGGCACCGGCTGGTCGACGACCCCGACGACTGACCCCCGCCGCGTGCCGCAACCGGCCGGCACCCGTGTCAGCCGCAGAAGCGGAAGAACCCGCTGCGCAGCTTGACGGGATCGCCGCCCGACGTTTCGATCAGCCGCCGCGCGGCTTCCTCGATTTCGTCGCGATGCGCGGCGAACGCGTGACGCAGATCGCCCTCACCCGACGACGCCGCGCCGAAATAATCGGCCAGCGCCTCCGCGCTGATCTCGCAGCGCATGCGTGCGGTATCGACGAGCACCGGGAAGGCGATGGCCGGATCGGCCGGCGTGAACAACGGGGGATCCTGCGGAAACGAGATATGCATGACAGCCTCCTCAACGGGCAGCGCAAAATGCACCCGACGATTCAGCATAGTCGGCGCGGCGAGCCATCGCTTGCGCGCGATCAAATTCGCTACATCGCTTACATCATGTCGCAGATGCCCACCCCGGCCGCGCGGCAACCGGCAGGTTCGGGGTCGCAAGCCGCATACCGCGCCTGTGTTCAGGGCAGCACCGCCGCGCCGCGCGATTCGAGCAGCCGCCGCAGGATGCCGCGATGGCAATGCGCCTCGTCCTCGCAATAGCAGCCGATCGAGAAATCGCTGCCATGCGACAGCGCCGCCAGCAGATCGAGCACCTTGCCGGCCTCGCCCTTCGCCATCTCGGCACGGAAGCTGCGCGAGAACGCGCGCCATTTGGCATCGGTATCAGCCGCATGGGCGGCCTTGACCAGCGCCTCGCTCGGCGCCAGCACCGGCAGCCAGACGTCGTAATAGTCGCGGGTGGCGAATTCCGCCTTCGGCACGCCGCGCGGCGGCCGCCGCAC
>NZ_BAAILN010000152.1:0-22233 GCF_054589155.1 Burkholderia sp. 3C
TGCGCGTCGCCAGCGAGGAAGTACTGAATACGGTGTTCGAGCGGGTGTCCGAATGGCCGGGCGCGCGAGTGGAATTTTCGCCCGAGCAGCTTGGCAAGGGCACCAAGCGCCATGCGATGGTTTATGAGCCGGGCGGTATCCGTATCGAGTTCGATTACGACACGGGCGTGGCAGCGAAGTAATTCGGTGCATTTGACGTCATGGCAGCAATGCCATGACATCAAGCCCATCACGCTTCGAATATCGGACGCGCGTCGTCGAACACGCGCGCGACATACTCCACCACGGTTCGAATCGGCAGATCCTTGCGGTCCTGACGCCGCAGCAGCAGCCATATTTCTCGCGGCGGCCGGGTCGGGCCGATGTCGCATTGGCGCAGTTCGGGCTCCTGACGGCCGATATAGTGCGGCAGCAACGCCAGGCCCACGCCCGAGCGCGCCGCCGCCGCCTGGGCAACATGATTGCTGGCGCGAAACGCCACCCGGGCCTGCGGAAATTGCTGCGCGAGCCAACCGGCATCAGGAATATACGTGCTCGCTTCGTCGAAGCTGATGAGCGTGAGATCGCCCCCGGCTTCTGTGCGCTCGCAAGCCGCCGGCGTGCCATAAAAGCCGTAGGCCATCGAACCGACGGGTTTGGCAATGAAATCGCCGTCTTCCGGCCGATCGACGCGTATGGCGATATCCGCTTCATGCCGTTCGAGGCTGATCGAACGCAGATCGGTGGCGAGATCGATGTCGAGCCCTGGATGCTGAATCGGCAGTTCCGCGAGCTTGCGAATCAGAAAGCCTTGCGAGAGCGCGGGCGGCGCATTGATGCGGACGATGCCCTTCGGTGAATCGTCCGTGCCGCCGCGTCCGAGCGTTTGCACCGATGTCTCCATATCGCTGGCGACAATCAATGCGCGCGTGCCCGCCGGCGTCAGCACATATCCTTCCGGGCGGCGCTCCGCCAACTTCTCCCCCAGCGTGGCTTCGAGCGATTGAATTCGCCGCGAAATGGTCGCGTGATTCACGCCCAGCGCGCGCGCCGCGGCGGACAAACTCCCATGGCGTCCGAGCGAAAGGAATACGCGGACGTCCTGCCAATCTACCTCTGTGCGTTTTTTCTCAGCCATTGAGAGAGGATAGCGGATTTTGGGAAAACGGCAACAGGCCTACGATAGCTTCAACGCAACGCAACACGGTGCCTTCAGATGCAAGACGGATGTCTGATTCTCACGCTCGTCGGCGAGGCGGGAATCATGATCGAGTACGGCTCGATCCGCCTGATCAACGAGCCGGCGGAGGTTGATCCGGGCGTGCGTGGCACGCAGGCGATCGATGCATTGCTGCTCGGTGATGGGCGAGATATCGGCGCAGGGCGAAACGGGCTGCCGTCTGCGCGCAGGACGTATACGACGAAGCCGGTCGCTTCGAGATTGCGTGGCAACGCGGTGGGGCTGGCGCCGTTCGAAACCGGTTCGATCGGGTGCGAAACCGGCCGGCCGATGTTGGTGACGGCGACGCCGGTTCACCACGATGCAAGTGACGAGGTGTGCGTCAGTGAATGCGATGTAATCGGCTTCGCACTGGGTGTCGACAAGCCGGGAGATCTGCTTTACGTGATGGGTGGCGGCGCGTCCTGGCATGACGGCATCGCCGATGTGGCGGACCGGTTTTCCCCGAAGGCCGTGCTGTTGTTTTCGGCGCAAGCCGGGGCGAGTGGGCGTATGCACGTGCCGCTGCGGCAGGACGATGCGATTCGCGTGGCGAGCATGTTTCCGCGCTCGACGCTGGTGGCGATTCGGGATCGGGAGGCGGCTTCCCAGCGCCCGTGCCGCGAGCCGGTGGCGCTGGCGTTGTCGAAGCTCGGCATTGCCGATCGACTGAGATTTTTTACGAAGGGCAGGCCGCTTTCGATCGATTGACGGCCTGAGCAGTGACCCCTATCGGGTGGTCCGGTAGCAATACGGGAAATTAGTTTAACTAAGCAACTGGAGCAGGACTATGAGCAATCATCAGAAAGTGGCAATCGTGACCGGCGCGTCGCAAGGCATCGGCGCCGGCATCGTCGAGGGCTATCGCAAGCAGGGCTTCGTCGTCATTGCGAACTCGCGCAACATCAAGCAAGGCTCGGACGACGGCGTCATCGCAGTGCCGGGCAACATCAGCGATCGCGACGTGGCGCGTAACGTCGTGAAGACGGCCATCGATCGCTTCGGTCGCATCGACACGCTGATCAACAATGCCGGCATCTTCATCGGCAAGCCGTTCACCGAGTACACGGTCGAAGATTTCACGAACATGCTGAACGTGAACCTGGGCGGCTTTTTCCACATCACGCAACTCGTGCTCGAACCGATGCTCGCGCAGCAAAGCGGCCACATCGTCCAGATCACGACCACGCTGGTTCGCCAGGCGATCGCCGGCGCGCCGACGGGCCTGGCCACGCTGACGAAGGGCGGCCTCGACGCCACCACGCGCGGCCTGGCCATCGAATACGCGAAGCGCGGCGTTCGCGTCAACGCGATCGCACCGGGGATCATCAAGACCCCGATGCACCCGGAAGAAACGCACGCCGTGCTCAACGGCATGCACCCGATGGACCGCATGGGCGAAGTGTCGGAAATCGTGGAAGCCGCGCTGTACCTTGAAAACGCCAAGTTCGTGACGGGCGAAACGTTGAACGTGGACGGCGGTCAACACGCAGGTCGCTGGTAAATCGACGCACGGTGGGCGTCGCAAGACGTCCTCTGCCAACCCTGGTGTTCCCTGGTTATACCGGAGTACTGACAATGACGATTGACGTGAAGTATCGTACGCGTGCGACCTCGACGGGCGGCCGCGAGGGCACGGCTCGGTCGGAAGATGGCCGTTTCGAAGCGAAGCTTTCGGCGCCGAAGGAACTCGGCGGCGCGGGCGGCGAGGGAACCAACCCCGAGCAGCTTTTCGCGGCGGGCTACTCGGCATGCTTCATCGGCGCGCTGAAAGTGGCAGGGCAGCAACTGAAGCTCAAGGTGCCGGCGGAAACCACGGTGACCGCCACGATCGGCATCGGCCCGCGTTCCGAAGGCGGCTTCGGCATCACCGCCGAGCTGCTGGTGACGCTGCCCGGCGTGGATCGTGAGGAAGCCGGCAAGCTGGTGGACCTCGCGCATCAGTTGTGTCCTTATTCGAACGCGACGCGCAACAACGTCGATGTCGGTTTGACCATCGGCTGAATCGCTGGATCGGTCTGAAGATTTGCGCCGCATGTTGGTAGACCATGCGGCGCAATGCATTTCAATATGGGAGGGTGGTATGCCGTACGTGAATATCAAGGTAACACGCGAAGGCACCGCGCCGGGCGAATCGGCCACGACGCTGGCGCAGAAGAAGGCGCTGATCAAGGGCGTCAGCGATCTGCTGTTCGACGTCATGGGAAAAGCGCATCACACGACGTTCGTCGTGATCGATGAAGTCGATCTCGACAGTTGGGGCGTGGGTGGAGTTACCACCCCGGAATGGCGCGAGCAGCAAGCCGGCAAGAAGTAAGCCGCTGCGCTGTCCACTGCGACCAGGCCGTCCCGTGCAACGGGACGCAATGCAGACATCAATCGATGGAGAATGCGACCGTGGGCAACTGGCAAGACAATCGAATTACCGAGCTGCTCGGCATCGAACTACCGATCATCCAGGCACCGATGGCCGGTGCGACGACGCCGGACATGGTGATCGCGGCAAGCGAGGCAGGCGGGCTGGGATCGTTGCCCGGCGCGTTGTTGTCGATCGAGCAGATGAAGACCGCGCTGGACCGGATCCGCAGCGCGACGCGCAAGCCGATCAACATCAATTTCTTTTCGCATACCGATCCATCGCCGGACCCGGCGAAGCAGATGGCGTGGCGCGCGGAGCTGGCGCGCTATTACGTCGAGATCGGGCTCGACCCGGCCGGCCCGGTGCGGGAGGCGGGGCGTGCGCCGTTCAACGACGCATATTGCCAGGTGGTCGAAGCGTATCGACCCGAGGTCGTAAGCTTTCATTTCGGCCTGCCCGAGGCGGCGCTGCTGCAACGTGTGAAGCACACCGGTGCGCGCGTGATCGCCTCGGCGACGACGGTGCGCGAAGCGCGATGGCTGGTCGAGCGCGGCGTCGACGCCGTGATTGCAATGGGTTACGAAGCGGGCGGTCATCGGGGCAATTTCCTCTCCGACGACATGTCGACCCAGGTCGGTACGTTCGCGTTGGTGCCGCAAATCGCGGATGCCGTGCCGGTGCCGGTGATCGCGGCGGGCGGCATTGCCGATCGGCGCGGCGTGCGTGCCGCGTTCGCGCTGGGCGCGGCGGCAGTGCAGGTCGGCACGGCCTATCTGCTGACGCCCGAGGCGAAGATCAGCGCGTTCCATCGAGAGGCCTTGTTGACGGCCGGGGAGGACGAAACGGCGCTCACCAATCTGTTCACGGGCCGCCCGGCGCGCGGCATCGCCAATCGCCTGATGCGTGAAATCGGCCCGATCTCGCCGCTGGCCCCGGCGTTTCCGACGGCCGGCGGCGCATTGATGCCGCTGCGGGCGATCACGGAGCCGGAAGGGCGATCCGATTTCAGCAACATGTGGGCCGGTCAAGCCGCGCGGTTGGCGCGCGAGATGTCCACGGCCGAGCTGACGCGATATCTCGTCGAGGCGGATGGCGAATAGGCGAATCGCTCAGGATGACGTAAAAACGATGTGAAGGAAAAAAGCCTCGGGATTGATCCCGGGGCTTTATTACGTCCAGTCGAATCTCGGCAAGGCTGCGCCGCTCGCTCGGCGCCGCCGGGTTCGCTGGCAGGCCGCGCGGCATCAAGGCGTTGATGCACCGGATCGATACCTCCAGACACTGCGTTCCGGCGCGTTTCGAAAAGAGACGCGATTTCATCTCAATGGCAGTGTGCAAACGCACGCAGGGGAGCCGCCAATGTCTCAGCGCGGGCTGGCCATGTTCGTGTCAGCGGTGCTCGTGGCCCAGAGTGTTTCGAAGTGCGAAGCTTGAAAGGCGAACATCTCGGGGCTCTGAATGGACAGGGCGTAGTGCTCGGCTTTCGATGAAATAAACGCGACGGTTTCATCGTAGAGGTAAGTCGTGATGCCAGCCTCGAAGGAAGCCGGTGCAATGCGCAGTGTGCGAAGCTCGCGTGCGGACGTGCGCCAGAGGTCGCGTGAATCGGCCGGCCCGCAGCGAATGATGCGCAGCGAGATGCTCGACTTCACGCGCCGGGCCACCACGCTGGAGATGATCTCGAACCCCGGCATCCGAAACAGTTCGCTGTTGGCCATGATGGCGCGAAGCTCTCGAGATCGACATTCCTGCATTTCGTCGAGCACCGCCTTGATGCCCTCGATGCCGGTGAAGAACCGCACCTTCGGCTTGCCACCCGTCGAATTGTGCAGCGCCTTCAGTTGCGGGAGCAGGTCGTGAACGATCTCTCGTTGCGATTCCACGCGTCGCAGCAAGGCGATCGGGTCTTGAGGATGGACATACGTGCGCGCGCCGCGTTTGACGGTCGCCACAAGCCCCATGGCGAGCAGTCGGTCGAGCACTTCGTAGGCGTTGGTCCGGCCGATCTGCGCCTTCTGGGCAATTGCCGCAACGCTTGCCTCGCCCAGTTCCATGGAGGCCAGATAGAAATCGGCCTTGTGGCCGTCGATGCCTGCGTCATGCAGCATTTGGATCAGATCCATGATGGCGTCTTAATGCGGGAGCGATGGAATGTGCCGATCCAGTGCGAACTCGGCATGCAAGCAATAAACAAAAATCACCGGCCGATCTGCATCGGCCGTTTGGATGGCGTTTGGCCCGGGCGGTGCACCTACTCGTTGTTGTGGTGTTCCTTCAGGAACAGCGCGCCGACGATGAACGTCAGGGCTGCGAAGAAAACCGGATACCAGATGCCGAAGTAGATATCGCCGGTGGTGGTGACCATCGCGAACGCCACGGCCGGAAAGAAGCCGCCGATGATGCCGTTGCCGAGGTGGTACGGGAACGACATCGCCGTATATCGCACGCGTGCCGGAAACATCTCGACCAGCGCGGCGGCCACCGGGGCATACACCATCGCGAAGTAGGCGCACAGGATCGACAGCATCAGGATCAGCATCGGCCGATTGATTTGCGAGTCGCTCGCGACGGCCGCGTAGCCCGCGCTTTCGAGCCGCGTGTGGATCGCCTTCGCATCGAAGCCGTTGATGACCGTGTCGCCGATCTGCACCGTCGGCCGCTCGCCCGCCGCGCCGACGACGTTCGAATACGGCACGCCGGCCTTGGCCAGGGCGGCCTTGATCTGGTCGCATTCCTTGTGTGACGGCTTGTTGCCGAGCAGGTCGAACTGGAAGCTGCATGCGCCGGGCGCGGCCTTGACGGTCACCGGGCTCGCCGTGGTGGCGGCTTCGAGCGCGGGGTTCGCGAAGTGTGTGATGGCGTGGAAGATCGGGAAGAACGTGATCGCGGCCAGCAGGCACCCGGTGAGGATCACCTTCTTGCGCCCGATGCGGTCCGACAAGGAACCTGCGATCCACATCAGCGGCAAGCAGATGATCAACGACGCCGCATTCACGAAGCTCGCCGAGCCGACGTTCAGATGCAGCGTTTGCGTCAGGAAGAAGAACGTATAGGTTTGGCCCGTGTACAGCACGGTGGTCACGCCCGTGACCAGGCCGAACAGGGCGATCAGCATGGCCTTGATGTTCGACCAGTTCCCGAAGGTCTCGCGAATGGGGGCCGGCGAGGTCTTGCCTTCGGCCTTCATCCGCTCATAAACGGGCGACTCGTGCAGCGCCGTGCGAATGTAGATCGACACGGCCAGCATCACGGCCGAGAGCAGAAACGGAATGCGCCATGCCCATTCCTCGAACTGGTCGCCAAACGCGGATCGGCAGATGAACACCACGACCAGTGAGAGAATCGTGCCGCCGGCGCCGGTCATCTGAATCCAGCTCGTGTTGCGGCCTTTCTTGCCGGCCGGCGCGTGCTCGGCAACGTAGATCGCGGCCCCGCCGTATTCGCCGCCCAGCCCGAGGCCTTGCAGCACCCGCAGCGAAAGCAGCAGGATCGGCGCGAGGATACCGGCTTGCGCGTAGGTGGGCAGCAGGCCGACGCAGAACGTCGAGCCGCCCATCAGGATGATCGTGATGAGGAATGTGTATTTCCGGCCGACCTTGTCGCCGAGCCGGCCGAAGATCAGCGCGCCGAGCGGACGAACCGCGAAGCCCACGCCGAACGCGATCAATGCGAACAGATAGGCGCTGGAACTCGACAGCGACGAAAAGAATTGTTTGGAAAAGACTGACGCCACCGCGCCATAAAGAAAAAAATCGTACCACTCGAACAGCGTGCCCAGGGTCGAGCCGATGATGACGAGCCGTTCGTGCTTGGCTGATTTGCTGCCGGCGGCAGACGTATAGGTTTGCATGATTCCCCCTCCGTATTTGTATCCGATGTCTTGCACGAACATGCTAGGAGGGGCCGTCGAAATACGTCGCGATTGTCATAATTCGCACCACGAATAATCGATATGACGATGATTTTAAAGATATATTTTTGTACTATCGATACGAACGAAAAGGCAGGAAACCGAATTTGTCAGAAGATCGGGGCTACGGGATTTTCAAAAAACATGGCGCTTCCTGGCGATCGGCGGGTTGATTCGGCGTGCTGCCGCCTGCTTAGCGATTACCGCGAATCGTGGGCGTTTCGTTCGCCTTGATGGTACATGGAAAGGGTATGAAAATCATGAGCTTACCGGTGCTTTGAGATTTTCGGTACAAATGCGCTGACATGCCGGAAGCGGGCCACTAGCATGGGCACACAGACATGGTTCCTGCGTCGAGCGCTGCGGCGGCGACGTGACAAGCCATTTTTCAACGTTCTCGGTGGCTCATCGCTCATGACATATCGACTCTACTATTCGCCCGGTGCCTGTTCCCTTGCTGTCCATATCGTGCTGGAAGAACTGGGCGTGCCTTACTCGCTGGCGCCTACCGTGATCGCCAACGGGGCCACGCAGTCGGCGGAATATCTCGCCATCAACCCGAAGGCGCGCGTGCCGGCGCTGCATGTCGAAGGGCAGACGAAAGTCCTCACCGAGCTGCCGGCGATCATGGCGTATCTGGTCAGGCAGTATCCCGACGCAGGCCTGGTTCCCGCCGACCCGCTCGAGGAAGCCCGTTGCCACGAACTGCTCAACTGGATCGCCGGCTGGGTGCACGGCATGGGCTGGACGGAACTGTGGCGTCCTCACCGATTCATCGGCGATGCGTCGCAGTACGAAGCGGTGAAGGAGAACGGCCGGCGCATCATCGACGAAACGTCCGAGACGATCGAGGCGATGTTGTCCGCGACGAACGGCTATGGCACGGGCGGCCGCTTCACGGTCGCGGATCCGTATTTGCTGGCGGTCTACCGCTGGGTGGTCCGGATCGGCATCGACGGCCGGAACCTGTATCCGGCATGGCACGCGCACGCCGAGCGGCTCGGCGCGCGGCCGGCCGTGCAGCGCGCACTCGACCAGGAAGGGTTGACGCTGTTCGGCGTGAAGTCCTGATCCTGCCCATGGCGTAATCCCGCAACGTGGTCGGCCGATCGGTGCCGGCCACGTCGAGTCTCTCTGTGAATGTCGGTGGAAAAATGAGGAATGCGAAGTTTGATTTCGATCTGTTCGTGATCGGCGGGGGCAGCGGCGGCGTGCGGGCGGCGCGCCTGGCCGCGCAATCCGGTGCGCGGGTCGGCCTGGCGGAAGCGTCGCGCCTGGGCGGAACGTGCGTGAACGCCGGCTGCGTGCCGAAGAAGCTCTACAGCTACGCCGGACATTATGCGGACGCTTTCCGTGAATCGCGCGGGTTCGGCTGGACCCTCGATGGCGAGCCGCGATTTGACTGGTCGACGCTGAAAGCCAATCGAGCACGGGAAATCGCGCGTCTGAACGAGGTCTATGGTGGTCTGCTCGACGGCTCCGGCGTGACGATGTTGCACGGCCGGGCGACGCTGCGCGACCCGAACACGGTCGAGGTGGCCGGCAAGATCTGCACGGCGCAGCACATCCTGATCGCGACCGGCGGCAGCCCGTTCGTCCCCGGCATTCCGGGCGCCGAGTATGGCGTGACCTCGGACGACGTGTTCGATCTGCCGGAATTCCCGAACCGGCTGCTCGTGATCGGTGGCGGCTATATCGGCTGCGAGTTCGCGTCGATCTTCACGGCGCTGGGCGCCAGCGTGACCCAGGTACAGATCCACGATCGGCTGATCCCGTCGTTCGACGAGGATGTGTCGGATTTCCTGGCGGAGGAAATGCGTAAATCCGGCGTGGATGTTCGGCTCGGCCGAAGGGTGTCCCGTATCGAGCGCACGGCACACGGCCTGCGGGCGCAATTCGACGACGGCGAAATCATCGAGTCTGACGTGGTGCTGTTCGCAACCGGCCGTGTGCCGCTCACGCACCGGCTCGGGTTGGAGAACGCGGGCGTCGCGCTGGCCGCGAACGGCGCGATCGAGGTGGATGCGCAGTATCGCAGCAGCGTCCCCACCATTTTCGCTGTGGGCGACGTGAGCACCGGGAGCCCGCTCACACCGGTGGCGCTGGCGGAGGCAACGGTGGTGGTGGACGCGCTGTTTCACGACCGCCATCGCGCGTTGAGCTACGAGCATGTGCCGACGGCCGTGTTCACGCACCCGAACGTCGGCACCGTCGGGTTGACCGAGGCGCAGGCGCGGGAGCGATATCGGCATGTCGACATCTACCGTTCGAGCTTCCGGCCGCTGAAACACACCTTGAGCGGCGCGCAGGCCAGGACGCTGATGAAGCTGGTGGTCGATCGCGACAGCGACAAGGTGCTCGGCGTGCACATGGTCGGCGACGATGCGGGCGAGATCGTCCAGGGTTTCGCGGTCGCGCTGCGCGCCGGGGCGACCAAGCAGATCTTCGATACGACGATCGGCATCCATCCCACTTCCGCCGAGGAATTCGTCACGATGCGGCAGCCGATTGTGGCGGCCTGACGGCTCGGCCCTGGCCACGGCGGCCTGGGCCGCGTCGTGCGTTCACGCGCTCGCGTGCGTCTTCAGCGTTTCACGCAGTCGCGGCGCAGCGAAATCCAGGAAGCGGCGCATCTTCAACGGCATCTGCCCGAGCTGCGCATGCATCAGATGGACCGGGAACGGATCGAGTTCGTACGCTTCCAGCACGATCGCGAGCGAGCCTTCGCGGATCGCGTCGTACGCCTGGTAATGCAGCAAGCGGGCGAAGCCGACGCCACGCATGGCCGCTTCCATCGCGGCCTCCGCCGACGTGATCAACCGCGGCGCCACTGCCACCTCGAACGCGGTTTTCTTCTCCGGGTCGCGAAAGCGCCACGATGCGGTGGCGGCCGGCCCCTCTGGCGAAATGCACGGCATCTGCCGCAACTGGTCCGGTTGGGTCGGCCGGCCGCAGCGCGCGAGCAGCGCCGGGCTGGCGCAGATGATGCCGCGCATCGCGCCAACCCGCGTGGCGATCATGCCGCTGTCCGGCAGGTGGGCGATGCGCACGGCCATGTCGATCTGATCGGTCAGCAGGTTCGCGTTCCAGTCGCCGAGGATCAGCCGCACGTTGATTTCCGGAAACTGCGCGAGAAAGTCCGACACGATCGGCAAGACATGCCGGCGTCCGAAATATTGCGGGGCGGTGATGACGAGGTCGCCGCGCGGCTCGACGAATTCCCCGGCCGCCTCGCGCTCCGCTTCGTCGACCAGTTCGACGATGCGCTTGGTGGCGGCGGCGAACGCGGCGCCGGCATCGGTCAGCGCGAGCTTGCGGGTGGTGCGTGTGAGCAACTGCGCGCCGAGGTGGGCTTCGAGTTCGGCGATCTTGCGGCTCACCGTTTGCACGGGAAGCTGCCGGTCGCGCGCCGCCGCCGAAAAACTGCCGTGTCGAATGACCGACAGGAAAATCTGCATGCCTTCGATCCGATCCATCGTTTTCCCGAAAAACGTGAAAGATATTCGTGATTTATTGGGATTATATCTTTAAGCGTGAAGGTTCATAGTACAGCTTCGATGCCGGCTGCACGATCGCAGCCGGAGTTTGGAGTCGTGGCTGCCAGGCCGTATCGACTCGACGATTGGAAGGAAACGACGATGGCAGAAATCTACGATCACCTCGGCAAGCCGGTCGAACACGGCCGCGCATGGGTCAACGGCATCCGCATGCATTACGTGACGGCGGGCCAGGGCGAACCGCTGCTGCTGCTGCACGGCACGCCCAAGAATCATTACTACTGGTACAAGCTGATCCCGCTGCTGACCGAGCACTTCACGGTGGTGGCGCCCGACCTGCGCGGCTTCGGTCATACCGACAAGCCGCCGGCGGAAGAGGGCTACGACAGCCTGACGAGCGCGCGCGACCTGAGCGAGCTGATGGCGCAACTGGGCCACGACAGCTATCACGTGCACGGCGAGGATCGAGGCGCCGAATACGGCTACGTGCTCGCGGCGAAGTATCCGGAGCGCGTCAAGACGCTGTCGTTCGGCGAGATGCTGCTGTCGGGTCACGGCTTCGAGGAATGGACCTTCTTCACGCCCGAGCACGTTGCGGCGCGATCGCGCGGCGAAGGGATCTGGATCTGGCATCCGCCGTTCTTCTGGCTGCCGCATATCCCCGAAATGCTGATCACCGGCAAGGAGCGCGAGTTCTGGGAGTACTGGATCAAGGCCGAAACCTACAACCCGTACAGTATTTCCGAGGAAGCGATCGACGAGTGGATCGGTTGCCTGAAGGCACCCGGCGGGCTGCGCGGTTGCCTGGAAAGCTATCGGGCCGGCCTCGCGAACGGCCGCATCAACCAGGAGCTGGCGAAGACCAAGCTCGAATTGCCGGTGATGACGATCAGCGCCACCGAGTTCTTCGGGCCGCTGATCGCCGAGCACATGCGCAAGTTCGCGACCAACGTGGAGCGCAGCGAAGTGTTCGAGCGATGTGGGCACAGCCTCGCGCTCGAAGCGGAGCACCGGCTGGCCGACGCGCTGCGCGAATTCATGCTCGAGCGGTAACGGCGTCTCGCGAGGTGGCCGCGGGTGGCCGCCTCGTGCGACATGTTCTCTGGCGCTCGGCTTTACGGAGTGAATCATGATTCGGTTTTCAAGCCCCGACGCGCCGCGTCATGCCTGGCTGACGCTGTTTGCACTGGCCTGCGGCGCGTTCGGCATCGGCACCACGGAATTTTCGCCGATGGGCCTGCTGCCCGTGATGGCGGCGGGTGTTCATGTCTCGATCCCGGCCGCCGGCTTGCTTGTCAGCGCCTACGCGATCGGCGTGATGATCGGCGCGCCGGTGATGACGCTGGCGCTCGCCCATCACCCGCGCCGCGCCGTGCTGGTCGGGCTGATGGCGATCTTCACGATCGGCAATGTGCTGTCGGCGCTGGCGCCGGGCTATGGCGCGTTGCTGGCGGCGCGCGTGGTGACGAGCCTCGCGCATGGCGCGTTCTTCGGTTTGGGCTCGGTGGTGGCGGCCAGTGTGGTGCCGCCGCATCGCAGGGCCAGCGCAGTGGCGACACTGTTCATGGGGCTGACGATTGCGAACATCGTCGGCGTGCCCGGCGCGGCCTGGCTCGGCCAGACGATCGGCTGGCGGCCGGCGTTCGGCGCGATGGCCGCGTTCGGCCTGCTCGCGATGGCGATGCTGCGGGCCTGCCTGCCGGCAACGGGGGCCACGCAGGCGCCGGATATCCGCCGCGAGCTGCGGGTGCTGACGCGGGCGCCGGTGCTGCTGGCCATGACGGCGACCGTGCTCGGCGCCGGTGCGACGTTCACGCTCTACACCTATATCGCGCCGATTCTCTCGACCGTGACGCACGCCTCGCCGGGTTTCGTGACGGCCATGCTGGTGCTGGTCGGCTGCGGGTTCTCGATCGGCAATGCGATCGGCGGCAAGCTGGCGGACCGTTCGCTGGACGGCTGCCTGTTGCTGGCCCTGACGCTGGAGGCGCTGACGATGGCGGCCTTTCCGTGGGCCGCGCACACGCATGCCGGCGCGGCCCTGGCCGTGCTGGTGTGGGGCATCGCGGCGTTCGGCATGGTGGCGCCGCTGCAGACCCGCGTGATGCAGGTGGCGGCCGATGCGCCCGGGCTGGCGTCGTCGATGAATATCGGCGCGTTCAATGTCGGCAACGCACTGGGCGCTGCCGTCGGCGGCGCGGCGATCTCGGGCGGCTGGGGTTACGAGCGGGTGCCGTTCGTCGGCGTGATGCTCGCCGTCGCCGGCATCGCGCTGGTGACGGCGCAGATGCTCGCGGCGCGCAGCCGCAAGCCACGCGTTCATGCCCCGGCGCCGTGCCTCCATGAGGAGTGAATGCCGGGTGGATGTGGCCCGGCTCATGCGCGAGCGCTGAGCATGACGGAACATGTGTGGCGTACCGGCACTGGCCGCGTGACGCCGCGGGCGGTGCGGATGGCCGGGCAATCAGCCCGGCCCAGCCGCGCCGCCGTTACTTCGATGCAAGCCACTTCAGCAGGGCGGCGTCGAATGCTTCGGGATCCTGGATTTGCGGCGCGTGCCCCATCGTCGGAAATTCGACGAGCGTGGCGTGCGGGATCGCCTTGACCGCGTCGCGCGCCAGTTGCGGGTAGTGACCGAGCGTGGCTCTGACTTCAGGCGGCGACACGTCGAGGCCGATGGCGGTGGTGTCCTTGTCGCCGATCATCAGGAGGGTGGGCGGCTGGAGCAGGCCCAGTTCGTTGATGACGGGCTGGGTGTAGATCATGTCGAAGATCAGCGCCGAGTTCCACGCCACCAGCTCCTTGCCGGGGCCGCGATACAGGCCGGCCAGCATCTGCACCCAGGGTTCGAATTTGGCGTCCCAATGACCGTTGTAGTACACCGCCTGCTCGTAGCGGCGGATGCCGTCGGCCGAGGTCTTCAGGTCCTTCGCGTACCACTGGTCGACGGTTTGCGCCGGCACACCCTTGGCTTTCCAATCCTCCAGCCCGACCGGATCGACCAGCACCAGCCGGCGCACTTCGCTCGGGTACATCAGCGCGTACCGCGCGGCCAGCATGCCGCCGGTGGAGTGCCCGACCAGCGTATAGGCGTCGATGCCGATCGAATGCAGCAACTGCCGGGTGTTGTTGGCCAGTTGCTGGAAGCTGTATTGATAGTGCTCGGGCTTGCTCGATTTGCAGAAACCCACCTGATCGATGGCGATCACGCGGTAGCCCGCATCGCGCATGTCGCGGATCGTGTCGCCCCACGACGCGGAGCAGAAATTCTTGCCGTGCAGCAGCACCGCCGTCTGGCCGTTGGGGTGCGCCGGGCGCAGGTCCATGTAGCCCATCTGCAGCGTTTGCCGTTGCGACGAGAAGCTGAAGAAGCGAACCGGGAATGGGTACGTCGCGCCTTCCAGCTCCGGCCCGTACGCGTCGGTGGCGGTGGCGGTGGCTGCCGGAGCAGCGTCGGGCGAGGCGGCGCGCGCCAGCGAGGGCAGCACCAGCGCCGTGCTCATCAGGCAGGCGGCGATCAGGCGGCCAGCCTGCGTGACGAGCGAGCGAGGCTGTGAGTGTTTTTTCGATTCGGACAACATGGGGCACGTCCTCCTACAGTGAAGATTCGATTCGACGGCGTAGAGCGGGCAAGCGGGCAAGCCCGGCTTCACGCCGCGGCGAGCGAGAGCCAGCTCAGCACCGAACTGAGCGCGGCGAAACCGGCGCTGATCGCGAGCGCGACGGTCGAGCCGTGCAGCGCGGACACGCTGAAGCACAGCGCGACCAGAGCCGCGCCGGTGGCCTGCCCGATCAGCCGGCTGGTGGCGAGCATGGCGCTGGCGCCGCCGCTGCGGGCTGGCGGCGCGCTGGAAATCAGCGCCTTGGAGGTGGGTGACTGGAAAAACCCGAACCCCGCGCCGCAGATCGCCATCCGCACGCCGATCTCGAACGCGCTCGGATGAGCGGGCAGCAGCGCCAGGGAGACGAGGCCGATGCCGAGGCAGGCCAGCCCGATCGCGCTCAGCAGGCTCGGCGCATGGCGATCGGCCAGCCTGCCGGCGAGCGGCGCAGCCAGCGCGACGAACACCGGCCATGGCGTGATGATGAAACCGGTGCGCACCTGATCGAGATGCTGGACGCGCTCCAGATAGAACGGCAACGAGACAAACGCGAGCCCTTGCGCGGCGTAGGCCGTGGCGATCACCGTGGTGGCGAGCGCGAACGATCGATTGCGGAACAGATCGACAGGCAGGATCGGCGCCGGGCGGGATGATTCGTGCTTGATCAGCAGGCCGCCCGCCACGACGGCAACCAGCGCGGTGGCGATAGTGTTGATCGCGGAGCCGAACTGCGTGGCCTCGCTCAAGGCATACACCAGCGCGGAGAACGCCACCACGTTCAGGATCGCGGCGAGCGGATCGAAGCGATGCCGGGCGCGCGGAGAATCGGGCAGCGCCGGCCACGCCACGGCGAACGCGAGGCCGCCGAGCGGCACGTTGATGGCGAACAGCCAGGGCCACGACGCGACCGACAGGATCGTCGAGGCGACCGTGGGGCCGACGGCATACGCCACGCCGACCACCAGCGTATTGAGGCCCATGCCCCGTCCGAGGCGATCCGGCGGGACGACGAGGCGGATCAGCGCCGTGTTGACGCTCATGATCGCGCTGGCCCCCAGGCCTTGCAGCACCCGGGAGATCGTCAGCGCGGTCAGCGTGCCGGAGCAGGCGCACGCCAGCGACGCCAGCACGAACACCGCGAGGCCGAACAGGTAGATGCGCCGTTGGCCGATCAGCGCGCCGAGCGCGGCGAGCGGCAGCAGCGTCGCGACCATCGCCAGTTGGTAGGCGTTGACGATCCAGACGGACGCGGCCGCCGACGTCTTCAGGTCCACGGCAATTGCCGGCAACGCGATGTTGGCCAGCGCCGTATCGAGAATGGAGAGGCCGACGGCCAGCAGGATGGCGAACATCGCGCGCCCGGACGAGGCGGGCAGCGCGGAGGCAGGGGAAGCGGACATGGGCGGCAATGGACGGATCGGGTAACGAACCCGGCTTGGTGCGGTGCAGGCGCGCCGCGAGCCGGGTTCGCCGCTCGGGAAGAGCGAGGCGGCGTTACTTCTTGCGCGGCAGATGCCAGATGTCGTAGTTCTCGTTGCCGGCCTTGATCGCACCCATGAAATGCTCGTTCAGCCCGCTCGCCGTGAACAGGAAATCGCCATCGGGCAAATCCGTCAGCGTGTCGGGCCAGTGGATCCGATCGTCCGACGCGATCAGCCTGGTGGTGTGGCTGCGATGGTCGTATTTGACGATGCCGTTTTGCGTCAGATTCGTGACGAGCACGTTGCCTTGCTTGTCGATCGCGATGCCGTCGGAACTGCCGCCGATGTCGCCGATCGTCTTGACCTGTGCCGCGATCCGGGCGTCGTCGGCGCTCGCATCGCGCAGTACCGCCGTCGGCACTTGGTGCAGGTGCGTGCCGCTGGTGACCGTCCAGTAGAGCGTGCCGGCGTCGGCGGACAGCGCGATGCCGTTGATGCCGATATTGAGCGGATGCCCCGGCAGCACCTCGAGGCCGTGCGACACCACCTTCGCGCCCGGCTCCGGCTGGACCACCGCCGCCCGGTCGAGCACGCGGCGAACCTTGCCGCTGGCGAGATCCGCGACGATCAGGCCTGCATCGTTGCCGCGCACGCCGCTATCTGCGATATAGGCCACCTGCCGTTTTTCGTCGACGACGATGTCGTTGAGGAAACTGGCTTTGCGGTCCGCCACCGCGTCGAGCGGAATGCGGCGAACTTCCGCGCCGGATTGGAGATCGAGAATCACCACCTTCTGGCCGCCGGCCGGTGCTTCGCTTTCCCCGGCGACATAGCCCATGTCGAGTGCCCACAGCCAGCCGTTGGTGCGATCGACGTAGAAGCCCAGCACGCTGCGCAGCGCCGTGTCGGGGGCGGCGTCGAGCGCGTTTTCGGCCGCCGACGGAAACGCCGTGAGGCGGGCCGGGCCGGACGTCGGGCCGGCATCGAGCAGGTTGAGCGTCGCGGGTACGCGCGACGACATCCAGCGCGGCGTGGTGACGAAGTATCGGCCGCGATCGTCGGTATGCAGCCCGGCAATCGGCGCGCTCGCCGAATCGGCGAACGGCGTGCCGGTGCCCGTATCCCACGTCACGCCGTTATAGCTGCGCCAGCGTTCCAGCTTGCCGTAGTCCGCAGCGACGGCATGCTCGCCGAAGGTCAGGACGGCGAGGGCGGCCGTGAGCGCGGCGAATCGTGTGCGGTGGTTCATGTGTGTCGTTGGTCAGGTTGCTGAGGGGGCGGCGGCGTTGCATGGTGCGCCAGAGAGCGAGCAGCGCGCCTCGCCCGTAATGCTGAAGCGGGATGCTGTGCGGGAACAGTCGCTGTTTGATCTCACTAGCTGATAAAAAATGCACAGCCGGCTTGGGCCATAATTTCCGATGTCCCGGGAGCCGCGCGCCGCTCCCCCTTTGATTCGTGAGCGAGATGCCCTGGCTGCAATGTCGTGTGCCTGAACCTGTTTGGCAGTGTGTACGCGGCGAAACCCGGAGTGTGATGCCGATGCGCATCACACTCCGGCTTGGCCGGCGCCGCTGCGTTTCACGACGAGAAGTCGGTCGAGGCTGTCACGTCCGCCCACGCATCGATGCTGGCCTCTGTTTCCTTCAGGCGTTGCCGGGTGGCCGCAAGAGCTTCGCTGCCGAGCAGCAGGCGGCGCGGCGGAGCCGGATGTTCGACCAGTTGCAGCAGCACTCGCGCGGCCTGCGCGGGGTCGCCGTTCTGCTTGCCGTCCTTGGCGCGCCGCGCGTCGCGTACCGGGCCGAACACGGGATCGTAATCGGAGATGCTGCGTTCGCTGCGGACCATCGAGCGACCGGCCCAATCGGTGCGAAAGGGGCCTGGCGCGAGAGCGGTCACGTGTACGCCGAACGCCTGCACTTCCTGCGCCAGCGAATCGGAGATGCCCTCCAGTGCGTACTTGCTGCCGCTGTAGTACGCAATGCCGGGGTAGCTCAACGCGCCGACCAGCGACGTGACGTTGACGATATGGCCACGGCGGCGCTCGCGCATGGTCGGCAGCACGGCCTTGATCATGGCGACCGCGCCGAACACGTTGACGGCGAACTGGCGTTCCAGCTCATCGAGCGGCGATTCCTCGAGCACGCCTTCGTGTCCGTATCCGGCGTTGTTGACCAGCACGTCGACGGGGCCGGTGGTTTGCACGATGTCTGCGATGACGGGGCCGACGCGCTCGTAGTCGGTGACGTCGAGCACGACGCCGAACGCGCGGCCGCGTGCCTGCAGTTCGAATTCAGCGCGTGCGATTTCGCTGCGGACGGTGCCGATCACGCGATGCCCGGCCGCCAGGGCCGCGCTGGCGAACGCGCGGCCGAGGCCCGAGTTGGCGCCGGTGATCAGGAAGACTTTGGGGTTTTCGATGGGTTCCATGGTGGTTCTCGTGAGACGGAGGGGGCAAGCGCGACGCCGAAGCGGCGTCATGCTTGGTTCGAATCGACGTCGCGTCAGGCGGTCGCGAGGGTCGGGAAGTCGGTATAGCCGGATGCGCCGCCGCCGTAGTACGTCTCCAGCGGCGCATCGACGAAGGCCGCGTTGTGCCGCAGCCGGTCAACGAGATCGGGGTTGCCGATGAACGGCCGGCCGAACGCGACCATGTCGGCGTGGCCGCTGTCGATCGCGTCGAGCGCGAGGCTCCGGTCGTAGCCGTTGTTGGCGATATACGCGCCGGAGAACGCCGTGCGCAAGGCCTGGAAATCGAACGCAGCGCGGCCGTTGCCGGCCAGGGTCTGGCCTTCGACGGCATGCAGGTACGCAATGCCGTGCGCGGCGAGCTGGTCGACCAGAAGCCCGAACGTGGTTTGCGGATCGCTGTCGAGCGGTGTTTCGCCAACGAAGGTCGTGACCGGCGAGATTCGCACGCCCACGCGATCGGCGCCCCAGATTTCAGTGACGGCTTGCGTCACCTCGATCGGCAGGCGAATGCGGTTTTGCGTCGTGCCGCCGTAGCGATCGTTGCGGCGGTTCGTGCTGTCGCGCAGGAACTGATCGAGCAGATAGCTGTTGGCCATGTGGATTTCCACGCCGTCGAAGCCCGCAGCTTTGGCCAGTCGCGCAGCGTGCCGGTAGTCGTCGATCAGCGCGGGTATTTCGTGCGTTTGCAACGCGCGCGGCATCGATGGCCGGATCGCGCCCGATTCGATGAACGTGACGTCGCCGGCCTGAATCGCGGACGGCGCCACCGGCAACGCCCGGTTGGCCTGCAGGCTGATGTGGGAGATGCGGCCGACGTGCCAGAGCTGCAGGACGATATGACCGCCCGCGCCGTGCACGGCGTCCGTGATGGTGCGCCATACCGCCGCTTGGTCATCGGTGTAGATGCCGGGCGTGTAGGCGTAGCCGCGGCCCTGGCGCGAAATGTTCACCCCTTCGCTGACGATCAGGCCGGCCGAGGCGCGCTGGCGATAGTACTCGGCGGCATGGGGGCTCGGGATGCCGGCCATATCCGCCCGGGAGCGCGTGAGCGGCGCCATGGCGACGCGGTTCGATACGGGAATCGCACCGATGTGTCCCGGTGCAAACAGTTTCGATTCGGACATGGATGTTTCCTTCATGAGCAGGCGTGGTATCGGCCGGATCGAGCGTATTCGGCCGCGAAAAAACGGAGAACGGGATGGATCGCATCGAGGCGATGACAATGCTGATTGCGGCTGTGGAAACCGGCAGTTTCTCGGCTGCTGCGCGCGCACTTCATGTGCCGACACCGACGCTGACGAGAAAGATCAACGATCTGGAGATTCGTGTCGGCGCGCAGTTGTTGACGCGAACCACGCGCGGTCTCAAGCCGACCGACGCCGGTGCCGATTACGTCACTCGCGCGCGCAGGATTCTGGAGCTGGTCGATGCACAGGAGCGCGATGCGTCGGGCGAGTTCACGGCGCCGCGCGGCGAGCTCGTGGTATCGGCGCCGATCTTGTTCGGACACCTGCATGTGTTGCCCCATCTCGCGGATTTCCTGGCGCTGTTCCCCGATATCAACATCACGCTCGACCAGTCGGATCGCAACGTCAACCTGGTGGAGGCGCACATCGATCTCGCGGTTCGCATCGGCCGGCTGCCGTCGAGCGGCATGATCGCGACGCAGGTCGGCGCGATGCGCTCGGTGGTGTGCGCCAGTCCCGAAGTCATCGCGCGACACGGCGTGCCACGGACACCGCAGGATCTCGCCGGCATGCCGTGCGTGGTTGTAAATGCCCCGACGCTGTCGCCGACGTGGCAGTTTAGGCGTAATGACGGAGATGGCGACGACGGCGTGGATGCGGTCGCGATCAAGCCCCGGCTTCAGGTCGGCACGGCGGCATCGGGTATCGGCGCCGCTGCCGCGGGGGTGGGCTATGTCCGGGTTCTGCACTATCAGGCGCTGGACGCCATCGAGGCGGGCCGCCTGCATATCGTGCTCGATGCGTTCGAGGTCGAACCCGTTCCCGTGCATCTGGTTCATGCCGCGCATGGCCAGATGCCGGTCAAGCTGCGTCGACTGCTCGATTTCCTGGTGCCGCGCCTGCGGACGGGGCTGGAGCAATTCGGCGCCGGAGGCGGCGCTTGACCCGGCAATGACATCGGCAACCAGGCGGGCACCCGCGCCGATGGACAACGGCGTGACGCGACGCGCCAACGAGATGTCCATGGCGAGGGTTGCCCGGGCGTGCCTTACTCGGTGCCTTCGACGATGCGGAAATCGCGTACGGCCGCATCGCCCAGCACTTGCAGCGCGGCTTGATAAGCCGGGCCTTCGCGGGTGGCGAGCGCCTGTTCGAGGCTCGGGAATTCGGTCACCACGGTGCGCGCCAGTTGCCCGGCTTCGTAGGCGTATTGCGCGGTGCCGCGCGCGATGATGCGGCCGCCACCCGCGGCGATTGCCGGACCCGCGAGCTTCGAGTACTCGACGAGTTGTTCCGGCTTGGTGACTTGTTGAATCGCAACGACCCAATACCCTTTCGGCATGCTGTTCTCCACACGAGATAAAAGTGAACGGAGCCATTTCGGCTCCGTTTTTGGTCTGGGTATCATGCCGTGCGATGGGGCGTCGTTGAATCGCCTGGATTCGAGTTTCGCCTCATCGGAAAACGGAGAGGCGATGCTGGGTCGTGCAATTTACTTCGTCATGCTTGACGAGCGCGCGTGCCGGTCGCCGAGCAGGCCATCAATCGAGGTCGTGCCCGGCCCCCAAAGCATCCTGGTCAAGCTCCTGTACGAATCGAGGTAAAGGCGCCGGCGGCGATCATGCCGGCAAGGTTTGCAGGCAGGTCGAAGGCCGGATCGGCTTCGAGCGCATGGGCGGCGGCCGAGCCGAACGGCTCGTCGTCGAACAGCGCGCACAGGAACGTGGCGCCGCCCGGTGGCAGGCGCGAGACGGTTACCGCGTCGTCCACGCGCGTGATCAGCGCGTTTTCCGGCGTGCTCGATACGAGCGTGGCGGTGGCGTCGTCGCCGCGATTCATGACGAAGATCGATACCGCGGGAAACCGTGAGGTGGTAATGCGCGCGGCGGCGTGGCGTTCGAAGCGCAGCGTCATCAGCGCATCGGGGGCGACCTGCGACAGCGCGGCGGCGGCCAGATGGGGCTGGTCCTCGGCGTGATACGCATCGAGCCAGGCGCGCTCGATCCGCGCGACATCGGCCAGCCACGGCATCTCGGCCGCGTATTCGTAGCGCTCGATGAACGACGCGAACGCGTGGCCGTATTCGAACAGCAGCGGCGATTGCGGGGGCGTTTCGCGCACGTGGAAGCGCGCCATCGCCCGGAAGAAATCGACGCCCGTGATCCGTTGCACGGCCGGGTAGATGGCCGCGAGCGCGTCGATCAGGCTCACCGTCACGTTGTTCCGGTAGACGTTGTAGCGCTGCTCGACGCCCTTGTGGTCCGGCGCGATTGCGTCGATGGGCGGCGCGCAGGCGGGGTCGAGCAGCCCGGCCGCGAAATCTTGCATCGATGCGCCGGGGAGGTGTGCGTCATGACGCATGAGCGTGCTCCTGGATGGACGCGCCGCGCATGACCTCGGCTGCCTGCCGCGCTTCGGCGTGCAGTATCGGCCAGGCCGGCAACGCGCTGTCCCATTCGACGAGCGTCGGGATACCGGCGGTGCGGGCGATGGTGTTCGCATAGAGCGCCCAGACCGGGTCGGCCACCGAGCGGTCGTGGCTGTCGATCAGCAGCGGTTCGCCCTCGTCGTCGCGTTGTTCGCTGTGCCC
>NZ_BAAILN010000152.1:22243-22857 GCF_054589155.1 Burkholderia sp. 3C
AAGATAGGCCTCGGCCGAGCCGCGCTGGTTGCACGCGGACACGAACACGTTGTTGATGTCGAGCAGCAGCCCGCAGCCGGTGCGTTCGGCTACCGCGCGCAGGAAATCGACCTCATGCATCGTCGAAGAGGAAAATGCTACGTACGTCGAAGGGTTTTCGAGCAGGATGCGTCGTTGCAGCGTGTCCTGAACCTGATCGATATGCGCGCAGACCGTGGCGAGCGTCTGTTCCGTATAGGGGAGCGGCAGCAGGTCGTTGAAGAACGTGCCTCCATGCGACGACCATGCCAGATGCTCGGACACCAGCATCGGCTCATAGCGGGCAACCAGCGCGTGCAGCCGGGCGAGATGGCGCGCATCGAGCAGCCCGGGGCCGCCGATCGACATGCCGACGCCATGCACCGACAGCGGATGGTTGCGGCGTATCGCACCGAGCGCGCGGTGCGCGGGGCCGCCGTCGCCCATGTAGTTCTCGGCGTGCACTTCGAAGAACAGGCCTTCAGGCCGTTGCTCGAGTATTGCGGCGAGATGGTCGTGCTTGAAGCTGACGCCGGCAAGCGGGGGGAATTCCGTCATCGCTAACCGGGGATGGTCAGGCGCCATCCCCGCTCCTC
>NZ_BAAILN010000153.1:0-279 GCF_054589155.1 Burkholderia sp. 3C
CGAAGACATCGATTACGAAGCACTGGAAAAGCGCGCGCACGAAACCAAGCCGAAGCTGATCATCGCGGGCGCCTCGGCGTTCTCGCTGAAGATCGATTTCGAGCGGATCTCGCGCGTGGCGAAGGACATCGGCGCGTACTTCATGGTCGACATGGCGCACTACGCCGGCCTGATCGCAGCGGGGCTGTATCCGAACCCGGTGCCGCACGCCGATTTCGTGACCACGACGACGCACAAGAGCCTGCGCGGCCCGCGCGGCGGCGTGATCCTGATGAAGGC
>NZ_BAAILN010000154.1:0-325 GCF_054589155.1 Burkholderia sp. 3C
GCGCTGCACGCGGAAGAAGTGTGCAAGGCCGTGCCCGATATCGGCGTGATCATCTACAACCGCGCGAATTCGAAGCTCAACGCCGACATGCTCGAGCGCCTGGCCGAGCGTTGCCCGAACCTGATCGGCTTCAAGGACGGCGTGGGCGAGATCGAACCGATGGTCACGATCCGCCGCCGCCTCGGCGAGCGCTTCGCCTACCTCGGCGGCCTGCCGACCGCGGAAGTGTATGCAGCGGCCTACAAGGCGCTGGGCGTGCCGGTGTACTCGTCGGCCGTGTTCAACTTCATCCCGAAGACGGCGATGGATTTCTACCGCGCGATCG
>NZ_BAAILN010000154.1:335-29951 GCF_054589155.1 Burkholderia sp. 3C
ACGCCTGGCCGAGCGTTGCCCGAACCTGATCGGCTTCAAGGACGGCGTGGGCGAGATCGAACCGATGGTCACGATCCGCCGCCGCCTCGGCGAACGCTTCGCCTACCTCGGCGGCCTGCCGACCGCGGAAGTGTACGCAGCGGCCTACAAGGCGCTGGGCGTGCCGGTGTACTCGTCGGCCGTGTTCAACTTCATCCCGAAGACGGCGATGGATTTCTACCGCGCGATCGCCGCGGACGATCATGAAACGGTCGGCAAGCTGATCGACGATTTCTTCCTGCCGTACCTGAAGATCCGCAACCGCCGTGCAGGCTACGCGGTCAGCATCGTCAAGGCCGGCGCGAAGCTGGTCGGCCACGATGCCGGCCCGGTGCGCGCACCGCTGACGGACCTGACCGAAGAAGAAGTGGCCGAACTCGACGTGCTGATCAAGAAGCTCGGCGCGCAGTAAGCCTCCGGCGCCGGACGCACCGTCGTTCGGCTTCCTGACAAACCCCTCGGGCCGTCGAGCCGAGGGGTTTGCTGCGTTTACGGCGCTCGCGGCCCTGTCCGGCCCGCTCTACAATAGGCGCCGTCCCGATTCCCGACCTGCCCCGCCGTGAGACGCAAAATGCCCGCGCTGAACGCGCTGAAAGCCTTCGAACTGGCCGGCCGCACCGGCAGCTTCACGCGTGCGGCCGAGCTGCTGAACGTCACGCAGAGCGCGGTCAGCCGGCAGGTGCGTCAACTGGAAGGCCAGCTCGGCGAAGCGCTGCTGACGCGCCGCCATCACCAACTCGAACTGACCTCGGCGGGCCGCGTGTTGCTGCATGCGTTGCAGCAGTCGTTCGACAAGATCGAACTGACGGTGCGCGGGCTGCAGGACAAGCAGCACCACAATCGCCTGCGCGTGAACGTGCCGCCCACCTTCGCCGCGCGCTGGCTGATGCCGCGCCTGCCGGGCCTGCGCGAAGCGCATCCGCAATACGAACTGAGCCTGACCACGCGCCTGGCCGACAGCCTCGGCACCTCGCGCCTGCTCGATTGCGCGGTGCGTTTCGGCGATGGGGAATGGGACGGCTTCGAGAACGTGCTGCTGATGCACGAGCAGCACATCGCGGTGTGCGCGCCGGCGCTTTACGCGCGCGTGCAGCACGACGGGCCGATCGACCTCAATCGCTTCACGCTGCTGCACGTGCTGGCGGCCGACGACCAGCGTTACCTGACGTGGCAGCACTGGCTGACGGCGGCCGGCATCGACGGCGTGGATACGCGCGGCGGCTATGAATTCGATCTGCTCGATCACGCGATCCGCGCGGCGATCGACGGCCTCGGGATCACGATCGCGGATCGCCACATGGTGGCGCGCGAGATCGCGGCGGGCCAGTTGATGCAGGTGCTGAACGTGCACATCGATGGCCGGCAGTCCTACTGGTTCGTCACGCGCCCCGAACAATCGCAGGACCCGCACATCGCGCAGTTCCGCGAATGGCTCCAGCACGAAGTCTGGCTGTCCACGCACAACCTGCGGCCGTCCTCGCCGGCCGGGGCGATGCCGGAAGCCTGATCCGGCGCCGCCCCCCGCGCTGTATTGCGCTGCGCTCAATACGCCTTGTACGGCAGGAACTTGCCCGACAGCACCACGTTGACGCGGTCGCCCTTCGCATCGGCCTGACGCTGGATGTCCATCGAGAAATCGATCGCGCTCATGATGCCGTCGCCGAATTCCTCGTGAATCAATTCCTTGATGGTCGTGCCGTACACGTTGACCATTTCGTACCAGCGGTAGATCAGCGGATCGGTCGGCACGGCCGTGGGCAGCGAGCCCTTGTACGGCACGATCTGCAACCACGCGATCGCCTCGTCCGACAATTCGAAGATCTCGCCCACGACAGCCGCCTGCTCGCGGCTCAACTGCATCTGCCCGAGGCAGGCGGCCGTGGTCCATTCCTTCGCCATGCCAACCTTCTCGGCCACGTCGGCCCACTTCAGGCCCTTGCGGACCTTGGCCGAAACAATCATGTCGGTCACTTGCGTGCGATTCGAAATCATTGCGGTTCCCCTCCAAAAACAGTCTGAAAAAATCAAGCCTTCATGCCGGCGCGCAGCGCGCGCTCGGAATCGAGCTCGGTGACCTTGTCCGGCACGAGGCCGGGACGAACGATGCGGGTGGTGTCGTGCGCGTCGCGGCCGTGCTCGATGTCCTGCTGGATCTCGGCCGAACGCTTGACGAGAAAATCGATCAGGTAATTGCGGATGCGATAGAACTGCGGATCGTGGATCAGCGTTTCGCGCGTGCGCTCGCGCGGCAGGGTGTTGACGACGATTTCCGCGAGGCGTGCGCGCGGGCCGTTGCTCATCAGGAAGATGCGGTCGGCCAGCAGGATCGCCTCGTCCACGTCGTGCGTGATCATGAACACCGTCTGGTGCGTGGCGAGGCAGATGCGCAGCAGTTCGTCCTGGATCACGCCGCGCGTGAGCGCATCAAGCGCGCCGAACGGCTCGTCCATCAGCAGCATCTTCGGCGCCACCGAGAACGCGCGCGCAATGCCGACGCGCTGGCGCATCCCGCCCGACAGTTCCGACGGCTTCTTGTCGATGGCGCGCGTCAGCCCGACCATGTCGAGAAAACGCACCGCGCATTCTTCAACCTGCTTGCGCGTCCACGCCGGATAGCGCGAGCGCACGGCGAATTCCACGTTCTGCCTGGCCGTGAGCCACGGCATCAGCGCATGGCCCTGGAACACCACGCCGCGGTCCAGGCTCGGGCCGTCGATCTCGCGCTTGCCCATCACCGCGCCGCCGCCGCTGGCCTGTTCGAGCCCGGCCAGCACGTTCAGGATGGTGCTTTTCCCGCACCCCGAGTGGCCGATCACGCAGATGAACTCGCCGCGCTCGATCTTGAACGTCACGTCCTCGAATACCGGCGGAAGATCGGCGCGATAGCGCTTGGACAGCGCATCGACCTCGATGAACGCGCCGCCGGCGCCACGATTGTCATTAGTCTGCATAGGTCACCTTCTTTTGCACGCGAGCGAAAAGCTGGTCGAGCAGCATGCCCACCACGCCAATCATGAGGACGGCGAACAACACGTTGGTCAGCGACAGGTTGTTCCACTGGTTCCAGAGGAAGTAGCCCACGCCGGTGCCGCCCACCAGCATTTCGGCGGCCACGATCACCAGCCACGCGATGCCCATCGAGATCCGCATGCCGGTGATGATGGTGGGCGCGGCGGCCGGCAGCACGATCTGCAACGCCTTGCGCAGCGGCGACACCTCCAGCGTGCGCGCCACGTTGAGCCATTCGCGCCGCACGTTCGCCACGCCGAACGCGGTGTTGATCAGCATCGGCCACAGCGAGCAGATGAAGATCACGAAAATGGCGGAAATCGAGGCATCCTTGATCGTGTACAGCGCGATCGGCATCCAGGCCAGCGGCGAGATCGGCTTGAGCAGCTGGATGAACGGATCGAGCGCGCGATACAGCAGCGGCGACATGCCGATCAGGAATCCCAACGGAATCGACACCAGCACGGCCAGCAGATAACCGCCCGCCACGCGCAGCAGCGAATGCCCGAGCTGGATGCCGATGCCCTTGTCGTTCGGGCCGTGATCGTAGAACGGGTGCGCCAGATTGCGCCCCGCCGCCCGGAAGAACTGCACCGGCGTCGGGAAGCCGTCGTTTCTCGGCTCGGCCGACGCATCGCCCGGAGCTTGCCCCATCAGGCGCGCGTATTCCTTCTGCTCCGCCGTCAGCGGCGCCGCCTGCGCGGCCTCGTTCGCGGTGGTCGCCACCTGCCAGACCACCAGCACCAACAGCACCACGCACAGCGACACGAGGGCCGCCTGCAACCGAATCGAAGCTTTCATCTCATTCCCCTGAATCACGAGCGCTTGATGGCGAAACCGGCGAGGTACTTGCCCGGATCGGCCGGGTCGTACTCGCGTCCCATCACCGTGAACCGCTTCATGCCGGTGCTCATCGCCACCGGGTCGACGTCCTGCCCGAGCGCCTTCATCTGTGCGCGCGCGTCGGTCAGCAGGAACACCTTCTCGGCCAGCGCGGCGTAATCCACCGGCTGCTTGATATAGCCCCAGCGCTGCATCTGCGTGAGCATCCAGGTCGCCATCGAATACCACGGCATCGGCTGGAAATCGGTGCGATCGGGCTGATCGACCACGTGCCCGAGGCCGTCCGCGTAATGGCCGTTCAGCGCCTGCAGGATCACGATCTCGGGCTGGTTCAGATAGTTCGGCGTGGCGATCGCGCGTGCGATCGCCGGGCGGTTCTCCTGTTTGTGCGCAGCGGCCGACGCCGTCAGCAGCGAGCGGTACAGCGCGGCAAACGTGTTCGGATTCGCGTCGATGAACGCCTGGCTCACGCCGAACGCGCAGCACGGGTGCCCATCCCAGATGTCGCGCGACAGGATATGGATGAAGCCCGCCTGGTCGTACACGGCGCGCTGGTTGAACGGGTCGGGCCCGAGGAAGCCGTCGATGTTGCCGGCGCGCAGGTTCGCGATCATCTCGGCCGGCGGCGTCACGCGCAGTTGCACGTCGCGGTCGGGATCGATGCCATGCTCGGCCAGGTAATAGCGGAGCAGGAAGTTGTGCATCGAATACTCGAACGGAATCGCGAACTTGAAGCCCTTCCAGTTGCGCGGATCGCGATTGTTGCGATGCTTGAGCGCCAGCGTGATGGCCTGGCCGTTGACGTTCTGAATCGCGGCCACCCGCATCGGCTGCGGCGACGAACCGAGCCCCATCGAAATCGCCAGCGGCATCGGCGCGAGGAAATGCGAGGCGTCCAGCTCGCGGTTCAGCATCTGGTCGCGCACCAGCGCCCAGCCCGCCGTCTTGCTGAGGGTGACCTTCAGCCCCTGTTCCCGATAGAAGCCCATCGGGTCGGCCATGATCAGCGGCGTGGCGCAATTGATCGGAATGAAGCCGATCTTGAGGTCGGGCTTTTCGAGCGGCCGCCGTTCCTCGGCCATCGCCTGCAGGTCTGCCAGCGGCAGGACGCTGGCGATCGCCGCGCGCGCCGCGTTGACGCCGACCGCCTTCAGGAAACGCCGGCGCAGCACATCCTGCGGAAACAGCGCCCGCACCGCGGCCATTTCGAGGAAATGGCGCGAGCGGGTTTCGACGTCGTGCGATGCCGCCACGGCGCCATCGCGTGCATCGTGCTCGTCCTGGCTGGCGTGCCGGCCGCACGAGCAACGCGCCAGCGAATGGTGCGGGCTGTACGGACGATACGGGTTTTCATCTTTCATGATTCGATGCACCGGGTTCGGGACAACATTCGGAAACCATCAGGCGACCAGCCGCTGCTTCGCGGGGCCGGCTTCGATGCGTGCGACGACGCGGCCATCCAGGCGCTGCTCGATCCGCAGCGGGCCATCGGCATCGTCGCCAGCGTCAGGCGTACTCCAGGTTCCGTGCGGGCTCGGCACGCCGTGCAACACGATCGGGAACGCGCGCGTCTTCAGGCGGATCAGCGGCGTGCTGTGCTCGTAGCCCGCATGTTCGCGGTCGAGCACGCAATGCGACAGCGCACTGGCCTGCCGCACGATCGGCTCGATGAAGCGGCACGGCACGCCCGCCACGCTGATGCAATCGCCGATCGCGAAGATGTCCGCCACGCTCGTCTGCATCGTCGCCGGGTCGACCACGATGCCGCGATCGAACGCGAGCCCCGCCATCCGGGCCAGCCGCGTTTCCGTGACCAGGCCGGTGGCGGCCACCACCTCGTCGGCCTCGATCCGCTCGCCGCCCTGCATGACGAGGGTTTTCCGCGCGCTGCCTGCCGTGGCCGGCTCGATGCGTTCGATGCGGCGCACGCCGAGGAAACGGATGCCGGCGTCCTGCAGGCTCGCCAGCAGACGGTCCGACACCACCGGCGGCACGAGGCTCGCCAGCGGCCCCGGGTTCACGTCGATCAGCGAGACGGCATGCCCGGCGCGCGCGAAATCCTCCGCCAGTTCGCAGCCGATCATGCCCGCGCCGACGATCGCGACCTGCCGGCGTGCGCCGTCCAGGCGGGCCTGCAGGCCCGACCAGCCGGCCAGATCGTTGATGCGCCAGCACAGCGATGCGGGCATCTGCGCCGGCAAAGCCGGCCGCGCGCCCTGCGCGATCACGAGCTTCATGTAACGCAGCGCGCCGCGCGTGGTCCGCACCTGATGCAGCGACGGCGAGATGCCGACCACATGCGTGTGCGCCATCAAGCGCAGCTTGAGGCGGGCCGCCGCGTCGGCGCCCGCTTCGCGCACCAGGTCGGCCGGCTTCAGGCCGCGCCCGTGCGCCACCGACAATTCCGGCTTCAGGTAGCGATCGCCGCTGCACGCCGTCACCAGCGTGATCGGCACGGCCGGGTCGAGCGCCCGCAGCGCTTCCGCCGCGCTCCAGCCCGCGATGCCGCCGCCGACGATCACCACGCCACGTTCGCGCGACGGCGCAACCGAAGCCGATGCTTCGGATGACGAATCAGCCGCGTTCGCCAGCGGTTCGTACGGTTCGAAATCGGCCTTGATCACGCCGCACAGCGGGCAGGACCAATCGTCGGGGATGTCCTCGAAGCGCGTGCCCGGCGCCAGCCCGCTATCGGGGTCGCCCTGCTCCTCGTCGTAGATCAATCCGCAGGCGCGGCACAGAAACTGCCGCCACGGTTCGTTGCTCGTGCTCATGCGGGCACCTCCTCGGCCGACAGGCGTGCCATTTCCCAGCGCAGATGCTTGATGGCCGGCGTGACGATCGCCACGAACTGCGCCTCGCGCACGCGCCGCTGCGGCGCCGCGCTCATCAGGTAACCGCGCGCGCCCTGGTGCATGAGCGCCGAGTTCGCCGCGCGCATCGCGAGTTCCGCGCTGTGCACGCGGGCGTCGAGCACGTCGAGCAGATAATCCTTGCTGCCGTCGTACGGCGTTTGCGCGAGCCGCGCGATGCGCGCGCCAAGCTCGTCGAATTCGGCCTGCAACTCGGCCGCGCCGTCTTCGAGGAAGCGGTTCACGTGGCCGAGCACCGGCTCGACCTCGCGGATCGAATCGAGGCTGCCCTGCGCCACGCCCAGGCCGATGCCGACCTGCAGCAGCACGAACGCCGCGCGGATCCTCGCGATGAACGGGCGCGCCGGGTCCGCCATCATCGCGTCCTCGCCGACGAACACGTCGTCGAGCCGCACGCCCCAGGTGCTGGTGCCTTCCATGCCCGAGAACTCCGGGCATTGCCGCAGCGTCACTTCCGGCGTGAGGCGCAGCAAAAACATGATTTCGTGCGACAGCGAGCCGTCGTCGCGGTAGACGCCGGCCATCGCTCCGCAGTACTGACCGGTTGCGATATGGCTGACCCACGGCAACGCGCCGCTGACGCGGTAGCCGCCCGGCACCTTCACGGCGCGCAGCAGCATCTTCTCGATGCCGGCCAGCGCCTTCATCGGGTTCGACATCGCGGTGCCGCCGAAGCTGCGCCCCATCGTGTGATCGTCGAGCAGCGCGCCGGTCAGCGCCGGGTTGCCCGATTGCTCCATGTACAGCCCGCACACATCGTGCGCCCAGGTCAGGAAGCCCGTGGAGCCGCAACGGCGGCTCACGGCGCGCATCGCGTCGATCGCCAGGCCCACGCGGCGGCCACCGCGCTCCAGATGCGCGCCGAACGCGCCGGCCGTGCCGAGCGAACCCATGATGTCGAGGGGGTAGTAGCCCTCGTGATCGATGCGATACGCGGCCTGCGCGAGCGGGCCGTCGGCGACGGCCGTCACGTCGGCCATCACGCGCGCGTCGGACCACGCCGGATCGATCGGGCCGCCGGGAAATTCAAGCGCTTTCATGGTGCGTTACTCCCGCTAATCGAGGTGAGGGGGCGCGCCGCGCTCAGTCCGCCAACGCGATGCTGAACGGCACCGGGTTGCGCAGGGTGTTGGCCACCGGCGAGAAATGGTTTGCATGACTGACGATATCGTCGAGTTCCTCGCGGGTGGCGTCGCCCTCGATCAGCACCTTGACGCGAATGTCCTGGAAGCCCATCTGTTCCGGCTGCCGCTCCGCGCCGCCAGCGCCCCAGGCGGCCGTGTTGCCGATATCGGCTTCGAGGAACACTTCGAGGCGCGACAGCTTGACCTGACGGAACGTGGCCACCGCCGTGATGCCGACGCTCAGGCAGCCGCCCAGCGCCGACAGCACGATTTCGCCGGGCGCCGGCATGGTGTTCTCGCCGAACAGATGCACCGGCTCGTCCACCACCACCGGGTTGTGCGTGCCGACGTAGCTCCACGAGCGGAACTGCCCCTGCATCACCGTATGGACCTTGTTGCTGCCCTTGCGCTCGGGGTTGTCGCGGCCGGCGGCGGCGAACTTCAGAAGTCCTTCGCGATCGATGGGGCGCAGGTAGGGGGTGGCGGTGTCGTTGCTCAAGGTGGTTCTCCGGGTTGAGCGATCGGCGTGATCGCCCGTCCTCTATTGCAACCACCGTGCCAGGCGTCGAAATTCATCTCAAGCCGTTGTTTTCTTTATTCTTTTATCGACTCTCAAGCCATTTCCGAGCGACGCTTCGGGCTCCGAACATTGTTAACAATGTCGACAATTTGTCCGACATTGTCAGCCGCCCTGACGACCCGACACCTTCTGCCAGCGATACGAAAACTGCCGCGACGTCATGCCAAGCAGTTGCGCGGCGCGCGATTTGTTGCCGCCGGCCGCGCGCAGCGCCTGCTGCAATTCCTCGGCCGAATGCGAGTCGTTCGCCATGTACGGGCGCACGACGGCATCGGGCAGCGTCGCGAGTGGCGCCGGTTCGGCTACGGGAATGGGTACAGGCTCCGCCTCGGGCAGGAAGCGTTCGAGATCGGCCGCGTTGAGGATCGGCTTCTCGGCGAGCAGTACCACGCGCTCGATGAAGTTCGACAGCTCGCGGATATTGCCGGGCCACGGCTGCGCTTCGAGCCGCGCGTAGGCGTCCGGCGTCAGGTTGACGTTGCGCTGGTTCGCCTGGTTGATGCGATTCAGGAACAGCAGCGCCAGCGCGCGGATGTCGCCCCGGCGCTCGGCCAGCGACGGCAGCCGGATCGGGATCACGTTGAGCCGGTAGAACAGGTCCTGGCGGAACAGCCCGTTGGCCACGTCGGCTTCGAGGCTGCGGTTGGTGGCCGCCACCAGCCGCACGTCCACGCGGATCTCGCGCTTGCCGCCGAGCCGCGTGATGGTGCCTTCCTGCAGCGTGCGCAGCAGCTTGCCCTGCATCGTCAGCGGCAGTTCGCCGATCTCGTCAAGGAAGATCGTGCCCGACGAAGCCTGCTCGAACAGCCCTTCGCGCACGCCGGTCGCGCCGGTGAACGCGCCGCGCTCGTAGCCGAACAGTTCCGATTCGAACAGCGTATCGGGGATCGCCGCGCAGTTCACCTTGATGAACGGCTTGTCGCTTCGGTGTCCCGACAGATGCAGCGCCCGGGCGAACAGTTCCTTGCCGGTGCCCGATTCGCCGAGCAGCAGCACCGCGGCCGACGCGTCGGCCACGCGTTCCAGTTCCGAGATCGCCCGCAGCAGCGCGGGCGAGGTGCCGACGATGCCGTACTTGGCGCTGCCGTGCTCCAGCGCATGCATCAGCATTTCGTTCTGCTCTTCGAGCGCGCGGGTCTTGGCTTTCATCATCGCTTCGAGTTGCAGCAACTGGCCGGCCAGCGTCGCCAGGATGCGCAGGATCGAGATGTCGCTCGCCAGCGTGCGGTTGCGCATGCGAATCCGGTGGCAGGCCAGCACGCCCACGCTGCGGCCTTCGATGCGGATCGGCATCGCGATGAACGACACCGGCCCCGGCGGCAGCAACTCGCGCGGCACCGCGCGCGCGAGAAACAAGTCGTCCTGATCGATGTCCTGCACGATGATCAACTGTCCGTGCCGGATCGCATGGCCGGTCACGCCCTCGCCGGGCGCGTATTGGCCGCGCTCGATCTCGTCGGGCTTGAGCCCGTAGGCGTAGCGGATGCGGCTGCGGTCGCGCGCCTCGTCGAGCAACACCACGCGCCCGCGATTGAGGCCGAGCAGTTCGGACATCAGATGCAGCGTTTCGCGCAGCACCACGTCGGGCGAGATGCTCTTCCCGACGAGGTTCATCACCTGCTGAAGCAGCAGCATTTCCTGCTCTCGCCAGAAGGCGGGCGAATCGCCTTCGTTGATCGGCACGTTCATTGCATGACCTTTGGGCTGGCCGTGTTGGCCGGGTTTCGTCGAGGATAGCTCGACGAAAAGGTGATGCAAAGTTTGTGCCATTGAATGGGGAGAAGCGGATGGGGCGCCCTACTCGGACGCCTTTCCCCCAACGGCGTTCGGCACCTGCCGCGTCATGCTCGGCACGCGCGAGCCGGCTTCCCCTCGCTTCAACCCCAACAAACACACCAGCGAAATCCCCGCCAACGCACTGTAGAACACCGCCAACGGCCACCACTGCCCCGGCCACGCATGAGCGAGAACCGTGCCGACCAGCGGCGTCAGTCCGCCTGCCAGCGCGGCACACGACTGATACGACAGCGAGATCGCCGAGTAGCGGTAGCGCACGTCGAAGGCCTCCGTCATCAATCCGGCCATCACGGCGTACGAACCCGACATGCACATCACGGCCATCGCGATGCCGACCACGATGGCGATGGGCTTGCCCGTCGATACCAGGATGAACATCGGATACGGCGAAATCATCGCCAGGCCCGCGGCCCAGGCGAGAAACTTCCTTGCCTCGACACGCTGCGCAAGCCATCCGGAGAAAAGCTGGTTGAAGAAGTGGACGAACGCGACGACAAACAGGCAGTCGAGCATCAGCGCACGGCTGATGCCCAGCGTTCCGGTCGCGAAACTGAGCATGAAGGTGTTGCAGAACCACGCCCCCGCGACACCGATCACGTTCGCGCCCAGGCAAAGCAGCACGGTGCGCCACGCGTTGCGCAGCACATCCACGATGGGAAGATTGGCCGGCTTCGCGCGCTCGGCGGCCGCCGCGAATTCGGGCGATTCGGCGACGCCCGAGCGGATGAACACGCCAACCAGCAACAACACCGCACTGAGCAGAAACGGAATGCGCCAGCCCCAGTCCATCAACTGTTGCTGCGGTAGATGTCCGACCGTACGAAACGCGAGCAGCGCAAAAATCAGGCCGGCGGGGCTGCCCAGTTGTGCGAACGAGGCCAGGAACGTGCGCCTGGCCGCGGGCGCATGTTCCCCCGCCATCAACACCGCGCCGCCCCACTCGCCGCCGATCGCGACGCCCTGCGCCACGCGCAACAGCACCAGCAGCACGGGCGCCAGCGCGCCGGCCGATGCATAAGTGGGAAGGAAACCGATGCCCACCGTGCCGATCCCCATGATGGCCAGCGTCGCGACAAGCGCCTTCTTGCGTCCGAATCGATCGCCGAGGTGGCCGAACACCAGCCCGCCGAAGGGTCTTGCGAAGAACCCGACGGCGAAGGTGCCGAACGAGGCGAGCGTGCTGTAGAACGGGTCGCCCTGAGGAAAGAACAGCTTGCCGAACACGAGCGCCGAAGCCGTCGCGTAGATATAGAAGTCATACCATTCGATCGTCGTGCCGACGAACGCGGCGAATGCGGCGCGCCGAGGCTGGCGCCTCGGGCCTTCCTGCACGGTGGGTTGCATCGCTTGTCTCCTGAAGATTGCCGGTCTGCATGCCGGTTGATTCGGATGCCTGATGGCTTCCAGGCGTCAGCCTTTCAACACGCCGGCCTCGAACAGCCGCCGTTGTGTCTCGCCATCGATGCCCAGCTCATCGAGCACCGCACGCGTATCGCCACCCAGCGCGGGCGGCGCGGTGCGATACGTGGCCGGGGTTCGGGACAACTTGATCGGCGTGCCGGTGCCGCGATACGCGCCGATTTCGACCATCAACTCGCGGTGCAGCGTGTGCGGGTGACGCGCCACGGCATCGACGGTCTGGACCGGCCCGCACGGCACGCCGCCACGAATCAGCGCCGTCGCAAGCGCCTCGCAATCGAGCGATTGCATCAGGCGTTCGAGCTCCGCCTTGAGTTCCGCACGATGCGCGCAGCGGCTCCGGTTGTCGGCAAAGCGAACATCCTGTGCGAGTGCCGGTGCATTCAGATGGCCGACCAGCTTGGCGAACTGACGGTCGTTGCCCACCGCGAGGAAGATCGGCGCGGTCGCGGTTCGATAGCTGTCGTAGGGCGTGATGTTCGGATGCGCATTGCCGCTGCGCTGGGGCGTGCGCCCGTTGCCGAAATAGTTCGGCAGATGCGGATGGAGCAGCGAGACACCGCTGTCGTACAGCGCGATATCGAGCGACTGGCCCCGGCCGCTCTTCTCGCGCTCCGCGAGTGCAAGCAGAATGCCGGCCAGCGCGTTGAGGCCGGTCACCATGTCGACCACCGGCAAGCCGACGCGCAGCGCGGGCCCGTCGGCCTCGCCGTTCACGCTCATCAGCCCCGCCATGGCCTGAATCGCCGCGTCGTAGCCGGGCAGCCCGCCAAGCGGGCCATCCGGCCCGAACCCGGAGATCGCACAGTGAATCAGCCTCGGGAAGCGTTTCGACAGCAGCGGGTAATCCATCCCCCAGCGTTCGAGCGTGCCGGGCTTGAAATTCTCGACCAGCACGTCCGCGCCTTCGAGCAACTGCCAGAGGATATGGCGCCCCGCCTCGCACGACAGATCGACGCAAATGCCCTGCTTGTTGCGATTGACCCCGACGAAATAGGAGGCGGTGTCGCCGACAAACGGCGGCCCCCAGCCGCGCGTCTCGTCGCCGTCCGGCGGTTCCAGCTTGATGACTTGCGCGCCGTGGTCCGCCAGCGCCTGCGTACAGTAAGGACCGCCAAGCACCCGGCTCAGATCGATGACACGCAGGCCCTGAAGCGCACCGGTAACCTGATTCGTACTCATTGCGCACGCTCCTTGTTCGTGGGGATCAGCGACATGGCATCGTCGAGCGTCATCGGCGTTTCGTCGACGAGCTTGCGGAGCACACCGGCGTCGGCGCCGGCATTCACGGGCGCCAACGGATCGCGCGGCATGAGCTTGTGCTCGACGACGAGATGGGCGAGCGCCAGCCGACGGAAATCGCTTCCCATGCGGGCGGCTTCCGTCGCCATGAAGACGGCCGCCGTCGCGTGGTAAACAGCGCTGGCCGCCTGGCGCACGCTTTCATCACGGCCACACTCGGCCACGCTGTCGAGCGCGACGCTGGCGCGCCTGAATACGTCGCGCAACAGTTCGATCGACGCCCGGGGCAACGCGGCTTCGTCCAGTTGCGCATTCAGGTAGTGCCCCAGCGATTCGAGCGCGCCTTCGCGACGTGTGGCGCGCGCCACATCGAGCGCAACGATGTTGCTGGTGCCTTCCCAGATGGAGCCCAGGTGGGAATCGCGCACGAGCCGCGGGTCGGCCCACTCTTCGATATAGCCCACGCCGCCGCGCACTTCCATCGCGTCTCCGGTCACCTTTCGCGCGTCGCGACAGGCGCGGAATTTCACCAGCGGCGTGAGGATGCGAACGCACTTGACGGCGAGCGCGTCGCCACGGTCGGACTTCGGAAGCAGCGCGGCGATCTGCATGAACATCGAGCGAGCCTGTTCGGCCGGCAGCATCATCTTCAGCAACTGCCGCTGCATCAGCGGCATCTCGACGAGCTTGCGGCCGAATGCCAAGCGATTGCGCGCGACATGCAGCGCCTCGGTGAGCGCACGACGCATCAGCCCGGCCGCGCGCACGCCGTTCGACAGGCGCGACATGTTGATCATGTCCGCCATCTGATGAAAGCCGCGCCCCACTTCGCCGATCAGGTAGGCCCGCGCGCCGTCGAGCACGATTTCACCGCTGGCCATCGAGCGGCTGCCGAGTTTGTCCTTCAAGCGAACGATGTGATACGTGTTGCGGCTGCCGTCGTCGAGCACCTTCGGCAGCAGGAACAGCGCGAGCCCCTTGATGCCGTCCGGCGCGTCGTCGGGGCGCGCCAGCACCATCGCCAGGTCGGCGTCCGGGTTCGAACAGAACCACTTGTCGCCCGTCAACGTCCACACTTCGTTGCCGTTCGCATCCGCGCCTCGCGTTGCGCGCGTCACCGTGCGCCCGGTATCGGAGCCGGCCGCCTGCTCGGTCATGAACATCGCGCCTTGAAACAGCGTGTCGAAATCCTGCGAGGCGAGCATCGGCAGGTAGCGATCGACCAGCGCCGGGCTGCCGAACTTGCGCAGCGTGCGGGTGAGCGAATCGGTCATGCTCACCGGGCAGCACAGGCCGAATTCCGCCTGCACGAACAGGAACGTCAGCGCGTACTTGACGAGCGGCGGCGGCGCATCGAGTCGATGGCTCATCGAAGCCAGCCCGAGCTCGCTGTAGGCCACGCGTTCGAGCGCGACATAGGCCGGATGCTTCTCGATGCGCTGAAGCGCTTCGCCGCTTCGGGTGCGTTGCATCAATACCGGTGGGTTGTGGTCCGCGCTCGTGGCCCAGGCATCGAGTTCGTCGGAGGCGCGTTGGCCCAGGTCGATCAGACGGGATTCGATGAGGTGGTAGGTCGTGTCGCCCAGGAAGCTCCTGAGCAAAGGGCCGAACGAGGGGTCGCTGGTAAAGAAATTGATGCCGCGGCTGTCGGGGATGTTCGAAGTCGCGGGTTCCTGTCGAGGGTCGGACATGGATCGTCTCCTGAATGATGGTGCGGCGTGTCGGGGCGCCGCCGAAGTGAAATCGAGAGTACGAGCCCACTCGATAAGCGTCCAATACAATTGATGGCATGTGCGATAACACGCATCTATCGTTGGGGAGCGGAAACCGATGGAACTCAGACAACTCCGATACTTCGTTGCCGTCGCCGAAGAACTGCATTTCGGGCGCGCGGCACGCCGGCTGTTCATCTCGCAACCCGCGCTGAGTTTCGATATCAAGCGCTTCGAGGAGCAATTGGGCGCGCGGCTGCTGGAGCGCAGCAGCAAGTCGGTGGTGCTGACCAACGCCGGGCAAGTCCTGCTCGCGGAAGCGCAACGGCTGCTGCAGCAGGCCGACGAGGCGGCGAAGCTCACCACGCAGTCCGCCCACGGGTTGGCGGGCCGCCTGCGAATCGGCTTCGTGAATTCGATGCTCTATCGGGGTTTGCCCGAGGCGGTGGAACGCTTCGAGGCGGCCCACCCCGATGTGGAGATCGCGCTCAAGGAGATGAATACGGCCGAACAGAGCCGGGCGCTTCAGCAGCTTCAGATCGATCTGGGTTTCGCCTACTGGGGCCACTATCCGGCGGAGATCGACACCCAACTTCTGATGTCGGAGGCGTTTCTGTGCTGTCTGCCGGCCAATCACCCGTTCGCCGGGAAGAAGCGCATCGATCTGCAAGTTCTGCAGAACGAACCGTTCATCCTGTTTCCGCGCGCCGTCTCGCCGCACTACCACGACCAGATCATCGCCACCTGCGTGGATGCCGGATTCAGCCCGACCATCCGGCACGAGGCGCGCCTGTGGCAGACGGTGGTCACGATGGTGGAGTTCGGCATGGGCGTGGCGCTCGTGCCGCAAGCGCTGGCGCGCACGCAATCCCAGCGTGCCGTGTTCATTCGCCTGACGCGCAATCCGTTCTCGTCGCGCATCCTGCGGCTGACGCGCGCGGGCGGCCAGATGGCGCTGATCGACAGCTTCCTCGCGGCGCTCAAGCGGGTTCGCTAGGCGCGCGGAGGTTCGAACCCGCGTCAGCGCCGCGCTGCGCGTCGTGCGATTGACGAGCAGCACGCCCAGATGTTTTTCGAGTTCCGCGACGCTGCGCGTCACGACCGAGGCGGATACGCCGAGTTGTTTCGCGGCCTTCGCGAAGCTCATGCACTCGGCAAACCTTAACGAAAGTACGGATCGAAGTTAGCTTGTTCACGACGGGTCTGCATCCAGGTTGGCGATTGCAGGCGGTGCCTGCCCGCGCTCAGTGTGGCGGCGCGGGACGCTCCCGATCGTGGCCCGTTCATGACAAAACCGTCATCCGGGCAGATGCCGAATCACAAGGGCCGACGATCCACCTGATAGCGATGCAGGCGCAGATGCAGCAGCACCAGCGTACGGCGCGGGCAATGCGCCGCGACCCGCACGAAACGCTCGGCCGGTGAGGTCAGACGCACATACCCCGACGCCAGCGCGCCGCGAAACGCCTGCGCGGCAAACCGGTGCACGAGCAGCACCGCCGCGGCGAGATAGACCACCGCCGCGCAATGGAACGGCATCGAGGTGAACGCGCGATCGGGCACATGGAACACGTCCATCAGCAGCAACACGATCAGTTGCGCCAACATCGCCGCGACGGCGGCGATCAGCGCATTGGCGCGCCATGCGTCACGCATCGCGAGACACTCCCTCGGCGATGCCGAAGCCGAACGCGAAACCGGTTGCAATCGGTAACATGGGATGAGCGGCGGCGAGGCCGAGCCGCTTCGAGGATGAAGACGCCCGATCGTATCGACGGCGACCTGAAGGAAGGCTTAAGGCAGGCAATCTAACGCCTCATGCGCGGGCGGAAAACGCGGAAATCGCCGGCGGGTTTGCAATTCGATTACGCATTGATTCGGAAGCCTGACAAAGTCTTAATGTTCATAAGCGGAGATACCGACAGCACGACGCGGTCGAAGGCCTTGCTGGCGTTGTTGAATTCATTGCCGAAGAACGGCGAGGCGAAGAGGAACCGCTATCCCTGGCAGCAGACGCTGGCAGGGATAGCTTTGCAGGCGGTTTCAGTAACCAGGAATTTTCGACTAAGAAAAATCCGATTTTTAAAATCGCATCGAATTAATCAAACAATTCCATTTTCCAGATTCAGAAACCAAAACAATTGCTCTACTGTTCGTCTCGGTTTTTTACCGTAACGACTCAATAAAAACGATGAACAGAGAGACCTACCGTCTGGTGTATTCCAAGCTCCGCGGCATGGTAGTAGCCGTCGGGGAACACGCCATCACATCGAGTAAATCCGCAGGTGGCGTCACACGCGCGAAACGGTGCGGGTTGGTGGATCGAGGGCACCGCGCGCCGTCATACGCTCCGTTCATCGCGCTGTGCGCCGCCGTACTCTCCCCCTCCGCATTCGCGCAAATCGCACCGACACCCGGCACCGCCACGCATGTGATCAATACACCGAATGGTCTGCCGCAGGTCAACATCGCGCAACCGTCCGGCGCCGGTGTGTCGGTCAACACCTACAACCGCTTCGACGTACAGCGTCCCGGCGCGATTCTCAACAATTCGGCCACGCTCGTTAACACGCAACAGGCCGGCTACATCAACGGCAATCCGAACTTCGCACCGGGGCAATCCGCGCGAATCATCGTCAATCAGGTCAACAGCACGGCGGCGAGCCGGTTGCGCGGCTACGTCGAGGTGGCAGGGCCGCGCGCCGAGGTCGTGCTCGCGAATCCGGCAGGCATCGTTGTCGACGGCGGCGGCTTCATCAACACCAGCCGCGCGACGCTGACGACGGGTCAACCGCTGATCGGGCGGGACGGCGCACTGGCCGGTTACGCGGTATCGCGCGGATTGATCACGGTGCAGGGCGCCGGGATCGACGCATCGAACATCGATCAAGTCGACCTGATCGCGCGCGCTGTGAAGGCAAATGCGGAGATATGGGCGAAGCGGCTGAATGTCGTGACGGGCGCGAATCAGGTTGACCACGCGACGCTCGCAACCCGAGTGATCGCGGGCGAAGGCCCTGCGCCCGGTGTGTCGATCGACGTCGCCCTGCTCGGCGGGATGTACGCGGGCCAGATCTTCTTGGTCGGCACCGAGCGCGGCGTCGGCGTGTCGAGCCAGGGCGTGCTCGCCGCGCAGGCCGGCGACATGACGCTGCATTCGGATGGTCGACTGACGCTCTCGGGCAAGACAACCTCGAATGGCGGCCTCGCGCTGTCGGCCGCGGACGGCATCCAAAACAGTGGGACGACGTATGCGCAGCAATCGTTGTCGGCCAACACCACCGCCGATATCACGAACACCGGCACGCTCGCCGCGCATGGGAATCTCACGTTGGATGCCGGCGCTGTCGACTCGGCGGGCACGCTCGGCGCGGGCGTGAATCAGGACGGCACGGTCGATCAAGCTGGCCGGCTCACCGTGAACGCGAACAACGCACTCGCAGCCACCGGCCACACCATCGCCGGCGGCGACCTCGCACTGGCCGCCGGCAGGATCGATCTGCACGGTAGCGAGACACTCGCGAACGGCGCCGTCACGCTGGCTGCCAGCGCCGGCGATATCAACCTGGGAGACGCGACGTTACACGCACTACGTGCTCTCGATGCGCACGCGGCCGGCACACTGATCACCGATCGCGGCATCGTGTCGACCGATGCCGGTGCGACGCTGCGCGCGGCAACGCTGTCGAATCTCGGCGGCAAGGTATCCGCGAAGAATGCGCTCGAGATCGACACCACGAACGGCATCACGAACAACCGTGGCACGCTCGTCGCCGCTGGCGCGATGCACATTCGCGGCGGCGCGCTGGCGAACCGGCAAGGCACGATCCAGAGCACGGCCGGATTGACCATCGATGCCGACGCGCTCGACAACACCGCTGGCCGCGTCACATCGCTGAACGGCGATGATCTCAAGATCGCCACTCAAAAACACCTGATCAATGCAGCCGGGATCACCACCGCCGGCGCACAAGGCGGCGTGATCGGCGGTAACGGCGGCGTGGAGGTGCAAGCCGCTTCTATCGAGAATCACGGCGTGATCACGGCGCTGTCGAATCTGCGTGTCACGGCGGACGCCGTCGATAACGATCACGGCGTGATATCCGCCGGCGGCGACACGAATCTTCAAGCCGGCGCGACGCTGACCAACGTAGCCGGGCGTATCGCCGGACAAACCGCCACCGCCGCCGCCCGGTCGTTCGACAACAGTTCCGGCGTGATCGAGGGCACACGACTGTCGCTCGACGCGACCCACCTCGTGAACCACGGCGGCACGATCACGCAAACCGGCGATGACGCGATGCGCGTCGCGATCATCGATCGATTCGACAATCGCGACGGGATACTGCAAACGCAGGCCACCGATCTGAGCCTGACGCCGGCATCGATCGACAACACACGCGGCACGATCACGCACGCCGGAGCCGGCACACTGAAGATATCGGCCGCGAACGGCACCGGCACGATCGACAACGAGTCGGGCCGGATCGTCAGCAACGGCCGCGTGATCCTGAATGCCGATTCGCTCGTCAACCGAGCCGGCTCGATTTCCGGTCAAACGGGGCTCGCCGCGACAACCCGCGGCGCGCTGAACAACAGTGGCGGCACCTTACTGTCGAACGCGGATCTCGGCGTGGCCGCCGGCGCGACGCTGACCAATACGGCCGGCACGATCGGCTCCGGCGGCGACACGATCGTCCACGCCGCGTCGATCCGCAACGGCGGGGGCATCACCGCATCGAATGCATTGCACGCGACAGCGGCCGACACGCTCGACAACAGCGGCGGCAACCTCGGCGCGGCAGCCATCACGGCGCATGCCGCCACGTTGAAGAATGCACAAGGCACGATCAGCGGCGACACGGCCACGCTGAACGCGTCGCACCTTGACAACCGCGACGGACGAATCATCGCGAATACCCTGGGCCTCCACGCGACCGATCTCGTCAACGCGCACGGCTCCATCACCCAGCTCGGCACGTCGCAGATGACACTCGACGTCAGCGGCCTGCTCGACAACTCGAACGGGGGATCGCTGCAAACCAACAGCACCTGTTGGACCCTCGCGCCCGCGACGCTGAACAACGACGGTGGCACGATCATTCACGCAGGGCGCGGCACGCTGATGCTCGCGCCAGGCCAAGGCAAGAACGCCATCACGAATGTGGGTGGCCGGATCGCGACCAACGGCGCGCTCGCGGCAACGGCATCGAGCCTCGACAATCGCGACGGAGCGCTCGACGCGCAGCGCTTGTCGATAGCAACAATAGGCATCCTGAACAATACGAACGGGCTGCTGCGGTCGGCGGCGTCACTCGTCGCTTCGGCCGGTGGCGCGATCTTGAATCAAGGCGGCCGGATCGGCACGAACGGCACGATATCGCTCAATGCCGCATCGATCGATAACGCAGGCGGCCAGATCGGCAACACGGGGGCCGGCACGACGACCCTTCGCGCGCGCGACGCAATCACGAACACTGGAAAAATCACCGGTAACGGCGTACTCGATATCGCGGCCGACTCGCTGAGCAACACGCAAGGCGGCGAACTGAGCGGTGCAGCCGTCACGATCGACGCGACCCGCATGAACAACGATGGCGGCCAAATCGGCAATGTGACCGCGAATGGCGATATCGCGATCCGCACGGCATCGGCGCTCTCGAACGCGCGCGGCCGGATCGGTGCGACGCGCGATCTGTCGCTCGACGCCGAGACGCTGACCGGCGCAGGCGACATCGGCGCTGCGAACGATCTCACGCTGAACGTGCGCGGCGATTTCCGCAACACCTCCGATTTCCGGTTCGATGCCGGCCACGATTTCACGTTCACATTGCCGGGCTCGTTCACCAACGACGGCGGGCTGCTGGCCGTGAATGCCCTGCGCATCGATGCCGGCGCGATCACCAACCGCGGTTCGCTCGTCGCCGGCGGCAAGCTTGCGACGCGCTCCCAGACACTCGACAACCTCGGCTCGCTGGTCGGCGGCAGCGTGTCGCTGCGCGCGACATCGCGGCTGACCAACGTCGGCCCGACCGCGCTGATCGGCGCGACCGACGGCAACGGCCTGCTCGAACTGCTGTCGCGCGACATCCAGAATCGCGACGACACCACCGCGACCGACACGCCCGCGCTCGCGACGATCCTCGGGCTCGGACGGGTCGTGATTGCCGGCGGGCAACGCACGGATGGCAGCTACACGAACGCGGGCAGCGTGTTGAATCAATCCGCGCTGATCCAATCCGACGGCGACATGGCGCTGCACGCCGACCGCGTCACCAACACGCGCCGGCACATGGCGACCTCCGGCTTCACGCAAACCGTCGACCCCGCCACGCTCGACCAGCTCGGCATCAGCATGAGCGGCCAGGTCGGACAAGCGAACGTCAAGGCCCCCGACAATATCGGCGGCCTCTACATCGAACCGCCGCACGGCGGCAAGATGAACAGTGATTACCTGTTCACCACGTACACCGGCACCGCGCGCGCGAGCGCCGTCACGACATTCAGCCCCGAAGCGCAGATCGTCTCCGGCGGCAAACTCGGGGCGTCGTCCGTCGAAAATTTCCAGAACTACTGGAGCCGCGTTGCTGCCGCCGGCGATATCGAGATGTCGAAGGCACTCGACCAGAACAGTTGGCGCGACCAAGCCGCGCCGAAAGTGCGGGTCACGTACACCGGCCAATATCACTACCGAACCTACAAGGGCAAGGACTGGACTTATTCGTTCTGCGACACGGGCTGCAACGCGTCCGCCGATATCCGGGAGTTCAGGCTGCCAGCGTATGAATCAAGCTGGGTCTCGAACGGCAAGCTGAGTGGCGACGGGATCAAGATCGACAACCCGGCCGGCAACGCCACCCTGCCCTCGCTCGGCCTGAAGCCCGGCCAAGCGCTGCCGGGTGTCTCAATTGGCGACATCGCGGGCGATATCGCGCCCGGCAACCGGCCGACTGTCGGACACGCAGCCGCGCCATCCGGCCCTGGCGCGGTGGTCGATCCGGTCATCGCCGGCGCGACCGCCGTCGACGTGCTTACGCACCTGACGATCCCGCAAGGTGGGCTGTTCCAGCCGAACCGTACCCCCGACGCGCATTACGTCATCGAGACGAATCCCGCGTTCACGAGTTCACGGAAATTCCTGTCGAGCGACTATTACCTGCAACAACTCGGCCTGCATCCGGATCAGACCGCGAAGCGGCTCGGCGATGGCTTCTACGAGCAGCAACTCGTGCGCAATCAGGTCACCGCGCTGACCGGCAAGGCCGTGCTCGGGCCTTACGCGGACCTCGAACTCATGTATGAATCACTGCTCGGTGCCGGCGCATCGCTCGCGACATCGCTCGATTTGCCGCTTGGCGCGTCGCTCTCGCCGGAACAGGTCGCGCAGTTGACCCGCAACGTGATCCTGATGGAATCGCACGTCGTCGATGGGCAAACCGTTCTCGTGCCGGTCGTCTATCTCGCGAAGGCCAGCCAGTCCATGGGTGAGGGGCCGCTGATCGCCGCGTCCGACATCGATATCCGCAACGCCACATCGTTCACGAACAGCGGCACCCTCCGCGCCGATCACGCGCTGTCGATCAGCGGCGACACGATCGACAACCGCCACGGCACGCTGCAAAGCGGCGAAACGATGTCGCTCGCGTCGCGCGGCGATATCGATTTCACATCCGCCGACATCAAATCCGGCAGCCTGCAAATCGGCGCCGGACGCGATCTGATTCTCGACGCCGCCACCACCACCAAGCGACAGGACGGCGACCACGGCTCGCAGCGCATCACCACCACCCTCGCGCCGAAGGCGACGCTTCAGGTCACCGGCGACGCGACCATCGTGACCGGTGGCGATTTCCGGCAGCACGCCGGCGACGTGACCATCGGCGGCAATCTTGGGATGCGGATAGGCGGCGACTGGAAGCTCGGCGCGGTTCAGACCGGCGAAAAGCAGGTCGTCGCGCGCGCGAACGGGGCCGCCGATACCGACACGCGCGTCGTCACCGGCAGCAGCGTGAAGGTCGGCGGCACGTCCGCGATTGCGGTCGACAAGGATCTGACCGCGCAAGGCGCGCGGATCGATCTCGGCGACGGCGGCATGATCGTCGCGGGCGGGAACGTCTCGCTCGGCACCGCGAACGCAACCTCGACGGTCGACAGTTCGAGTTCGGGCAGCGGCGGCTTGCGCAGTTACGCGGAAACCTACCACTCGCGCGACGAAGCGCTGACCGGTACGACGCTGACGGGCGGCAACGCCGTGGCGATCGTAGCGGGCAAGGATCTGAACGTCATCGGCAGTTCGATCGGCCTGGAAAAAGGCAACGCGATACTCGCGGCGGCCGGCGACGTGAATATCGGCGCGGCGGCCGAAACGCACGATCTGAACACGCACGAGACGCACAGCCGTAACGGCATCGTCAGTGGCTCGAAGGTCGTCAGCGGTGTCGACCGAACGGCAACGTACCGCCAAGGCAGCACGATTTCCGCCGACGGCGTGACGATCGCGAGCGGACGCGATCTGCATGTGGCCGGCAGCCATGTCGTCGGGACGAACGACGTGGCGCTGACGGCCGCGCGCGATGTCGAGATCACCACGTCTCAGGACCGGGTCGATTCGTCCACCACGTACGAAAAACGTGATGCCGGCTTGATGTCCGGCGGCGGCTTGTCCGTATCGATCGGGTCGCGCGCCACCGCACAACAAGCGCAATCGAGTCAGACCACGAACCATTCGAGCATCGTCGGATCATCACAAGGCAACGTCACCCTTCACGCCGGCCGCGACACGTCGCTGACTGCCGCGCAGGTCATTGCCGGGCAGCAGGTCGCCATCGACGGTCGCAACGTCACGATCAACGCGGCCACGGATGCCTACGACGATCATGTCAGCCAGCAGACGAAACAATCGGGCGTGAGCGTGGGCATCGGCGGCGGAATCGTCGACGTCGGTCAGGCCATGGGCAGCATGGTGAAAGCCGGCACGGATTCCGGCGATGCGCGCCTGGCGGCGGTACAAGGCGTGGCGGCCGCCGAGACGGCGTACCAGAGCCGGAATGCGATCAAGGGAACCGCGCAAGCGTTGGCAAACGGGCAAGACCCGATGGCCGCCACGGGCATTCAGTTGCAGATCGGCGTTGGATCGAGCCACAGCAGCAGCGACACCACGTCCACGGCGCGTGTACAGCAAGGCGCATCGATCATCGGTAACGGCGGTGTAGCGATCGTCGCGCACGGCAGCGGTCAAGACGGCGCCGGCGATCTGACGATGACGGGCGCCAGCGTGATCGGCCGCGACGTGTTGCTTGCCGCCAATCGCGACGTGATGCTCGACAGCGCGCGCAGCACCGAATCGACACACAGCAGCAACGGCTCGGGCGGCTGGTCGGCCGGCGCCTCGATCGGCACCTCCGGCCTGAGCGTGTCGGCGAACGGCTTCGCCTCGCATGGCCAGGGCGACGGCGACAGCGTCACTCACACGAACACCACCGTCGAAGCCGGACAAACGCTGACCATCCATTCAGGCCGCGACACGACGCTGACCGGCGCGCAGGCATCGGGCGATACCGTGAAGCTCGATGTCGGCCGCGACCTCACGATGACCACGGCGCAGGACAGTTCGACCTACACCAGCAACCAGCACAGCACGAGCGGCGGCATCGCCGCCAGCATCGGCCCGGGCGGCGTGATGATCGCCCCGCAGTTGGCGTTCGGCCACACCGGAATCGATTCCGACTTCGCATCCGCCAACCGGCAGACCGCCATCACCGCCGGGAACGGCGGATTCGATATCGATGTGCAAAACCACACGCAACTGAATGGCGCGATGCTCGCGAGCGACGCGCCCGCCGATTCGAATAGGCTGACAACCGGCGGCTTCGGTTTTGGCGACGTGCGGAACACGATGTCGTATTCGGCATCGTCACAGAATGTTTCCCTGACGAGCGGCCTGCCCAGCTTCGCGCATACCAGCGACAGCGCGAGCGGCACGACACACGCCGCAGTCGGCCCGGCGACGATCGACGTGAAGTCCGATCACGCAACCGGCAAGGACAGCACGGCGGGCCTATCGCGTGATACCGAGCACGCGAATCAGACGGTGCAAAACACGTTCGACTTGCAGAAGGTTCAGAACGATCTGGCGTTCCAGCAAGCGTTCGGGCGCGTGGCGACATTCGCCGTCGCGGAGGTGGCGGATCGGGTGATCGATCACAACCCGCAACTGAAAGCGATGTTCGGTGAAGGCGGCGAAGGACGGATGGCGATGCACGCGGCGGTGGCTGCGATCGGTGCGGCGCTCTCGGGCGGGAATGTCTCGGGCGCGATGGCCGGCTCGCTGGCGGGGGACGCGTTGCAGTCGCTGGCGCAGCCGATTATCGAATCGGCGGTTGGCAAGCTGCCGGTTGAAGCGCAAGGGGCGGTGCGGAACGCGTTGAATGAGGTGGTGGCGACGGCGGGTGGGTATGCGGGGGGTGCGGTGGCGGGGGGTGGAGGGGCGTTGAATGGGGCTGGGGCGGCGCTGGATAACGAGGTTTTTAATCGGCAATTGCATCCGGATGAATACAAGAAGGCGGAGAAGTACGCCAAGCAAGTCGCCGCGCAGCTTGGTATTAGCGAAGGTGACGCCGAAGGACGGATTCTCGCCGAGTTAATGCGCAACTCGGATCAACAGACGGCGCAAGCCTCGGGCGGCGTACACGACTATGAGGTACGCGGCATCGTCGGCTGCAAGAATCTGAACTGTAAGGGCTACGCAAACGATCCGAACTACGCGGATCACAATTACAACAGCCAGTACATCGCGGAAAACCAGGTGGCGAATCTGCTGGGTCGAACGCAATTCGGCACGGGCAAGACACCGCAGCAGTTGATCGATTCGAATTACGACAAAGATCCTTTCGGCAATACGATTGCGCGCGCTGGTGGGACGCTTTTGGCGGGGTCGATAACGGCGGGATTGACGACGGGGCTGCTGGCCAATGTGGCTTCGGCGTGGTCATTGGATACAGCATTCTGGTACGTAGGGGATGCCGTGAGTTACCAGGCCGGGTTGTCGAAAGATCGACCGAATTACCAGACTGCGGCATCAGCTGGCGGGATAGCAGCGGCGTTTGCACCGCTGACGGCACCGTTGAATATGTTGGGCACGTCGGTGCCAACCCAAACGGCCGTCGGCTTCTACAACGCGCTGGTTGCAGGGACGGGGGCATATGGAACGACCGCGATTCTAAATACGGCGGCCAGTCCGGACTTGTCTGGGGGGATTGGCGTGGGAAGGGCTGTAGCGGGTAGCCTTGCTCAAGGCATAGTGTCTGGTCCAATGGGAGCAGCTTTTGGGTATTTGTTTCAGATTGTGCCGGGGCCTATGCAAGCCGCCATTGAAAATTCCAAGAATTCAGAAATTAAAAAATGACAATCTATAGATCGAAACGTAAAAAACTCTATCAGCGTTTTGCGGTCGGATATGCCGGAGTAGCAGGGATGATTCTAGTTGGATTAGGAGCATCCATTGCGCAGGGCGCGGGCTGGAAGCCGGTTCTCGTTGGCATTCCGGTTGACCTGACGTTCTTCGTAGCAGTGTCGTATCAATTCATCAAAGAGCTTCGCGCGCTGAAGAATGAAGAACGAGAAGAAGCTTCAAAGAGTCAGGCGCAGTAGAAGATATGTTGCCACGTCAGCCGCAGCCCAAACGGCTATCGGCTTCGATAGCGCACTGGTTGCAGCAGGTGTAGTTATCGAAACTATGTCCGAAGGTATGGGCCAAGGAGTTTTGCTGGAGGTTATGCAGGTGGCGCGACTGGAGTTTACGGAATATTTGGAGAAAGCATTATTAATTCATCGAAAAACGGAACAGCAACTGTTATTTGTGTCGACGATGGGATTAGTGCTGGAATAACACAAATTTTGATGATGTCGGCGGTTGGTTCAGCCGCGATCAAGGAAAAATGGGAGCGAGTTGGTAAATATGGTCGGAATTCCAGGTTCGTCGCCCAAGACGCTCGGTCAAAAAATATTTGGAATGATTACCTTTGTTGCCTTGATGATTTTTATTGCATATGCGGTGTTGAAAAGCATCTTCTTTCTTTAAAAACTGGGGCAGGAGCACGCCTAGCTCGGCTTTAACGCAGGCGTCGCCCATTGACGACAGGGAATGAACTACAGCGCACGCATGGCAGCACGTCGGGCTTTGAAGTAAGTTTTGGAGATTTTACTCGTTCCGTCAATTTTTCCAATTAACATCAACCCGAATGTTCCAGCCATATTGCAAGGTGGGAGAAGCGCGCTTCCGGCCAATTTGGGGATTGGGGCAGGCGCAGTAGTTGGTGGCGGCGGGTCATTTGTGCCGGGCAAAGATGCCGGAGCGTTGAAGAAATGAACTTGAAAATAGATCGCTGGTTAAATTCAGATGGATGGAAGGGAATAATCGCGCGTGTCACTTGTGCCGTCGTGATATTTGTGATTTTATTAAAAAATACTTTTTTAATAAATTGGATAAGAGTATTGACGCATGAACAGCCCTTGCTGATAGATTATCAAAAAGAGTTCATTGTTCAGAGGGCGGCACTGACACTGCTGTTAATCGAGCTTATCTTTGAGTTGGTGGTCGCTATGAAGCTACTGTTTTCAAGGAAGCGTGATTAGCATCGAGCATTTTTAATCGGCAGTTGCACGAAGACGGCAAGGCGAAGGAGCACGCGCTGGCGAAGCAGTTGGCGGCGGTGTTGTGTATTCACCGGGTAACGGAACCTCGACGGTCGTGGACACGGACGCAAATTTTGGAAGAACTTCCAATCCGGCACCGGTCGGAATGGGATATACAGTCGATCAGGGTAAAACAGAAATCATGTGGCAATTATGACGAGCCTCCCGGGCCAAACACCGAAGACGCGAGTACAGAAGATCGTCTGGTGGTGCTGCTTTGCGACGATGATGAGTTTTATTGTGTACGTAGTGTTGAAAAATCTCTTTTTTCTAAAAATCCAGCCAGGATTATATCGGGCCTCGTGTTTATGCTGGCATCGCCCATCGGTGGAGTCGATGAAATTAAGCAACAGCGAATAAATGATGAGCTATAGCTCAAAACGTAAAAAACTCTATCGCCGCTTTGCGGTTGGATATGCCGGAGTAGCAGGGATGATTCTGGTTGGATTAGGATTCTCCGTTGCACAGGGAGCGGGCTGGAAGCCGGTTCTCGTTGGCGGACCAGGTTACCTGACGTTCTTCATAGCGGTGTCGTATCAATTCATCAAGGAACTTCGCGCGCTGAAAAAAGAAGAAAAAGAAAAGGCCTCAAAGAGTCACGAGCAATAGAACCAATCAACCCAGCTTCGCCCAGAGCCAGGTCGAGAGGCATTTCAACGGCCTGTTTGCGCGCCGACCGCCGCGCGCCCCCCCAACCCCGCCCCACCCTTCCCCCACTAACATTCCTTTTTCTCAAGTTAGACGATAAAAATCGTCGCTTGCCGCGCCCACCACGCCTGACAACAATTCACCTGCCAGGAATAGGAGGAGCGTTGTCATGCGTGACGAACACAATTACATCAATGGCCGGTTCGTGGATTCGGCCGAAGGCGGCTTCATCGCCGTGACCGACCCGGCCACCGGCGAATCGATCGGCCGCGTGCGCGCCGCCTCGGCCGCCGACGCCGTCGAAGCTGTCAATACCGCCGCCGCCGCGCAGCGCGCCTGGCGCCGGCAACCGGCCGCCGAACGCGCCGAGGCGCTGCGCCGCTTCGCCGATGCGATCACCGAACGCGCGCCGCAGATCGGCGCGGCGCTCGCGCTCGAATCGGGCAAGAGCGTAGGCGACGCCACCAACGAAGCGCGCTACGCCGCCGAGATCACCCGCTATCACGCCGAATGGGCGCGCCGCATCGAAGGCGAAATCATCCCGAGCGATTCCCCGAACGAAAACCTGTTCCTGCACCGCGAGCCGATCGGCGTGGTCGCGGCGCTGATCCCGTTCAACTATCCGATCTACACGCTGATGCGCAAGATCGCGCCGGCGCTGATCGCGGGCAACGCGGTAGTGGTGCGCCCAAGCAACCACACGCCGTGCTCGGCGTTCGAAGTGGCGCGCGCCGCCGACGCGGCGGGCCTGCCTGCCGGCCTCGTCAACATCCTCGCGATGAACCACGACACGGCCGCCGTGCTGTGCACGCAGGCACAGGTCGGCATGATCACGCTGACGGGCAGCGTCGGCGCGGGCCGCACCGTGCTCGAATACTGCAAGACGAACATCGCCAAGCCGTCGCTCGAACTGGGCGGCAAGACGCCGGCCATCATCGAGCCGGACGCGAACCTGGAACAGGCCGCCGCCGCGCTGGTCGCCTCCAAAACCACCCACTGCGGCCAGCTCTGCACGGCGATCGAGCGCGTGTACGTGCATGAAAGCGTGCACGACCGCTTCGTCGCGCTGCTGCGCGAGAAGATGGCCGCCGTGACGATCGGCGACCGCCGCGACGACCCGGCCCGCATGGGCCCGCTCGCCAACGCCGCCGCGCAACAACGCGTGCATGCGATGGTCGAGCGCGCGGTGGCCGAGGGTGCGACGCTCGAAACCGGCGGCACGCTGCCGGCCGGCCCGGGCTTCTTCTATCCGGCCACGCTGCTGACGAACTGCCGCCAGGACATGGAAATCGTGCGCGAGGAAAGCTTCGGCCCGGTCATGCCGGTGCTGCGCTACCGCGACCTGGACGAAGCGATCGCGCTGGCGAACGACCATCAGTACGGCCTGTCGTCGGTGCTCTACACCGAGAACTACCGCGTCGCGCAGCGCGTGGCGAACGCCATCGAAGCGGGCGAACTCTACGTCAACCGCACGCCGGCCGATCCGTACCAGGGCTACCACGCCGGTTGGAAGCGCTCGGGCCTCGGCGGCGACGACGGCAAGCACGGCATGCTCGAATTTACCCAGACCCGCCTCGTCGTCATGCACTACTGACGATGCGGCACCCACGGGCGGCGCGCGCCTGACACGCGCGCCG
>NZ_BAAILN010000154.1:30061-35738 GCF_054589155.1 Burkholderia sp. 3C
AGAACTGACCATGTCGGCGCACACCCCCACTTCCGCCGCGGCGCTTGCCGCGGCCCCGTCCGAGAGCGCGAGCCGCGCGCAACGCTATACCCAGTTGCTGCTGCTGGTGGCCGCCGCCGGTGCGATCTACCCGATGCTGTACCTGCGGCAGGTGTACCAGCCGACGATGCTCACGTTCTTCCATATCGACGACGTGCAGCTCGGCCTGCTCTATTCCTCGCTCGGCACGCTGTTCCTGATCAGCTACCTGCCGAGCGGCTGGCTGGCCGACCGCATCTCGCCGCGCTACCTGATCTGCTTCTCGTTGATCGGCACCGGCGCGCTGGGTTTCGTCTACGCCACCGCGCCGGCCTTCACGACGCTGATGATGGTGTTCGGCGGCTGGGGCATCACCACCGGCCTGACGTTCTGGGCGGCGGTGATCAAGCGCGTCAACATGATCGCGGGCGCCAGCGAGCAGGGCCGCTTCTTCGGCCTGCTCGACGGCGGCCGCGGGCTGGTGGAGGCGCTGCTCGCCACCATCGCGATCTCGATCTTCGCGTACGTCACGCGCCATCACGACGGCACCGACGCGAGCGGCTTCAAGCTGGTCGTGCACATGTATGCGGTGATCTGCATCGTGCTGGGCGTGGCGATCGGCTTCGTGCGCGATCCGCGCTCGGCGCAGGCATCCGGCGGCGCCACGGCCCGCCCGGGCGCGCTGCTGGCCGACCTGCGCACGCTGGCCTCGAACCCGTCGCTGTGGCTGGTCGCGGCGATCGTGTTCTGCGGCTACCAGGTGTTCTGGGCCACCTACAGCTTCTCGGCCTACCTGCATGAAGGCGGCTTCGGCCTGAGCACCACGGCGGCCGGCTTCATCACCACGCTCAAGCTCTGGATGCGCCCGGTGGGCGGCATCGGCGGCGGCTACCTCGGCGACCGCCTGTCGCGCGTCTCGGTGCTGGCCGGCGCGCTGGTGCTGGCCGCGCTGTCGCTGGTCGGCCTCGCCACGGTGCCGGCGGCCACGCCGCAATTGCTGCTGGTGGTGCTGGTGCTGTTCATCGGCATCCTGACTTACGCGGTGCGCGGCCTGTACTGGTCGCTGCTCGACGACTGCCGCGTGCCGGCCCACTGCTCGGGCCTCGCGATCGGCCTGATCTCGGTGCTCGGCTACTCGCCGGACGTGTTCGTCCCGCTCATCAACGGTTACGCGACCCAGAACTTCCCGGGCGCCACCGGCTATCAGCTCTACTTCGGCTATATCGCCGCCGTGGCCCTCGTGGGTGCGGGCGCGGCGGTGATGCTCAAGCGCCGTCTCTCTGCTCAGAAGGAATCCTGATGAAAATCGTCTCACTCGAAACGTTCAGCGTGGCGGTCCCCCCGCCGCACGTCGGCGGCATGTACTGGCTGTTCGTCAAGCTCAAGACCGACGACGGCATCGAAGGCGTCGGCGAGATCTACGCGGCCACCTTCCATCCCGACGTGATGATCCCCGCGATCCGCGACGTCTTCGAGCGCCATCTGCTCGATCACGATCCGCACCATGTGGAGCGCTTCTTCCGCGCCTGCTATTCGAGCGGCTTCACGCAGCGCCCCGACCTGACCATGATGGGGATCGCGAGCGGCCTGGAGATGGCGTGCTGGGACATCATCGGCAAGGCCGCCGGCAAGCCGGTGTATGAACTGCTCGGCGGCAAGATCCACGAACGGCTGCGTTCGTACACCTATCTGTATCCGACGAACGCGCAGGGCGAGTACGACTACGACGACCCCGATCTCGCCGCCGAATGCGCGGCCGAGAACGTCAAGCGCGGCTTCACGGCCGTCAAGTTCGATCCGGCCGGCCCGTACACGGCGTATTCGGGCCACCAGCTCTCGCTGGCGGTGCTCGATCGCTGCGAAACGTTCTGCCGGAAGATCCGCGAGGCGGTGGGCAGCAAGGCCGACCTGCTGTTCGGCACGCACGGCCAGATGGTGCCGTCGTCGGCGATCCGGCTCGCGCAGCGGCTGGAGAAATACGATCCGCTGTGGTTCGAGGAGCCGGTGCCGCCGGGCCAGGAAGAGGCGATCGCCGAAGTGGCGCGTCACACCTCGATTCCGATCGCCACCGGCGAGCGCCTGACCACCAAGTACGAATTCCACAAGCTGCTGCAGGCCGGCGGCGCGTCGATCCTGCAAATGAACGTGGGGCGCGTGGGCGGCCTGCTCGAAGCGAAGAAGATCGCGACGCTGGCCGAAGTGCATTACGCGCAGATCGCGCCGCATCTGTACAACGGCCCGGTCGGCGCGGCCGCGAGCATCCAGCTCGCCGCCTGCACGCCGAATTTCCTGATCCAGGAAAGCATCATGACCTGGGGCGGCTTCCATTCGGAGGTCGTCAAGACGCCGATCCGCTGGGAAGACGGCTACATCATCCCGTCGAACGAGCCGGGCCTCGGCATCGAGCTGAACATGGACGTGGTGCGCGCGCATACGCCGTACACGGGCAAGCGCCTGCATCTGCAGATGGCTGCCCAACCCGCCGACGTCAACGATTACTCGCCGGCCAAGGGCTGAAGCCCGCCGCGCGCAGAAGCAGGAAGCAAGACATGGAATACGACTACATCATCGTCGGGTCCGGCTCGGCCGGTTCGATCCTCGCCGACCGGCTCAGCGCCGACGGCCGCCACACGGTGCTCGTGCTCGAGGCCGGCCCGCGCGATGCTTCGCCCTGGTTCAAGGTGCCGGTGGGTTTCACCAAGACCTACTACAACCGCAAGTACAACTACATGTACTACAGCGAACCCGAGCCGGCGCTGGGCGGGCGCGAGCTGTATTGCCCGCGCGGCAAGGTGGTGGGCGGCTCGGGCGCGATCAACGCGCTGGTCTACGTGCGCGGCCAGCGCATCGACTACGACGACTGGGCCAAGGCCAGCGGCGACAGCGGCTGGTCCTACGACAGCGTGATGCCCTACTTCCGCCGCCTCGAAACGCACCCGCTCGGCGCCAGCGCGCCGCAATGGCACGGCAGCGAAGGCAAGATCCACATCACGCCGATGACGGACGACGTGCACCCGATCGTCCACCAGTTCCTGGCCGGCTGCCGCGAACTGGGCATGCCGAGCACGGCCGACATGAACGGCGCGCACTTCGAGGGCGCCGGCATCTACGAACTGAACACCCGACGCGGCGAGCGCTGTTCGGCCGGCGTGGCCTACCTGCATCCGGCGCTGTCGCGCCCGAACCTGACCTTGGTCAGCGAAGCGCTGGCGCGCCGCGTCAGCTTCGACGGCAAGCGCGCGACCGGCGTGGCGTACGCGCACGAAGGCCGCGAGCAGCACGCCGTGGCACGCCGCGAGGTGATCCTCTGCGCCGGCGCGGTGGATACGCCGAAGCTGCTGCAACTGTCGGGCGTGGGCGATCCGGTAAGGCTCGCCAAGCACGGCATTCCGGTGGTGCACGCACTGCCGGCGGTCGGCCGGAACCTGCAGGACCACCTGTGCGTGAGCTTCTACTTCAAGGCCAACCGGCCGACGCTCAACGACGAGATGGGCACGCTGTTCGGCAAGATGAAGATCGGCCTGCGCTACCTGCTGCAAAAGCGCGGCCCGCTCGCGATGAGCGTGAACCAGGCCGGCGGCTTCTTCCGTGGCGACGGCGGCGAGAGCGAGCCGAACCTCCAGCTCTATTTCAATCCGCTGTCCTACCGGATTCCGAAGAGCAACCGCGCCAGCATCAAGCCCGAACCGTATTCAGGGTTCCTGATCGCCTTCAACCCGTGTCGCCCGACCAGCCGTGGCTCGATCGAACTGGCCTCGGGCCGCGCCGAGGATGCCGCGAAGATCCGCATCAACGCGCTCGATACCGAGAAGGACCTGGCCGAAGCCGTGCAGGGCAGCAAGCTGATCCGCAAGCTGATGATGGCGCCGTCGCTGCGCGCGATGACGATCGAGGAGATCTCGCCCGGCCCGGCCGTGCAGAGCGACGAGGATTTCCTTCAGTACTTCCGCGAGCAATCCGGTTCGATCTACCACCTGTGCGGCTCGTGCACGATGGGCCCGGACCCGGCCACCGCCGTGGTGGACGCCCGCCTCAAGGTGCACGGCCTCGCGGGGCTGCGCGTGGTGGACGCCTCGGTGTTCCCGAACATCACCTCGGGCAACATCAACGCGCCCACCATGATGGTCGCCGAGAAAGGCGCGGACCTGATCCTCGACGACGCCCGCGCGGCGCCCGCCGCGCAAGCCGCATCGGGCACGGCCAGCCCCCGCGCCACCGCGATGGCCGGCTGACACCCCGCTTCAACGTTTTTCCCGCCCGCCCCCAGGAGACACCCGTGCACGCCGCGATCGCGGCGCGCACGGCAGCGGGCGACCGATTGCCGGCACGCGGCCTCGCCCGCCGTGCGCCGGCCTGACCGCGGGCACCGGTTCCATTGCCGGCGCCCGCATCACACCCCGGCCCGGGCTTCCCGGCCCTTATCGAACGACAACAGACAAAACGATTCGGAGATCCAAATGAAAAAGCGCATCGCGGCACTCGCCGTCATGGCGGCCGTCGCCACCCCGGCATTCGCGCAGAGCAGCGTCACGCTGTACGGCGTGATCGACGAGGGGCTCAACTACACCAACAACATCGGCGGCAAGGGCGGCGCGCTCGAAATGGCCAGCGGCTATGCGCAGGGCAGCCGCTGGGGGCTGAGGGGCAACGAGGATCTGGGCGGCGGGCTGTCGGCCGTGTTCCAGCTCGAAAACGGCTTCGACGCCAGCTCGGGCAAGGCGCAGGAAGGCGGCCGCATGTTCGGCCGGCAAGCCTACGTGGGCCTGCAGGACAAGCGCCTCGGCACGGTGACGCTCGGCCGCCAGTACGATTCGGTGGTCGACTACTTCGCGCCGACCACGGCCAACGGCAACTGGGCCGGCTACCTGTTCTCGCACCCGTACGACAACGACAACACCGACAACTCGTTCCGCCTCGACAACGCCGTCAAGTACGCCAGCCCCGACTTCAACGGCCTGCGCTTCGGCGGCGCGTACGCGTTCAGCAACGACACCGGCTTCGCGAACGACCGCACCTGGAGCGTCGGCGCGCAATACACGCGCGGCGGCCTGCTGGTGGCGGCGGCCTATTTGCAGGCGAACCATCCGGGCGCGACGGCGGCCGGCGCGATCGCCAGCAACGACGCGAGCTTCCTGGCCGAGCGCATGCGCATCTTCGGGGTGGGCGTGAACTACACGTTCGGCATCGCCACCGTGGGTTTCGCGTACTCGAACACGAACTACAAGAACCCCACCGGCAACATCTATCTGGGCTCGCCGGCCGCGATCGTCGCGCCGGGCACCACGCTCAACGCGCTGAAATACCAGAACTTCGAACTGAACGGCATGCTGCAACTGAGCCAGTCATTCTTCGTCGGCGCGGAATACGTGCTGTCGCTCGAAAAATACGATTCGTCCGCGCAGAACGTCAGCCCGAAGATCCACACGATCGGGCTGATGGCCGACTACAACCTGTCGAAGCGCACCGACATCTACCTGCAAGGCGCGCTGTCGAAGGTCACGGGCAACCGCACGAACTCGATCCTCGATTCGGGCTTCGTGCTCGGCACCGACGGCCCTGCGTCGACGTCGAACCAGGTGGCCGTGCGGCTCGCGCTGCGTCACAAGTTCTGACGCGGCCCGCGCCCGCGCCCGCGCGACGCCCGAGCCGGGCGGCGCGG
>NZ_BAAILN010000154.1:35869-37369 GCF_054589155.1 Burkholderia sp. 3C
GAGAACGTGCCGAGCGCCTCGCGCACCGCGTCGAGCGTGGCCTGCGTGACCTCGCGCGCACGCTCGGTGCCCTGCATCAGCACCTCGACCACATAACCCGGATCGGCCGCCAATTGCGCACGCCGCGCGCGGATCGGTGCGACGAACGCCTGCAGGCGCTCCTCCAACCTACGCTTGACCACCATGTCGCCCAGCCCGCCCGCGCGATACGCCGCCTTGAGCCGCTCGACCTCGGCCACGTCGTCGTCGAACGCGTCGAGATACGTGAACACCACATTGCCCTCCACGGTGCCTGGGTCCGACGCGCGCAAGTGGTTCGGGTCGGTGTACATCTGCCGCACCGCCGTGCGGATCGCATCCTCGGGCGCGGCCAGCGCGATCGCATTGCCGAGCGACTTGCTCATCTTCGCCTTGCCATCGATGCCGGGCAGCCGGCCCAGCGTGGGGATCATTGCCTCGACCTCGGGCAGCAGCGCGCGCTCGGTCTGGCGGTTCAGCCGCCGCACGATCTCGTTGGTCTGCTCGATCAGCGGCGCCTGATCCTCGCCCACCGGCACCACCGTCGCGCGAAAGCCGGTGATGTCGGCCGCCTGCGCCACCGGGTAGCACAGAAAGCCGGCCGGGATGTCGCGCCCGAAACCACGCGCCTGGATCTCGTCCTTGATCGTGGGATTGCGCTCCAGCCGCGCGACCGTGACGAAGTTCATGTACAGCAGCGTCAGCTCCGCCAGCGCGGGCAGCGCCGATTGCAGGCAGAGGGTGGTCTTGCCCGGATCGATGCCGACCGACAAATAATCGAGCGCCACTTCGAGCACGTTGCGGCGGACCTTGTCGGGATCGTGCGCGTTGTCGGTCATCGCCTGTGTGTCGGCGATCAGGATGTTCTGCTGATGGGTGTCCTGCAGCCGCACTCGCGTGCGCAACGAGCCGACGTAGTGGCCGAGATGCAGCGGGCCGGTCGGGCGGTCGCCCGTCAACACGACGGGGCGCGCGGCGGATGCCGAAGGAAGGGACGTCGGGCACATCGGGCTTTTCTCCGGGAAAAGCCGCCGCGGCGCAAGGTCGGCCGGTGCAGAGCAGATGCAGTTGCAAAGCCGGGCCGGCGAGCCGCGGCGGACAAGGTCAGGGGTAACGCGTGAGACGATGCCGCGCCGTCAGGAGCGGCGCCAGCGATGCGTAGAGAGGCAAGGCAGGAAGATCATCGCGCAAGCGTGCCACAAATCGGCCATGGCGCGGCGATCGCCCATGCGGGCGGCGCGGGATTGCGCAAGAAATCGGCGCGCAACGCGGCTGACGGCACGGCCAGCGGCGAGGCTCACCTCGACGCCAACGACGCGTCGATCGTTCGGGATGCCAACGATTGCCGGCAGCCCCCGGCGCGCGCATAAAAAAACGGCTTCGAAGCCGCCGCAACGAAGCCGTTGAAGAAACGTCGGGCACGCGCGGCGGCATCGAAGCCGCCACGCGTGCCGGTCAGGCTTACTCGCCCCGGCCGTTGCG
>NZ_BAAILN010000154.1:37458-45216 GCF_054589155.1 Burkholderia sp. 3C
GCGGGTTTGCTTCGCGCAGGCTGTCGGGCAGCAGCGCTTCCGGGAAGTCCTGGTAGCACACCGGGCGCAGGAAGCGGTCGATCGACGTGGCGCCGACCGAGGTGTACATCGCGTTCGAGGTGGCCGGGAACGGGCCGCCGTGCACCATCGCGTCGCACACTTCCACGCCGGTCGGGAAGCCGTTCACCAACAGGCGGCCCGCCTTGCGCTCGAGGATCGGCACCAGCGTGCGGGCCGCGTCGTAGTCGCCTTCGTCGATCTGCAGCGTGGCCGTGAGCTGGCCTTCGAGCGCTTCCAGCACCGTCGCCACTTCGGCGAGGTCGCGGCAGCGCACGATCAGCGAGGCCGGGCCGAACACTTCGTCGCGCAGCGCGTGCTCGCGCAGGAATGTTTCGGCCGTCACGTCGAACAGCGCACCCGTCATCGCGCAGCCGTTCTCGCCCGCGCCGCCCGTGCCGAGCTGGCGCACGCCGTCGGCGCCCTGCAGCTTGGCGCGGCCGTTCGAATACGCTTCGGCGATGCCGCGCGTGAGCATCGTGCCGGCCGGCTTGCCGCCGAGCGCGGCTGCTGCCGCTGCCGAAAACGCGTCGAGTTCCGGGCTGTCGATCGCGATCACCAGGCCCGGGTTCGTGCAGAACTGGCCCACGCCCATCGTCACCGAATCGACGAGGCCCTGCGCGATCTTCTCGCCGCGCGCCGCGAGCGCCGCCGGGAACACCACGAACGGGTTGATGCTGGCCATTTCGGCGTAGACGGGGATCGGCTCCGGACGTGCGTTCGCGAGGTTCACGAGCGCGAGGCCGCCCTGGCGCGAGCCGGTGAAGCCCACCGCCTTGATCGCCGGGTGCTTGACGAGCGCGGCGCCGATCACGCGGCCCGGGCCCATCATCAGCGAGAACGTGCCGGCCGGCATGTTGGTGCGGGCAACCGCGCGCTGGATCGCGCGGCCCACCAGCTCCGAGGTGCCGAGGTGCGCTTCGTGCGCCTTGACGATCACCGGGCAGCCGGCGGCCAGCGCCGCTGCCGTGTCGCCGCCCGCCACCGAGAACGCCAGCGGGAAGTTGCTGGCGCCGAACACCACCACCGGGCCGAGGCCGATCTTCTGCAGGCGCAAATCCGAGCGCGGCAGCGGGGTGCGTTCCGGCATCGCCGGATCGACCGACGCGCCGAGGAACAGGCCGTCGCGCACCACGCGCGCGAACAGGCGAAGCTGGCCGACCGTGCGGCCGCGCTCGCCTTGCAGGCGCGCGGCGGGCAGGCCGGTTTCGGCCTGGGCGCGTTCGATCAGCGCGTCGCCGAGTTCGAGGATCTCGTCGGCGATCGCCTCGAGGAACGCCGCGCGCTGGTCGAGCGGCGCCGAACGATACGGGTCGAACGCCGCCTGCGCCAACGCGCAGGCGCGCTCGACGTCGGCTTCGTTGGCCGAGCCGAACACCGGCTCCGCAATGGTTTCGCCGAGCGCCGGGTTGAACGCCTGCACCGTGCCTGCCGTGCCCTTCACGGCATCGGCGCCGATCAGCATTTCGCCTGTCAATTGCATGGATATGCTCCGTCAGTCCAAAAAAGTTCGTGCCGCACATTGTAGCCGAACAGATACGATGACTGACTAGAAGAATCGCCACCCGCGTTTCGACCCCGTCCACGCGCATTGCCTTGTCACAAAAGCCGCTGACGATTTTTACAAGGCCAGGGAAAACCCGAGTGGTTCCAGTCACGTCGCCCTACTACACTGCCCAGTTGTACGACGACGTACCATTACACCCACGTAACGGCATCGTCTCGGAACCCGCTCTGCAACGACTCCCGATTCGCGCTCTCGCCAGGACACTCATGGAAGCGACCCGCACCGCCAATCCGGCCACCACGGCCAAACGGACCGCCGTCCGTTACTGGATTCTGCTGATGATTTTCGTCGTGACGACGCTGAACTACGCGGACCGGGCGACGCTGTCGATCACCGGCACGGCGATCCGCAAGGAGTTCGGCATCGACGCGGTGCAGATGGGCTACATCTTCTCGTCGTTCAGTTGGGCCTATGTGCTGGCGCAGTTGCCGAGCGGGTGGTTGCTCGACCGTTTCGGCGCGCGCCGCGTGTATGCGGGCAGCATTTTCCTGTGGTCGCTGTTCACGCTGCTGCAGAGCATGATCGGCCTGGCCGGCAGCGCCGCCGCCGCGATCGCGGCGCTGTTCGTGCTGCGCTTCGCGGTCGGCATCGCCGAGGCGCCGGCCTTCCCCGCCAACGCCAAGGTGGTCGCGAGCTGGTTCCCCACCAGCGAGCGCGGCACCGCGTCGGCCATCTTCAACGCGGCGCAGTATTTCGCCGCCGTGCTGTTCACGCCGCTGATGGCCTGGCTCACCCATGCGTACGGCTGGCATCACGTCTACCTGTGGCTGGGCCTGATCGGCATCGTGCTGGCCGTGATCTGGATGCGCGCCGTGCGCAGCCCGGCGGACCACCCGCGCGTGAACCAGGCCGAGCGCGAGCACATCGAGCAGGGCGGCGGCGTGATCGAGACGCGCGGCAAGCCGGTGGCCGCCGACGGCGCCCCCGAGCGGCTGGCCGGCTGGTTCTACATCCGCCAGTTGCTTGGCAACCGGATGCTGATCGGCGTGTATATCGGCCAGTACTGCATCAACGTGCTGACCTACTTCTTCCTGACCTGGTTTCCGATCTACCTCGTGCAGTCGCGCGGCATGTCGATCCTGAAGGCCGGCGTGCTGGCCTCGCTGCCGGCGATCTGCGGCTTCCTCGGCGGCGTGCTGGGCGGGCTGCTGTCGGACTGGATGATCAAGCGCGGCGTGTCGCTCACCCGGGCGCGCAAGATCCCGATCATCGGCGGGATGGCGCTGTCGATGGTCATCATCGGCTGCAACTACGTGGACAGCGCGGCGCTGGTGATCGCGCTGATGGCGCTGTCGTTCTTCGGCAAGGGCGTGGGCTCGCTGGGCTGGGCCGTGGTGGCCGACACCGCGCCGAAGGAAGCGATCGGCCTGTCGGGCAGCCTGTTCAACATGTTCGGCAACGCGGCCGGGATCGTCACGCCGATCGTGATCGGCTATCTGGTGAGCGCGACGGGTTCGTTCAATGGGGCGCTGGTGTTTGTCGGCCTCAATGCGCTGGTGACGGTGCTGTGTTATCTGGTGATCGTGAAGGATATTACGCGGGTGACGTTGCGCAAGCCGGGGATGTAACGGCGTCGCTTCAGCCGGAATACCCCGAGCGGGAAACCGGCGCTGCATACGAAAACGGACCGCCCATCGCGGTCCGTTTGCCATTTCGGCCGGCCAATCATTCGGCCGTAAGCCTCACCGCCGCCCCGCCGCCCAATCCACCGCCGCATCGAACAACGCGATCCCCGCCGCCGACAAATTCGGAAACGTGTCGTTGTCGAGAAAGCACATCACGCGGCGCGCCGGCGCGAGCGATTCGTAATCCATCGTCGCACCACGCTCGTACGCGAACAGCGCCGCCTTGTCCGGCTGCCCGTAAACCGTGGCGATGGTCGCCGCGCCGAGCCCCGGCTTGCCCCAGCTCATCGGCGCCTGCTTGCGGTAGACGTCGGTCGTGCCGGCCGGCAGCCCGGCCGCGATCGGATGCGGCGCGTTGACGATCCACAGGTAGCGCTCCTTGCCGGTTTCGCCGAAATCGGCGTCGTGGCGCTTGCCGGTCATCGCGAGATCGTCGAGGAAATCGTTCTCCCAGGTCAGCAGCGGCTTGGCCAGATAACGCCACTCGGGGCGCACGGCCTTTGCCGATACGGTCGACGAGATCAGCACGAGATCGGCATCGGACGCCGCCGCCACGGCCACATCCTGATCGACCAGCCGCACCGCGTAACCGCGCGCGCCGAGGTGTGCCGCGATCTGCCGATCCACCGCGAGGTTCGGGCCATCGAGTTGAACCAGCATCGTCACGCGCGTGCCACCGGCCGGTTCGGGCGATGCGGACGATGCCGCCACCGCCGCATTCGACACCCACCCCGCCACCAACGCCCCCGCCGCGCCAAGCCAGCGCCTGCGCCCCGCGAGCGCCACGCCGTATTCCTTCGGTTTCCTCATCTTCGTCATCGTCATGCTCCGATCAGAATTGCAGCGTGGTGGTCAGCAGCACCTGCCGCGCATCGCCGATCGCCACGAAAAAGCGGTTCGCGCTCGACGGGTAGTAGGTGCGGTTGAACAGGTTCTTGACGTTCAACTGCACGCTGAGGTTCTGCTTGCCGATCTTGGTCTCGTAGGTCGCGAACGCGTCGGCGAGCACGTAGGACGGCAGCGTGAAGCTGTTGGCCGAATCGCCGGGACGCGAACCGATATAGCGCGCCGAGCCGCCGAGCCGCAGGTCGTCGCCGCCGAACAGCGCGCCGACGTCGTACACGGCCGCGATCGAGCCGGTATTGCGCGCGACGTTCCAGAGCCGGTTGCCGGTGAACACCGGGTCCTCGGTGGTCTTGGCGTCGATGTAGGCGTAGCTGGCGATCACGTTCCAGTTGTCGCCGATCTTGCCCGACACGTCCAGCTCGATGCCGCGCGAACGCGCGCGGCCCGAGGTGCGCCAGTCGGTCAGATTGGTGACGTCGTTGAACTGCGAGACGAGCACGTTCTTCTTCTCGATGTCGAATAGCGCGAGCGTGCCGGTCATGCCGGACGGCATGTCGAGCTTCGCGCCCACTTCGTACGCGGTGGCCTGCTCGGGCGGCGTCGCGCCGCTGATCGTGAAGCCGGACGACAGCGCCGCGATCGACGAGGTGGGCTTCAGCGATTGCGAATAGTTGCCGTACAGCGAGAACCAGTTGGTGGCCTTGTACACCACGCCCACGCGCGGCAGCCACTTGGTGCCGTTCAGATCGGTGTTGGCGACGAACGGGCGGCCCTTGCCGGCCAGCTCGCTGTAGCGCATGAAGCGCACGCCGGCCGTCACGATCCACTTGTCGGTCAGGTGCACGGTGTCCTGCGCGAACAGGCCGAGGCTGTGCAGGCGGTCGGTCTGGTCGCTGTCGGGCGCGGAAACGGTGGACGACGGCGGGATCAGGTCGTACACGGGGTTCAGATAGCTGAACGGTATCGACACGGCCTGCCGCAGCAGATCGGCGCGGTAGATGCTGCGATATTCGCTGTCCATGCCGAACTGCAGGTCGTGGCGCATGCCGGCCAGCCGCACCTTGCCGTTGACGTAGGCGATGCCGTAGCTGTCGGTGCTGTCCGCGCCGTGGGTGGCGTCGTCGCTGCGCGAGAGCGTGCCCTTCGCGGTGTTCACGGCGGTGATGCGCACCTGGTTCGCGTCGTAGGTTTCGCGGTTGTAGCTGTAGCCCACGTGCACGTTCCAGTCGGCGTTGAACTGGTGGTCGGCCTGGATCTGGAACAGGTTCGACGCGCCGACCATGTTGTTCCAGGGCTCGTCGAGCCGCTCGCGCGCCGGGATCGCCAGCGGCGCGTTGGTGCGCGGGTCGAGCGCGGTGCCGCGGTCGAACGGGTAGAGGAAATCGCGGTGCTCGTACGACACCACCACCTGCGTATCGCGCCCGTACCAGCCGAGCGACGGCGCCACCAGCGTCTCGCGGCTGGTGCCGAAGTTGCGCCAGTACTGCTCGTCGGAATGATCGACGATCAGCCGGTAGGCGAGCCGCGTGTCGCCGATCGGGCCGGTCAGGTCGAGCATCATCTCGCCGCCGTTCTTGCCGTGCCCGTAGGTTTCGCCGGTGGCCGACACGGTGTTCGAGCGCGTCAGTTGCGGCACCTTGCCGACCACGTTGATCACGCCGCCCGGATCCATGATCCCGTACAGCAGCGAGGTCGGCCCCTTGAGCACCTCGACGCTGTCGGCGGTGGCGTTCAGCGCGCGGCCCTGCACCACCGGCATGCCGTTGCGCATGATCGAGCCGTCGCGGTTGTCGCCGAAGCCGCGCTTCATGATCGCGTCCTGGGTGCCGGCCAGCGTGTTGCCCTGCGTGATGCCGCTGATGTTGCCGAGCGCGTCGTCGAGGTTGCGCGGTTTCTGGTCGCGCAGCACCTGCGCCGACACGATGTTGACGGCCTGCGCGGTGTCGAGCAGCGACGCTTCCGAACGCGTGACGCCGGCTTCCTTCTGCGGGCGGTAGCTGTCGGCCTTGACGCCACGGTCGCGCACCTGCACCGGCGCGAGCGCGATGGCGGAATCGGTGCCGGCCGCCGCCGCACCGCTCTGCGCGCCTTGCACCAGCGTGTAGCCGCCGCCCGGCTGGCGCTGCGCGGCAAGGCCGCTGCCGGACAGCAACTGGCCGAGCGCCTGCGGCACCGCGTAGCGGCCATGCAGGCCGGCGCTCTGCAGCCCGGCCACCTGCGAGGCCGGGAACGCGAGCAGGATGCCGGCCTCGTGACCGAAGCGGTTCAGCGCGCCTTCGAGCGGGCCGGCGGGGATGTCGTAGCTGCGCTCGCCGGCGGACGCGACGGCGGGCGCATCGGCGGCATCGGCCGCATTGGCCGTAGCGCCGGCCGCCATCGCGGCGGGCGGCACCAGCGCCGAGAGCAGCACGACGGCCGCGAGCCGGCCGGCCACGCGGCTCGGCGCGAAGGCGAGGCGCACGGCGGCGCCGCGCGACGGAACGAGGGAAAACGGGCGCGGCGGCCGGGCGGTACGGGTCGGGTGCATGGGTCGATGAATCGGGAAACGATGGGCAGAAACGTGCTTTCCTTTCCCTGTCACGCGAGACGGACAAAACAGCTCAGGATGTCGAAAATATTTTTCGGGGAGGGTGAAACGGCTCGGAGCAAACGTGGCCGTAAACCGGCTTCGGGCTTCGGGCTTCGGGCTTCGGGCTTCGGGCTTCGGCTTCGGCTTCGGGCTTCGGCTCGCGGCTTCGACTTGCGGCTTCGACTCGCGGCTTCGACTCGCGGCTTGCGACTCGCGGCTTGCGGCTTGCGACTCGCGGCTTGCGGCTTGCGACTCGCGGCTTGCGGCTTGCGGCTTGCGGCTTGCGGCTTGCGGCTTCAGCCTCGGCTGGCGGCTCCGCAGCCCTCGGCTTGCCTCAACCGCGCGCCGGCACGACGCGCACCCAATACCGCGTGAACCGGTCGACCTCGATCGGCAGCATCGCGCCGAGCGTGTCGAGCACGCGGTCGGTGTCGTCGAGCGGATAGGTGCCGGACACGCGCAGCTCGGCGATCGCGGCGTCGCATTGCAGATAGCCGTGCCGGTAGCGCGCCAGCTCGGCCAGCAGATCGGCGAGCCGCATCCGGGTGGCGACCAGCGAGCCGCCGGTCCAGGCGCCCGCGTAAGCGTCGAGCGGGCGCGGCGCGGCCACGCCGTCGTGCGCCATCTCCGTGCGCTGCCCGGCCGCGATCACGCGCGAGGCCGCGCCGGCATCAAGCGGTTGCGCACGCACCGATCCCTCGAACACGCTCAGGCGCACGCCGGCCGCCTCGTCGCGCACCGCGAAGCGCGTGCCGAGCGGCGTCAGCTCGCCCTGCGCCGTGGTCACCACCAGCGGGCGGGCGGGGCTGCGCGCCTCGTGGCCGCTCGTCACCATGATCTCGCCGCGCAACAGGGCGATGCGGCGCGAGGCGACGTCGAAGCGCACGTCGATCGCGCTGTCGGTATTGAGGATCACGGTGGTGCCGTCGGCCAGCGTGACACTGCGCCGCTCGCCCACGGCGGTGCGCCAGTCGGCGTTCCAGAGCGTCCAGCGCTCGGCCGGATCGAGCGACCAGGCCGCGCCGCCGGCGGCCACCAGCAGCGTCAACGCCTTGATCGCGGCGCGCCGGCGCGGCGAGCGCACCGGCAGCAGG
>NZ_BAAILN010000154.1:45366-66572 GCF_054589155.1 Burkholderia sp. 3C
GCCGCCAGGCCGCCTCGTGCAGCGGATGCTCGGCGCGCCAGCGCTCGAAGCCGGCCTGCAGCGCCGCGTCGCGCGCGCCGCCGTCTTGCAGATCCACCCACCATTGCACCGCGCGCCGCGCGATGTCCGGCGGGATCGCCGGCCGTCCGTCGAGGCTCATCGGCTCACACCGTCATCGCAAAGAAGCACTGCGCGGCGGCCTTGACCAGATGGCGCTTGACCGTGGCGAGCGAGATGCCCAGCTCGGCGGCGATCTCCGTCTGCGTCAGGCCGTCGAGCTGGGCCAGCAGGAACGCGCGCTTGGCGGCCACCGGCAGGCCGTCGAGCAGGCGGTCGATTTCGAGCAGGGCTTCAAGCAGCAGCGCGCGCGTCTCGGGCGACGGCGCGACCGGCTCGGGCTGGGCAGCCAGCGCTTCCAGGTAGGCCTGTTCGAGCTGCTCGCGCCGCCAGTGGTTGTACAGCACGCGCTGCGCCACCGTGGTCAGGAACGCGCGCGGCTCCTCGGCGCGGATCGGTTCCTCGCGCGCGAGCAGGCGCAAGAACGTGTCGTGGGCGAGATCGGCGGCGCGATGCGCGCAGCCGAGCTTGCGGCCGAGCCAGCGCTGAAGCCATGCGTGATGGCCGCTGTAAAGCGCATCGACTTCGCTGTGCAGGAGCAGTTTGTTGGCCGACATCGGACGTTCCCGGGCTGGGCGTAACGCGTTTCATCAGGTAAATGAGAATGATTATTATATACAACAACAATAAATATCTCGAAATAAATCTGACGATGCCGGGGTGTTGCGGCGAGAACGAGACAGGCGTAAGGGCGGTGTCGGACAACGTGCGCGGCGGCCTTCGCGAACGGAAGGCGCGTCAACAAGCGGGCCGGGCGGCCCGCGCGGGGCTCAGGCGGCGATGGTTTCGGCCGCGCCGTCGAAGCGGATCTCCACGGCCAGCCCGCTCCCGGCCGGGCCGTCGCCGAGCCGCACGGAGGCGTGATGCTGCTCGGCGATGCGCTTGACGATCGACAGCCCGAGCCCGCTGCCCGATTCGGCCACGCCCTGCGCGCCCACGCCGCGATAGAAGCGCTCGAACACGCGCGCGCGCTCGGCGGCCGGGATGCCGGGGCCGGTGTCGCACACCTCGATGACAGCCACGCCGTCGGCGGCGCGGCGCGTGCGCACGTCCACGCTGGCGCCGGCGCCCGCATAGCGGATCGCGTTGTCCACCAGGTTGTTGAGCAGCACGCGCAGCGTGTCGGCATTGCCGGGCACCGGCAGCGCGCCCTCGCCCACCGCGCCGAGATCCACCTGCTGCGCATCGGCCAGCCGCGCGCGATCGCCGACCACCGAGCGCGCCAGCGCCGCGAGATCCACGCTGCGATGCGCGGCCGCCTGCGCATCGGGGCCGTGACGCGGTTCGAGCCGCGCCAGCGTCAGCAACTGTTCGGCGAGATGGCCGAGCCGCGTCGCGCCGGATTGGATCTGCGCGACGATGCGCGCACGCTCGGCATCGCTCGTCGCGCGCCCGAGCAATTGCGCCTGGATCGACAGGCCCATGATCGGCGTGCGCAGTTCGTGCGCGGCGTCGGCGATGAAATGCCGTTGCAGCGTGAACGATTCGTCGAGCCGGCCGAGCAGATCGTTGATCGCGCCGGCCAGCGGCTTGACCTCGTCGGCCACGGCTTCGGTATCGAGCGGATCGAGGTGGGTGGCGTGACGCTGACGCAGGCCTTCCGCGATCATCTTCAACGGCCGCAGCCCGTAGCCGACGCCGAACCACAGCGCGATCGCGAGCAACGGCAGCAGCGACAGCACCGGCCACAGCAGATGGATGGCGATGCGCGCCAGCGCATCCCAGCGCGCGGTGCGCGGCTGCGCGACGCGGATCATCGTGCCGCCGCTCTCGCGTATGTAGGTGTGCCAACTTTGTCCGTTGGCCTCGAGCGTGGCCAGCCCCGGCGGCCCGGGCGGCGGCAGCACGATGCCGGGGTCGGTCGTGAACGCCAGTTGGCCGTCGCGCCAGAGTTGCAGCACCACGTCGTCGGCGTCGTTGAGCTTGCGCACAGGCGCCGCGATGCCGCCGTGGCCGGCGAACGCGGGCAGGCCGTGCTGGTTGATCTCCACCTGTTGCGACACGCTGCGCAACTGATCGTCGAGCAGGAAATCGAGCTCGCGCACGGCGGCCCAGTAGGTGCCCGCGCTCGCCAGCAACCCGACCACGCAGGCGGCGGGCAGCAGCCACATCAGCAGCCGGCCCCGCAGCGACGTGACGAGCCGGCGCACGGGCGACGCGCTCATGCCGCCTCGCCGATCCGGTAGCCCACGCCGCGCACCGTCAGGATCGCGACATGGCCGAGCTTCTTGCGCAGGTTGTGGATATGCACCTGCACGGCGTTGCTCTCGATTTCCTCGCCCCAGCTATAGAGCCGCTCCTCGAACTGCTCGCGCGAGATCACCGCGCCCGGCTCGACCATCAGCTCGTGCAGCATCACGAATTCCTTCGGCGACAGCGCAACCTCGTCACCCGACAGCCAGACCTGATGACGCGCCGGATCGAGCCGCAGCGCGCCGGCCGACAGCGTGGTCTGCGCGCGGCCCGCGTGGCGGCGGTTCACGGCGCGGATGCGCGCCAGCAGTTCTTCCAGCACGAACGGCTTGACGAGATAGTCGTCGGCGCCCGCGTCGAGCCCGGCGATGCGGTCGGTCACGGCGTCGCGCGCGGTGATCACGATGGCGGGCAGCGCATCGTCGCGGCGGCGCAGCGAGGTCAGCAGCGCCAGGCCGTCCTTGCCGGGCAACCCGAGATCGAGCAGCAGCAGCCCGTACGGCGTGGTGCGCAGCGCGAGCGTGGCCGCATCGCCGTCGCGCACCCAGTCCACCGCGAAGCCTTCGTGGCGGAGTCCTTCTTCCAGCCCGCTGCCGATCAGCGGATCGTCCTCGACGAGCAATACGCGCATGGTGCCTGTTCCGTAAACATGTCGCGCCCGCAACTCGGGCGCTCGATAAACACGAATCTTAGGCAGCCGATCCTTAGCGCCGCCTTAGCATCGCCGGCCCCGCGCCAAGGGCCCGAGCGGCGCGCTGTCGCACCCGTGGCGCCGCCGCGACCCGGCACCGATTGTTAAGGCTCCCTTAATGCTGGCCCTCCGACAATCCGCCACTCGTCATCGCCGATCCCAAGGAGCCCAGATTGCCCCGAGTCCGTCCTCATCCGGTGCGCCGCCCCGAACCGCACCGTCACGCCAGGCGGATGCTCGGCGCGCTGGCCGCCGCGTGCCTGCTGCTCACAGCGGGTTGCGTGTCGTACCGGCCGCAGCCGCTCGCGCGGCAAGCCAGCTTCACCACCACCGCCGGCCTCGCCCGCCTCACCATCGATCCGGCCGCCATGCCCTCGCCCGCGCTCGCCGCGCATCGCTTCGATCCGAGCGACGGCTTCGACATCGACGAAGTGGCGATGCTGGCCGTGGCCAACAACCCCGACCTGCGCCTCGCCCGCGACGATCTCGGCATCGCCCACGCGCAGGCGTTCGCGGCGGGCCTGCTGCCCGACCCGCAGATCAGCGTGTCGAGCGACTACCCCGGCCAGGTCGGGCTGGGCCGCGCGTTCGCGTATGGCCTGGCGATGGACGTGATGGCGATCGTCACGCGCGGCGCGAACCGCAAGGCCGCCGACGCGGCCGCACGCAAGACCGACCTCGCGCTGCTGTGGCAGGAATGGCAGGTGGTGGTGCAGGCCAAGCAACTGTTCGTGAAGGCGCGCTTCCAGGCGGCGATGCTGCCGCTGCTCGACGCGCAGCGCGAGTTGGCCCGCACCCGCTTCGACCAGACGCAGCGCGCGATCGCGCGCCACGACACCACCGACGACGTGGCCACCGCCGCGCAACTGGCCTACGCCGACGCCACCAGGCAGGCGAACGACATGCGCCACGCGCAGGCGCAGACGCATCACGATCTGAACCTGCTGCTCGGCCTGGCGCCCGACGTGACGCTGACGCTGACCGGCAGCGACACGATCGCGCCGCTGCCCGATGCGACGCTCGATGCCGCCGTGGCCGCGCTGCCGTCGCGCCGCCCCGACCTGATCGCGCTGGAGGCCGGCTACGCCGCGCAGGAGCAGAAGCTGCGCGCGGCGGTGCTGAACCAGTTCCCGAGCCTGCAGGTGGGCTTCAACCGCTCGCGCGATACCTCGGAGATCTATTCGAGCGGCTTCCAGATCAACTTCTCGCTGCCGGTGTTCAACCGCAATCGCGGCAATATCGCGATCGAGACGGCCACCCGCCAGCGCCTCGCCGACGAATACGCCACGCGCCTGAACGCGGCCTACGCCGACATCGCCCACCTGCGCGCCGACACGGCGCTGTCGGCCGCGCAACTGGCGCGCGCCGAAGCGGCGCTGCCCGCGCTCGACGCCGCCGGGCAACGCGCGCGCAGCGCCTACGCCACGCACGACATCACGTTGCAACAGATGACCGACGCCGCCACCGCCGCGCTGGCCCGGCGCATCGACGCGGCCACCCAGCAGGAAGCGCTGGCCGAGCAACGCATCGGCCTGCAGGCGATGCTCGGCGCGGCGATTCCCGACCCCGGTGCGCCGTCCGATTCGTCAGGATCGCCAACCCTCCACGCTCCGACCGATACCGAGCCGCCGCTAGCCGCCCGTTGAATGCTGCCCGTTAAGCGCCGACCGATGCGCGGCCGCGCCGCGCGCCCTCTCGCCCTCCCGACCTTGCAACCGATTCCGCCCATGCCCTTCTCATCGCATTTCCGCGCCGCGCCGCACCTCGCCGTGCTGACCGCGACCCTGGCCACGCTGCTCGCTCCCGCCCTCGCCCACGCCGACACACACCCCACGGTGACCGTCGAACTCGCGCATGTCACGCGCGGCCAGGCGTCGAACCAGATCCGCTCCTACGGCGTGGTGGCCGCCTCGGCCGAAAACGCCGTCACCGTCAGCCTGCCTTACGTGGCGCGCGTCACGCGCGTGCTCGTGCAACCGGGCCAGCGCGTCGCGCGCGGCGCGGGCTTGTTCGTGGTCGAGGCCGATCCGGCCGCCGTGACCGCGCTCGCGCAGGCGCAAAGCGCCGCCAAGCTGGCGCGCGACGAACGCATGCGCACCGAGGCGATGCTGCACGACGGCCTCGCCACCGCCTCGCAACTGGCCGCCGCCAGCAAGGCCGATACCGATGCGCGGCAGGCGCTCGATGCGCAGGCGCGGCTCGGCATCGCCGCCGGCCCGCATACCGTGGCCGCCTCCGCCGACGCGGTGGTGTCGCAGATCAGCGCGACACCCGGCGACCAGATCCAGGCCGGCACGGCGCTCGCGCAACTGGTGGGCGTGAGCGCCGGCAACGGCAACGACGCGGCCAAGGCCGCCGCCAACGTCATGCTCGGCGTCGAGCCGGCCGATGCCGCCTCGCTGCATCCGGGCGACACGGTCAAACTCGCCGGCCTGTCCGCCCGCGCCGGCGCGCCCGTCACGGGCCGCATCACGGTGGTGGGCGCGTCGATCGATCCGCAAAGCCAGCTCGTCGATGTGGGCGCGGCCGTGCCGCTGGCCGGCAGCGCGCTGCTGCCCGGCACCCGCGTGCGCGCCGACATCGCGGCGAACTCCGGCACCTGGTGGATCGTGCCGCGCGCGGCCGTGCTGCGCGACGCGAAGGGCGCGTGGCTGTTCCAGGTCAGCCCCGACGCGCGCGCGCATCGCATCGCCGTCGCCGCGCGCGTCGAGAACGAGCAGGGCTACGGCGTGGACGGCCCGCTGCACGCCGACTGGCCGATCGTGGTGTCGGGCAACTACGAACTGACGGACGGCGCGGCCGTGCGCACCACCGGGGGCGTCAAGCGATGAACGCAGGCCAATGGATGCAGGCGCACCGCCGCTCGCTGCTGTTCGTGATCGCGCTGCTCGCGATCGCCGGCGCGCTGACCGCAATGCAGTTGCCGATCTCGCTGTTCCCGAACGTGGCGTTCCCGCGCGCGGTGGTGTCGCTCGACGCCGGCGACCGCCCGGCCGAACAGATGGCCGCGCTGGTCACGATGCCGGTGGAAGAAGCGTTGCGGCGCGTGCCCAATGTTCAGGATGTCGAATCGAAGACGAGCCGCGGCGCGGCCGAGATCTCGCTGAACTTCGGCTGGGGCACCGACATGGCGCAGGCCACCTTGCAGGCACAGGCCGCGATCGCCGAAATCATGTCGACATTGCCGCCCGGCACCAGCATGCAGGTGCGCCGGATGGACCCGACCGTGTTCCCGGTGATCGCCTACAGCCTGACCTCGACCACCCAATCGCTGTCGCAGTTGCGCGATCTCGCGCAGTTCCAGTTGCGCCCGCTGCTGTCGGCGGTGGGCGGCGTGGCGCGCGTGGACGTGACGGGCGGCGCGCAGGACGAACTGCAGGTGGCCGTCGATCCGCAGCGGCTGGCGGCCTACAAGCTGTCGGTGGCCGACGTGTCGCGCGCGGTGGGCGCGGGCAACGTGCTGATGGCGACCGGCCGCATCGAGGATCACGACAAGCTCTATCTGGTGGTGGCCGATGCGGCGTTCAGCGGCCTGAATGCGCTGCGCGACGTGGTGGTGTCCACCAGCGGCGCGACGCAGGTGCGGCTCGGCGACGTGGCCAGCGTCACGCGCGGCGTGGTTCCGCAGTGGATCCGCGTGACCGCCGACGGCCGCGATGCCGTGCTCGTCAACGTCTACCAGCAGCCCGGCGCGAACAGCGTGGCGATGGCCGGCGAGATCCGCGCCAAGCTCGCCGGCTTCGCCAAACAGATGCCGCCCGGCGTGCATCTCGCGAACTGGTACGACCAGAGCGAACTGGTGGTGGCCTCGGCGTCGAGCGTGCGCGACGCGATCCTGATCGGCGTGCTGCTCGCCGCCGCCACCTTGTTCGTATTCCTTCGCAACATCAAGATCACGCTGATCGCCGTGGCGCTCGTGCCGATCGTGATGGCCGCCACCATCCTGCTGTTGAAGGTGGCCGGCATGGGCTTCAACATCATGACGCTCGGCGGCATGGCCGCGGCAGTGGGCCTCGTGATCGACGACGCGATCGTCATGATCGAGCACATCGCACGGCGCATGCGCGAGCCGAACGAACATGGCTTCCACGGCCGCGTGATGCGCGCCGCGCTCGAATTCACGCGCCCGCTGGCCGGCTCGTCGGCCGCCACGCTGATCATCTTCGTGCCGCTGGCGTTCCTGTCGGGCGTGACCGGCGCGTTCTTCAAGGCGCTGTCCGTGACGATGGCCAGCGCGCTGCTGATCTCGTTCCTCGTCACCTGGCTGGCGATTCCAATCCTCTGCGACCGCTGGCTGACTGCCAAGGATGCCGAGGAACATCCCGAAACGCGGCTCGGCGGCTGGCTGAACCGCCGCTACCTGGCGCTGGTGACGCGCGTGAGCGCGCGGCCGCTGCTGGTGCTGCTCGGCGTGGTGCCGCTGCTGGCCGCCTCGGCGTTCGCCTATACGCAGGTGGGCAGCGGCTTCATGCCGTCGATGGACGAAGGCGGTTTCGTGCTCGACTATCACACCGCGCCCGGTACTTCGGTGACCGAAACGGATCGGCTGATGAAGCAGATCGAAACCATCGTGCGTGCCAACCCGAACGTCGATACCTATTCGCGACGCACCGGCGCGGGCCTCGGCGGCGATCTCAACGAGCCGAACAAGGGCGACTTCTTCATCCGCCTGAAGTCGGGCGACCGCGAGCCGATCGACAAGGTGATGGAGGAAATCCGCACCCAGGTGGACGCGCAGGTGCCCGGCGTCAGCATCGAGCTGGCGCAGTTGATGGAGGATCTGATCGGCGACCTGACCGCCGTGCCGCAGCCGGTGCAGATCAAGATCTACGCCGACGACACCGCCGTGCTCGACGCCACCGCGCAGCATGTGGCCGCGCAGATCGGCAAGATCCCCGGCATCGTCGACGTGAACGACGGCATCAACCCGGCCGGCGACGCGCTCGACCTGCGCATTCGCGCCGACGCCGCCGCGGCCGAGGGCGTGGACCCGCAGGCCATCGCGCAGCAAGTGTCGGACATGGTGCAGGGCAGCGTCGCCACGCAATACCAGGTCGGGCCGAAGACGATCGGCGTGCGCGTGCAGGTGGCCGGCGCGCGGCGCCTGACCGATACCGAACTCGGCCGGCTGTCGATCCGCGCGCCCGACGGGCACCTGTTCGCGCTGTCGCGCGTGGCCACGCCCGAAACCGTCAGCGGCCAGCCCGAGATCAGCCGCGACAACCTCAAGCGGATGGTGGCCGTGACCGCGCGCATCGACGGCCGCGACCTCGGCTCGACCATCGCCGACGTGCAGCACGCACTCGCCACGCCGTCGCTGCTGCCGCCAGGCGTGTACTACGAGCTGGGCGGGCTGTATCAGCAGCAGCAGATCGCGTTTCGCGGGCTGCTGGCCGTGTTCGGCGCCGCGCTCGCGCTGGTGTTCGCGCTGCTGCTGTTCCTGTACGAGCGGCTGCGCATCGCGCTGGCCGTGCTGGCGATGCCGCTGCTCGCGGCTGGCGCCGTGTTCGTGGGGCTGTGGCTGACCGGCATCGAGCTGAACATCTCCGCGATGATGGGGATGACGATGATCATCGGCATCGTGACCGAGGTGGCGATCTTCTACGTGTCCGAGTTCCGCTCGCTGGTGCACGAGGACGGCATGCCGGTGGACGAGGCGCTGATCCTCGCCGGCCGCAACCGGCTGCGGCCGATCGCGATGACCACCATCGCCGCGATCCTGGCGCTGCTGCCGCTGGCGTTCGCGCTGGGGCAGGGCTCGGCGATGCAGCAGCCGCTGGCGGTCGCGATCATTTCGGGGCTGGTGGTGCAGTTGCCGCTGGTGCTGGTGGTGCTGCCGGTGGTGTTGCGGATGTTGTTGCGGGTGCAAGGTGGGGGCCGCAGCGATTGACGGCCGCCGGCTTCCGGCTGCCGATGAAACGACAAGGCCCCGTCGTCGTGCAAGCGACTTCGGGGCCTTTCAGTTCAACTGCCTGACGGCAGCATCGACACACTTCGGAAACCTGACGCGGGCCGGGCCGATGAGGCCCGGTCGCGCGTCGCGCGGCTGGATGAAACGGCACGCCGCCATCAGTGATGCGTATACAACCCGTCGCGATCGCCCAGATGCGCCACCGTGCCGCCTTGCGACGTCCCGGCCGGCGCATAGCCGTAACCCGACGTATCGCGCGGCGCGCCATTGGCGGCCATCGCATCCTGCGCGTGGAGCTTCGCTTCGGCGGCTTGAATGTCGTTCGGATAATTGTCCGACTTGTGCGCCGGGTTGTAGCCCACCTGTTCAAGGCGCACCAGTTCCGATTTCACGCTGTCGCGCGAGGTCAGATGCGTGACGTCGGCATGGGCAACGCCGACCGAGGCAAGCGCGGAGAAGGCAAGGATCGAGGCAAGCCGCTTTTTCATGATATGGATTCCTTTGTAATTTCCAGAAGAAAAGGGATGCGAACGAATCGGCAGTCAATGCAGCGAGCACCTCGCTCGACATCCACGACCCATCTTCCGGGTTCGCGGTTAACTCGACCTTAACGGCGACGCCCTCGCAACAGAAATGACTTCGTAAGCTTCGCTTAAGCTGCGCGGCGGCACAGTGGCGTCGCGGTCCGCCCGGATCGCGCACGCGACCGTGGAGACTCCCGTGATTTCGATGACAACGCCCCGCACCGGCGACGCCGCCCGGATGCTCAATAAAGTACCGCCCGTCACGCTCGCCTTCTGGGTGATCAAGATACTCACCACCACCGTCGGCGAAACCGGCGCGGATTACCTGGCCGTCAACGTCGGCCTGGGCACCGCGATCACGGGCGGGGTGATGCTGCTCCTGCTCGCGGCGGCGCTGACCGCGCAGTTCCGCACCCGCGCCTACGTGCCGTGGATCTACTGGCTCAACGTGGTGCTGGTCAGCGTGGTCGGCACGCAGATCACCGACGCGCTGACCGACGGCCTGCACGTCAGCCTCCATGCCAGCAGCGCCTGCTTCGCCGTGGCGTTGGCCGCTGCATTCGCGATCTGGTATCGCGTCGAGGGCACGCTGTCGTTCGAGACGATCGTCACGACGCGCCGCGAAACCTTCTACTGGGCCGCGATCCTGCTGACGTTCGCGCTCGGCACGGCGGCCGGCGACCTGGCCACCGAGGCGCTCGGCATGGGCTTCCAGCTCGGCGTGCTGGCCTGCGCGGCGCTGATCGCCCTGACCGGCTTCGCGGCCTGGCTCGGCATGCCGCGCGTGCTGGCGTTCTGGATCGCCTACGTGCTGACGCGTCCGCTCGGCGCCTCGCTCGGCGACCTGCTCTCGCAGGCGCGCGAATACGGCGGCCTCGGCTGGGGCACGGTGTATACGAGCCTCGCGTTCCTGGTCGTGATCGTGCTGCTGGTGGGCGCGTTGAGCATCGCGCACCGGCGCGGCGGGTCTTCCAGCGCGGCAGCCTGATCGGTTCGCTGCCTTCGGTCATTCATTCGCTTGTTCATCGGCGGCCCGCCGGCCGCCCATTCATCAGGAGTCCTGCTATGCATTCCCGCACCATCCGTCATCTGTCCACGCCCCTGCTCGCCGTCGCGCTGTCGTTCGGCGCCTTCGTCGCGCTGCCGTTCGTGCCCGGCGCGATCCCCGGCGCACAAGCGGCCCAGGCCGCCACCGCCGCGCCGTCGAAGCTCGGCGATCTGTCCGGCTTCCGCACCATCGCCGCCGACACGGCGAAGCTCGTCGACGCCGGCAACCTGCCCGGCGCGAAGGCGCGCATCAAGGATCTCGAAACGAAGTGGGACGGCGCCGAGCCGTCGCTGAAGCCGCGCGCCGCCGCCGATTGGCACCGCGTGGATGACGCGATCGACCACGCGCTGTCCGCCCTGCGCGCGAGCAAGCCCGACGCGGCCGCCTGCAAGCAGGCGCTCGCGGCCTTGCTCGCCACCCTGGACCAGCCCGGCGGCAAGGCCTGAAGCGGGCATCGGCACGCGCACAGGCAAAAAAAGACCCGGCCAGCAGGCCGGGTCGTAAAAGAGTGAGACGGGGAGCGCACGAGATGCGTCCGCTCCCCCAATCACTCTGCGTGGACGGTGGCCGCCAACGCGGCACGGAGACGCAGCATGAGCGCCGCGACGTTAACGTGGCGTTAACGGCGGCCGCACCACCCGCAATACAAACTTGCTCGAAGCGCAATGCCGGGACGCCCTGCCGACCGTGCGCCATCTATCCGTAATCGTCATATTCACTGGCGATTCATTCTTGCCAATTCTTTCCCACCTCTCTTCACCACCCCGCGCGCGTACCACGCGATTGCCCGGAAACCGCCGTTCCGCCTTGATTTTGCTCAGAAGAATGGTCGAGTCGATTTTTTACAACATTCGTTTACAAAGCATTTCGAAATCAATACAATCCGGAACGCAATCACGAATCATTCTCATTAAGATCAATATTCAGCGGGCGAGATTGCCCCCGCGACACGCCGTTTTTCGACACCACCGCCCTCTCGCCCATGTCTACTTCGCTCAATACGAAGCCTCGCGCGCTCGTTTCGGCCCTGGCCTGCACCGTGTTCCTCGCGCCGCTCGTCGCGGTCGCGCAAACCGCCCCGGCCGCCGCCCCTGCCACCACCTCGACGGGCGCCGTACCCGCCGCTTCGGCTTCGCAAAGCGCTTCGCAGTCCTCCACAACGCGCAGCGCCACGCTGCCGACCGTGTCCGTCAAGGCGCAAGCGGAGATGCAGACGCGCGCCCTGCCCTCGTTCAAGTTCACCGCGCCGCTGCTCGACACGCCGCGCTCGGTCACGGTGATTCCCGAGGAAGTGATGCGCGAGAAAAACGTGACGACCTTCGCCGACGCGCTGCGCACGGTGCCGGGCATCACGTTCCTCGGCGGCGACGCGGCGGCGAACCCGTCGGCGGACCGCCCGGTGATCCGCGGCTTCGAATCGCGCAACTCGATCTTCGTGGACGGCATGCGCGATTCGGGCGTGCAAAACCGCGAGACGTTCGACATCGAGCAGATCAGCGTGGTCAAGGGCCCGGATTCGGTCTATGCGGGGCGCGGCTCGGTGGGCGGCAGCATCGACATCGTCACCAAGGCGCCGAAGAACGACAACTTCACCAACGGCAGCATCGGCTTCGGCACCGACAGCTACAAGCGCGCCACGCTCGACGTGAACCGCAAGCTCAACGACACCACGGCGGTGCGCCTGAACGTGATGGGCCACGACGCCGACCAGGCCGGCCGCACCGATGTGTACAGCAAGCGCTGGGGGATCGCGCCGTCGGTCACGTTCGGCCTGAACACGCCGACCCAGGTGACGGTCAGCTACTACCACCTGAACAGCTATGACATGCCCGACTTCAGCGTGCCGTTCCGCGCGAGCGGCACGCCGGTGCAGTCGGATCGCGGCCTGTTCTACGGGCAGAACAACCGCGATTACCGCTACGGCCAGACCGACACCGCCGAAGTGCGCGTCGAGCATCGCCTCGAAGGCGGCTGGAAGCTGCGCAACACCACGGTGGTGGGCCGCTCGACGCTCGACTACGTGGCCACCAACCCGCAGTTGACCTCGCCCACCTCGAACATCATTTCGCTGCAGGCCAAGAGCGGCAAGTACGCGACCAACAACATCGCCAACCAGACCGAGCTGACCGGCAAGGCCACGCTGTTCGGCATGGAGCACACGCTGACGGGCGGCATCGAGTTCAGCCACGAACAGAGCCGCTACGAGGGCTATCTGGTCAGCGATTCGAAGGGCAACAACATCCGCTCGGGCGGCCCGTGCACGGTGGCGTTCAACTGCACGCCGCTCGGCAGCTGGAACCCGAACAACCCGTGGACGGGCAACCTGCTGCTGAACGGCGACAAGACCTTCCCCGGCCCGACCACCAACACCCGCACCGACATGGCGTCGGCCTACCTGTTCGACACGGTGCGCCTGTCCGAGCGCTGGCGCTTCAACGCGGGCCTGCGCTACGACCGCTACGACGTGCGCGCCCAGCAGGCCGGCGTGGCCGACCTGACCAACACGGCGAACCTGTTCAGCTATCAGTTCGGCCTGGTGTTCAAGCCGATCGAAACCGTCAGCCTGTACACCTCGTACGGCACCTCGTCGAACCCGCCGGGCTCGAACGCCGGCATCGGCGGCGGCACCGATCAGCTGGTCGCGACCAACCAGGATCTCGCGCCGGAACGCTCGCGCAACATCGAGGTGGGCGCGAAGTGGGACGTGCTCGACCAGCGCCTGTCGCTGACCACCGCGCTGTTCCAGACGGACAAGACCAACGCCCGCGTGTCCGACGGCCTGGGCCACACGGTCAACGCCGGTTCGCAACGGGTGCGCGGCTTCGAGTTCGGCTTTGCCGGCGACGTCACGCGCAAGTGGCACGTGTTCGGCGGCTACTCGTACCTGAACGCCGTCACGACCAACGCCGGCCCGGGCAGCCCGACCGCCTCCGGCCTGCCGATGGTGATGGTGCCGAAACACAACTTCACGCTGTGGACCAGCTACGACGCGCTGCCGAAGCTGAATGTGGGTGCGGGCGCAACGATCTCCAGCCTGACCTACGCGTCGGTGGCCGCCACCGCCAGCAAGTGGACACCCGGCTACGCGCGCTTCGATGCGGCGGCCACGTACCACGTGACCAAGTCGATCGACCTGCAACTGAACGTGCAGAACATCTTCGACAAGAAGTACTTCGCGACCGCCTACCCGATCTACGCATCGTGGGCGCCGGGCCGTTCGGCAATGCTGACGATGAACTTCTATCAGTAAGCCTCAAGGCATGCAGTACCAGGCGTCGGGTTGGCTCCGGCGCATCCGAAACGAAAAAGCGGGCGGCTCGGCCCGCTTTTTTCATTCGCTCGCCGCTGCACGCGCGCCCGATTCGCTGTATGCGGCGTGATGCGAGATCGCGTACAGCTCGCGGCTGCGCTCGATCGATTGCGCCGACGGCGGATAGTCGCCGTCGCGCGCCGGCACCAGCCCGTCGCGCTGGGCGTCCACCAGTTGCGCATGCACCTGCGCCCGCGTCAGCCCGTTGTTGTCCACCTTGGCCATGGCCGGTGCAGCCAGCGCCAGCGAAGCCATCCCTGCCGCGGCCAGCGCCGCGATCCCGCGAATCGTCTTGTTCATGAGTCACCTCCGTCGTCCGTCGATAAAGCGGCCTCGATGCTTGGCAATCCCAATCGAATACAGCGCGATGGAATGGAAAGCGGGCCGACGGAAACGATTCTGGTCGCCGCGCCTTGCCGCGAACTTGACGATCGGATGACAAAACCGCAATCCGCGCACATGACGCTTTCGTAATGTGCGCGTCAGAGCGGGGACGCCGCCGCGCCACCACACTGGCGCCTTCCGTCGCGGCATCCACGCCGCCCCGCTCCCCCTGCCCCTGCCCGGAAGGAACCGCCATGTGGATCGTCCGGCTGGCCTTGCGCCGGCCCTATACGTTCGTCGTGCTCGCGTTGCTGATCGCCCTCGGCGGCCCGCTCGCCATCCTGCGCACGCCGACCGACATCTTCCCGAACATCGACATCCCCGTCGTCAGCATCGTCTGGCAATACAACGGCCTGTCGGCCGAGGACATGGCGCACCGGATCACCTCGATCTACGAACGCGCGCTGACGTCCGACGTGGACGACATCGAGCACATCGAATCGCAGTCGCTGAACGGCGTGTCGGTGGTCAAGGTGTTCTTCCACCCCGGCGCGGACATCAACCGCGCGATCGCGCAGGCGGCCAGCAATTCCGCGTCGATCCTGCGCCTGATGCCGCCCGGCACGCTGCCGCCGAACATCATCACGTACAGCGCCTCGACGGTGCCGATCCTCCAGCTCGGGCTGTCGAGCACCACGCTGCCCGAGCAGCAGCTCTACGACCTCGGCAACAGCTTCATCCGCACCCAGCTCGCGACCGTGCAGGGCGCGTCGGTGCCGCTGCCGTACGGCGGCAAGGTGCGCTCGATCGTGGTGGACCTCGACCCGCGCGCGCTGCAGGCCAAGGGCCTCGCGCCATCCGACGTGGTCAACGCCGTCAACGCGCAGAACCTGATCCTGCCCGGCGGCACCGCCAAGATCGGCGCGCGCGAATACAACGTGCAGATGAACGGCAGCACGCAGACCATCGCCGCGCTGAACAACCTGCCGGTAAAGGCCATCAACGGCAACGTGATCTACGTGCGCGACGTGGCCCACGTGCGCGACGGCTACGTGCCGCAAACCAATATCGTGCGCGCCGACGGCAAGCGCGCCGCGCTGCTGACGGTGGAGAAAACCGGCAGCGCCTCGACGCTGTCGATCATCGGGCAGGTCAAGACGCTGGTGCCGCAGATCGCGGCCGGGCTGCCGAAGGCGCTGAAGATCACGGCGCTCGGCGATCAGTCGGTGTTCGTGAAATCGGCGATCCAGGGGGTGATCCGCGAGGCGCTGATCGCCGCCTGCCTGACCGCGCTGATGATCCTGCTGTTCCTCGGAAGCTGGCGCGCCACGCTGATCATCGCGGTGTCGATCCCGCTGGCCGTGCTCAGTTCGCTGCTGGCGCTGTCGGCGCTCGGCCAGACCATCAACATCATGACGCTCGGCGGGCTCGCGCTCGCGGTGGGCATTCTGGTGGACGACGCCACGGTGGCGATCGAGAACATCACGCATCACCTCGAACGCGGCGCGCCGCTCGAGGACGCGATCCTGACCGGCGCGGGCGAAATCGCCGTGCCGACCTTCGTTTCCACGCTGTCGATCTGCATCGTGTTCGCGCCGATGTTCCTGCTGACCGGCGTGGCGCGCTACCTGTTCGTGCCGATGGCCGAGGCGGTGATCTTCGCGATGGCGGCGTCGTATCTGCTCTCGCGCACGCTGGTGCCGACGCTCGCGATGTGGCTGCTGCGCGCGCCGAACCCCGCCGCCACCGGCCGCTTCGCGCGCTTCCAGCGCCGCTTCGAGCGCCGCTTCGAGGCGGTGCGCGCGCGCTACCGTGCGTTGCTCGACGGCGCGATCCGTTACCGCCGCGCGGTGGTGATCGGCTTCGTGCTGGCCTGCCTGGCGTCCACCTCGCTGTTCGCGTTCGCGGGCCGCGATTTCTTCCCGGCCGTGGATACCGGCGAAATCCGCCTGCACCTGCGTGCGCCCACCGGCACGCGCATCGAGCAGACGGCGCGCCTGACCGACGAGGTCGAGGCGAAGATCCGCGCGACCATCCCGCCGGCGCAGATCGCCTCGATGCTCGACAACATCGGCGTGCCGGTCAGCGGCATCAACCTGACCTACGATTCGAGCGGCGTGATCGGCACCGAAGACGCCACCGTGATGATCTCGCTGAAGGCCGGCCATCCCCCCACCGCGCAGTACGTGGCGGAGCTTCGCAACGCGCTGACGCAGGCGTTCCCCGGCATCACGTTCGCGTTCCTGCCGGCCGACATCGTCAGCCAGATCCTCAACTTCGGGCTGCCCTCGCCGATCGACATCCAGATCGTCGGCAACCGGCTCGACGCGAACCGCCAGGTGGCCAACCGCCTGCTCGCGCAACTGCGCGGCGTGCCGGGCCTCGTCGATGCACGGATTCAACAGCCCGGCGACGAGCCGGCCATCAACGTGAACGTGGACCGCACCCGCGCGATCCTGGCCGGCCTCCAGCAGCGCGACGTCTCGCAGAACCTGCTGATCGCGCTGTCGGGCAGTTCGCAGACCTCACCGAATTTCTGGCTCGACCCGAGCAACGGCGTGAGCTACCCGATCGCGATCGAAGCGCCGCAATACGCGATCGATTCGCTGCAGTCGCTCGCCAACCTGCCGCTGCCGTCGCCGCCGGGCACCGGCGCGACGCCGGCCGGCGCGGCCCCGCGCAACCTGCTAGGCGGGCTCGGCACGTTCGCGCGCGCAAGCCAGCAGGCGGTGGTGTCGCACTACAACGTGCAGCCGGTGCTCGACCTCTATGCGTCGACGCAGGCGCGCGACCTCGGCGGCGTGGCTGCCGACGTGACGAAGCTGGTCGACGCGGCGCGCGCCCAGTTGCCGCCCGGCTCGAAGATCGTGCTGCGCGGCCAGGTGCAGGCGATGGACACGTCGTTCTCGGGCCTGCTGGCCGGGCTGGCGTTCGCGATCGCGCTGGTCTATCTGCTGATGGTGGTGAACTTCCAGTCGTGGCTCGACCCGGCCGTGATCGTCAGCGGCCTGCCCGCCTCGCTGGCCGGCATCGCGTGGATGCTGTTCGCCACCCACACCACGCTGTCGGTGCCCGCGCTGACCGGCACGATCCTGTGTATCGGCATCGCCACCGCGAACAGCATTCTCGTGATCAACGCGGCGCGCGAAATGCTGCGCGACGGCGCGGCGCCGTGGCAGGCCGCGCTCGAAGCGGGCTTCACGCGCTTCCGCCCGGTGGTGATGACGGCGCTGGCGATGCTGATCGGGATGCTGCCGATGGCGTTGGGCCTCGGCGACGGCGGCGAGCAGAACGCGCCGCTCGGCCGCGCCGTGATCGGCGGGCTGGCGTTCGGCACGCTGTCCACGCTGCTGTTCGTGCCGGTGGTGTTCGGCATGGTGCACGCCTGGCTGGAGAAACGGCGCGACGCCGCGCCGCCGGCCGCTCCTGCCGCTCCCGCCGCCGCTCCCGCCGCCGATCCCGCTCCGTCCGCCGGCCGTCATTGAGCCCGCCGCTACCCTTTCGCGCCTACCGATCATGAACGATACGAACGATTTCGATCCCGCCGACCGCACGCCGCCGTCCGCGCCTTCCCACGCTCAGGCGCAGGCTCCGGCCCAGGCCGCGGCCACCCCGCCGCGCCGCCGCTCGCTCGTGCTGCCGCTGGCGCTCGCGGCCGGCTTCGCCGCGCTGCTCGCCGCCGGCATCGTGCCGCGCGTGGCGGCGAGCGCCGCGCAGCACACGCAGGTGGCGGCCCAGCAGGCGCTGCCCGTCACGGTGGTGATGCCCGGCCAGGCGCCGGCCGATCAGGAGCTGATCCTGCCGGGCGCGGTGACGCCGTTCGCCGATGCCGCGATCTACGCGCGCACCAGCGGCTACATCGCGCGCTGGCGGACCGACATCGGCGCGCACGTGAAGGCCGGCGACACGCTCGCGCAAATTGCCGCGCCCGATCTCGACGCGCAACTGAAGCAGGCGCGCGCCGACGAGGCCGTCGCGCAGGCCAACTACGATTACGCGAAATCGACGGCCGCGCGCTGGCAGCAGATGCTGACGACGCAATCGGTCTCGCAGCAGGACGCCGACACCAAGTCGGCCGACATGAACGCCAAGCGCGCGCTGCTCGCGGCCGCGCAGGCGAACGTCGCGCACCTGGCGCAGCTCGTGTCGTTCGAGACGGTCAGCGCGCCGTTCTCGGGGGTGGTCACGGCGCGCAACGTCGACGTCGGCACGCTGGTGACGGCGGGCGGCACGCCGGGCTCGCCCGGCCAGACGGGCGAGCTGTTCCATGTTCAGCAGACCGATACGTTGCGCGTGTTCGTCGACGTGCCGCAGGACAGCGCCGCGAACGTGACGACCGGCACCGGCGTCTACCTCGGTTCTCCTCAATATCCGGGGCGGCGCTTCGCGGCCCGCGTCGCGCGCAGCAGCGGCGCGATCGATCCGGTCACGCGCACGTTGCGCGTCGAGATCGACGTGGACAACCGCGACGGCACGCTGATGCCGGGCGCCTATGCGCAGGCGCATTTGAGCATCGCCAGCGCCAGCCCGGCGCTCGAATTGCCGGTCAGCGCGCTGCTGTACCGGCCCGACGGCGTGACCGTCGCGGTGGTCGGCCAGGACGGACGCACGGCGTTGCGGCAGGTTCGGATCGGGCGCGATTTCGGCACGCGCGTCGAGATCGTCGGCGGGATCGGCGCGGGCGATCGCGTGATCGACAACCCGGGCGATTCGCTGGCGGCAGGCACGATGGTCAGCGTGACGGCGACGACGCGTACGGCGGTGCCGGGTGAGGGGGCGTCGGGTGCTTCGGCGGGTTCGGCGGGTTCGGCGGGTTCGGCGGGTTCGGCGGGTTCGGCGGGTTCGGCGGGTTCGGCGGGTTCGGCAGGTTCGGCAGGTTCGGCAGGTTCGGCAGGTTCGGCAGGTTCGGCAGCTTCGGCAGCTTCGGCAGCTTCGGCAGCTTCGGCAGGTTCGGCAGCTTCGGCAGCTTCGGCAGCTTCGGCAGGTTCGGCAGCTTCGGCAGCTTCGGCAGGTTCGGCAGGTTCGGCAGGTTCGGCAGGTTCGGCAGGTTCGGCAGGTTCGGCAGGTTCGGCAGGTTCGGCAGGTTCGGCAGGTTCGGCAGGTTCGGCAGCTTCGGCAGCTTCGGCAGCTTCGGCAGCTTCGGGCTCGGGCTCGGCACCGGCTTCGGGCTCGAACTCAGGCTCGACCTCAGCCGCCGCCGCCCCCACCACCCAGCACTAAAAGGCGCACCCACTCATGTCCGCTCCGCGCCCCCACCCCGCCCGCCGCACCCTCGTCGCGGCCCTGACGGCCGCCCTCGCCGCGCTGTCGCTCGGCGCCTGCTCGACGCTGCCCGACTACTCACGCCCGAGCGTCGACATGCCCGCCGCCTACGCCGGCGCGCCGCTGGCGCAGCCGGGCTGGCGCGTGGCCACCCCCGCCGACGCCGCCGCGCGCGGCCCGTGGTGGACCGCGTTCGGCGACGCCGACCTCAACGGGCTCGAAGCGCGCGTCGACGTGTCGAACCAGACGCTCAAGCGCGCGCTGGCCGATCTCGACGCCGCGCGCGCCACCGTGGCCGAGCAGCGCGCCGGCTTCCTGCCGACCATCACGGCCGGCGCCACGCCGAACCGCGCGCGCGTCTCGCAGAACAAGGCCGGCTCGTCGCTGGCCGGCAAGACCACCACCGATTACATGGCCGGCGTCTCCGCAAGCTGGGAGCCGGACGTGTTCGGCCGGATTCGCGACGCGGTGGCCAATGCGCAAGCCAACGCGTCGGCCAGCGAGGCCGACGTGGCCGCGGTGCGGCTCGCGATCGGCGCGCAACTCGCCACCGATTACTTCGCGCTGCGCTCGCTCGACACGCAACAGCAATTGCTCGACCGCACCGTGACCGCCTACGGCCGCGCGCTGCAACTGCTCGAACAGCAGCTCGCCGACGGCGCGATCGACGCCTCGGCCGTCGCCCAGGCTCGCGCGCAATACGAAGCGGCGCGCACCCAGGCCACCGACATCGGCGCGCAGCGCGCACGCCTGCAACACGCGATCGCCACGCTGGTGGGCGAAAGCGCGTCGACGTTTACGAATGCCCCGCGCGTGCAGGCGCTCACGGTGCCGGCGATTCCGCCCGGCGTGCCGTCGCAATTGCTGGAGCGGCGGCCCGACATCGCGGCGGCCGAGCGGCGCACCGCCGCCGCCAACGCGCAGATCGGCGCGGCGCGCGCGGCGTTCTTCCCCGACCTGATGCTCAGTGCCAGCGCCGGGCTGGAGAGCGCGGCGTTCGGGCCATGGCTGACCGCGCCGAGCCTGTTCTGGTCGCTCGGGCCGCAACTGGTCGGCACGCTGTTCGACGGCGGCCGGCGCCGCGCCGCGCTGCACGGCGCGACCGCGCAATATGACGGCGCCGTGGCCGACTACCGGCAAACCGTGTTGAGCGCGTTCCAGCAGGTGGAAGACGACCTGAGCACGCTGCACGCGCTGGCCTCGGAGGCCGACAGCGCGCGGCGCGCGGCCGATGCCGCCGACCTGGCGCTGAAGCTGACCACGAACCGCTTCGACGCGGGCGCGGTCAGTTATCTCGACGTGGTGACGGCGCAGACGATCGCGCTGTCGAACCAGCAGCAGGTCGACCGGATCGACGCGCAGCGGATCGCGGCGGCGGTGGATCTGACGGTGGCGCTCGGCGGCGGATGGGAGGGGTTGGGGACGGATGCGCCGGCAGCGGCGAACGGTGGAAAGTAAGCGGTTGAGGCTCGGGAGCGGGCAGCGGCGGCAAGCGGCGAGCGGCGAGCGGCGGGAAGTCAGCGGCTGAGGCTCGGGAGCGGGCAGAGCAGGCGGGCAGCGAACGGCGGGAAGCAAGCGGCTGAGGCACGGTAGCAGGCAGCCCCTGCAAGCGGCCGGCAACCCGCCCACAACGGCTGTCGCCACCCGACGAGCATCCGGCAAGCCGCCGGAAAAACCGCCCGCCAACCGCCCCGGCCCGCGCCCGGCGGCTTATACCGCCCGCGGCAACGTCACCGTCACCCGCAACCCGCTCGGCTCGACATCGCCCAGCTCGATGCTCGCCCCGGTGCGCTCGACGATCGTGCGCACGATCGCCAGCCCGAGCC